>CAINDO010000001.1 GCA_903847385.1 uncultured Myxococcales bacterium
CGCGGGCCAGCCGCCCTCGGGCGACCACGCCGTGTCGGCGAACACGTGGCCCCAGTCGGCGTCGGCGGGCGCGCCGGGCACCAGCGCGAGCGCGCCGGGCTTGTGGTCGGGCGCCTCGGCCGTGCGCTCCTGCGGGCTCGCGCGGGGGCCGGCGATGATGCTGTAGCGCAGGCGCTCGCGGCGCAGCGGGTCGAGCGCCGCGATGCGCCGCGCCGGGTCGTAGGGCCGCCACGCCGGCTCGAAGAAGTAGGTGAACTCGGGTCCCCACAGCTCCGTCGCGGCCAGGCCGCCCTCCTGCGTCCGGTTCCAGCCGGCGAGCAGGAACGACCCGTCAGGGCGGGCCACGAGGCTGGCGTCGACGACGTCCGACCGCCGGTAGGTCACGTGCACGTAGACCTGCTGCAGGTAGTCCCACAGGTTGATGCCCTCGGGCTCTTCGAGTGACTCGACGACCGTCGAGCCATCGCAGAACTGGTCGATGGTCGCGACGGCCGTCACGGCCCCGGCGGCGGGGCGCGCCCGGGAGCCGGGGGCGATAAAGGCCACGTGGTCGGGCAGGAACGGCAGCAGGGTCACGGCGGCGACGTCGGCGCGGCCGCCCCTCGCCCCGTCGTCGCGCAGGCACTGCGCCCCGCCCGGCGCGCCCCAGGCGAGCCACTGCGCGCCGGCGCGCAGCAGGCCCTTCACGCCGCCGCCCAGCCCGTGTTCGATGCGCGCGTCGTCGCCGACGACGAGCCCCATCCCGCCGATGATGGCCAGCCGGTCGCTCTCGTCGTAGGCGCACGCGAGCGGCGTGCCGGCGGAGCCGACCTTCTCCGCGGGGAACGGCGCGACCGCCACGGGCACGCGGCGCTCGGGATCGAGCGTGACCTCCCAGCCGCGGGCATTCGTTCGCTCGACGAAACAAAACTTCAGTCCACCGGAGGCGACGGCGAGGCTGTCCACGTGGTCGAGGGGTTTCGCCGCCAGTTCCGCGCGCACGGCCGGGTCCTGCACCAGCGCGTCGAACTGCGCGGCGTCGAACCAGGGTGTGATGGCGCCGCCCCGGGCCATCTTCCACAGGGCCCAGCGCGGCGGCCTCTGGGCGCCGGTCGCCTCGTCGAAGCCGTCCGCCCAACCGCCAAAGAGCACCTCGCCGGGGGTCAGCGCCTCGTCCATGGGCTGCCAGACCAGCGCGATCTCGTGGGGCACGCGCTTCGGGCCGGCGGTGGCCCCGGTGGGTGCGATGTCGCAGGCCCGCAGGCCGCCGATGCTGACGCAGCCGCCCCCGGGGCCGGCCTGCGCGTCGTCCACGAGCCAGGCGGTCATCACGTCGTCGCCGAAGCCCGCCGCGTAGGGCGCCACACCGCCGGTCCCCACGCTCTGGACGAGGAACCGCTCGCCGGCCCAGTCGGCGCCCAGGCGGCGACCGCCCGAGAAGCCGTGTCCAGGATCCGAGATGAAGATCTCGTCGACGAACGGGCTCGGCGCGACCATACGCGCGCCGCGCCCCGACCAGCCCAGGTCGCGCAGCGGGCGCACGCCGTCCCCGGCGAGCAGGCCCAGGTAGCTGGTGTAGTTGGTCTCGACGCGGAGGAACGCCGCCCCGCGCTCCGCGTCCACGCCGACGAGCTCGGCGTTCGTCACCCGCCCCGGCGCGTACCGCAGCGTGCACGCGGGGTCCGCGGGTGCCAGCGGGCAGCCGCTGCCGACATCGAGCTCCACCGACCCGTCCGCGGTCAGGCGCCACAGCCGCAGCGCGCCCGTCGGCCCGACGGCCGCCGTGAGGTACAGCGTATCCGCCGACACGGCCACGATGGAGTTCACCGTGGCGACGCCCGGTTCAGAGAACGGGAAGAGCGCGCTCGGCGTCGCCGCATCGAGGGCGTACCGCTCGAAGCCGTCGAGGAAGCGCGCGTCGGGGCCGGTGTGGCGGCGGAAGCGCGTCTGAAAGTCGGGCGTCGGCAGGTCGACCGTGTCGAAGCGGACCTGCGCTGGCACCGGGTCCTCGGCGCCGAGGTCCGAGCAGTCCAGGTTCAGGCCGTCCGGCGTATACTCGCAGTAGGCCGGCACGCCGGGGTAGCGGCGCTGCGGCTGGAACACGGCCTCGGTGCGCCGCTCCAGGTCGAGCCGGGTCGAGGGCCCCCAACGCCAGGCCATCTGGACCGCCGGCGGCCGGCTCGCCGCGTCCGTGGGTGAGGTCTCGAAGAGCCCGAGCTCCACCCCGTCGTCCACGCCGTCCGCGTCCGAGTCCAGCGCCCAGTCGCTCGTGCCGAGCTCGAGCTCCCGGGTGGCCGTGAGCGTGTCCCGGTCCAGGTCCACCTGGCCCTCGTCGTAGACGATGCGCCCCACGTGCGGCCGAGACTCGCGGTCGTAGGCCACCACCAGAAGTTCGCTGGACGAGAAGAGCGTCTCGTTGAGCGACATCACCGGTGGCCAATCGGCGTTGACCGCCATCTCGCCGAACGCGAAGTCCGAGAGCCGCAGCGCCCCGAACACCGGCTTCACCTCCCCCTCGACGTTGCGCGCGAAGCTCGGGAGGAACAGCAGGTCGCGGGCGCGGTCCAGCACCATGGGGCCGCCGTTGTGCGCCCCGATGCCGCGCGGGCCGACGAGCGTCGACACCGCGCCATCCGCGCCGATGCGCACGATCGATGTCCCGTCGGGGCTCGTGGACCCGCAGACGAGGTCGCCGGTCGCAAGGTTCGTGCAGTTCGCGAGGCTCAGCGTCTCCAGGTTCACGTCCAGCGTCGGTCGTGCCCCCTCGACCGCCAGGTCCACGTGCGCGAGCCCGCGGGCGGTTCGGTAGACGAGCGTTTCGTTGACGAGACGCGCCGTCTCGAATCCGGGAGGACCGACCGGGTCGTCCGGGGGTACGCTGAAGGTGCGGCCGTCGCTCACGGTGCCGTCGCAGGCGATGCGCCAGATCGCCCAGGCCCCCGGCGCCTGGTCGGCGTGGGTGATCAGGCGCACGTCCGTGCCGTCGTCGCTCACCGCCAGCGTCACCGCCGCCGAGGGCAGCGCATCCGGCGGCGAGATGCGCACAGGCTGCGCGCCCGGCGTGCGCGACTCGAGGCAGAGCGCGGCGGACGTGCCCTCCGTGCCCCCCGGGTTGGACACCGCGAAGGCCCGGCCCGATGCGTCGACGAACCCGGGCCGAAGCCGGTCGCCGAGCAGCGCGTCGAACTCGGGCAGGGGCTCGAAGGTCACGCCGTGGGCGATCTCGGGCAGCGGGTCGGCGTGCCCGAGGGCGGGCGCGGCCAGGAGCAGAAAGGCAGAGAGGAACGGCTCGGGGCGCAGAGCGATCTTCATCGCGCGAAACCCTAACACGACCGCCCGCCTCGCTTGGAGGGGCGCCGCTCAGCCGCCGTACCGGACGACCGGAGCGCCTTCCGGACCGACCACGCAGCGCGCTGCGCCGCGGAACGACGCGTGGTCGAAGACCTGCAGCGCGCCGTCCCGGCACACGTAGAACCACGGGTCCGACACCGGGTCCGCGGCGCAATGGGTCGACCCCTCGCCGTCACACTCGGCGCCCGTCGAGGGCCCGACGACCGAACCCTCGGGCGTGTAGCACTCGCCAGCCTTCAGGTCGCGATAGAAGCCGAACGTGCCCACCGCGCCCGTCTCGTCGACGACACACCGCAGCGTCTGGTCGAGGCCATTGCGCAGGGCTTCGAGGCGGCCCGACACGCACGCGTAGAACCAGGGATCGGACTGCGGGTCGTCGCTGCACGCCTCGAACGCCGAAGGGTCGCAGCGCTCGCCCGTCCGCAGCGCCAGGGGTCGATCGCCCCAGGCGTCGGGGCAACGCTCGTCGTCCCCGCAGCCGGGCAGCAGGTGCAGACAGAGCGCGGTCAGCGTCGCGCCACGGCCGATCTTCATCGCGGGCAGTGTACGCCCATTCTGCTCAGGGCTGGCACTGACTCCAGGCGGCGTCTTCCAGGCCGCCGCGGCCGGACTCGCCACACCAATCGCGGGCGGCCTCGGTGCAGCCCTCCTGCACCCACTCCAGGTCGTGGTAGGCGTCGCGGGCCCGGCACTTGGCCCAGCAGGCGCGGGGGCGCTCCCAGACGGTCTGGCCTTCGCGCTCGGAGCGCTGCACGTGGTCGTGGGCGTCGCAGGCGCCCTGGGACCAGTCGTGGCAGGCAGCGGCGCTCTCCGTGGGCTGCGGCCCCTGCAGGGAGCCATCGCAGCAGCGCACGTAACACGCGGGCGGCGGGGGCGCCTCGGCCGCAGGCGGGGCCTCGGGCGCGGCCTCGGGCGCGGGCTCCGGCGAGACCTCGGGCTCGGGCTCTGGCTCCGGCCCGGCGCGCAGCGTGAGCGCCTCCCGGGCGATCCAGCCGTAGCGCCCGCCGATGTGGCCGTAGATGAAGTGCAGCTCACCCAGGCGCGTATGCGTATTCCGGCGGTACAGCGGCGAGATGAGCTGCCGCACGCCCTTGCTGCGCTTGAAGGTCACGTCGTCGCCGATGGGATACGTATCCAGCGACACGCCACCGGAGCCGGGCAGGTTGTAGAGCAGGTTCACCACGTTGCCCGGGCGGCGCAGGTAGTCCGTGGCGTTGCGGTCGACGCCGTTGAAGTCGGCGCTGACCTTCCAGTCCGGGTAGTTCTCGGGCGTGCCGCCCGTGACGCTCCACGTGGCCTCGTAGTCGCCCTGGCCGGGGTCCGTGAGCCGCAGCGTGGGCATGCGCCGGATCGGGCCGTGCACCAGCGACGACTCGACCACCCAGCCCGAGGCCACGATGTCCGTGTTGAGGGGCGTGGCGAAGGCATAGATGTACGGCGCGCCATCGAACACGCGCCGGAAGCCGTAGTTCACGCGCACGTAGCTGCGGCCGACCTTGCCGCGCTCGCCGCCGGCGCCGTTCAAGAGCGCGGGCCGCGGCCCGTCGCGGAGCGGCCAATCGTAGCTGCCGCCGGCGTCGTTGAAGATGCGGTTCCGGTCGCGCCGCGCCGCCGGCAGCTTGCAGTTGTAGCGCGAGCGGTCGCACTCGTCGGACTTCAGCGCGATCTCGTCCGCGCCGGCCTCGGGATCGCTGCCGTCGTCCTCGAGGGCGACCTCGGCGCCGCCGCCCTCGGGCGGATCGTCCGCGTCCGGGGGCAGGGCCTCGGGCGTGGGGGCGTCGTTCGCGGCCTCGGCGCCGGGCGTCTTGACGGTGGGATCGCCGGTCTCGATGTCCGGGACCTCGGGCGCGGCCGGCGCGGCGGAACCGCCCGCGGCGGCCTCGTAGCCACCGGCGGAGGTCTCCAGGGAGGCGTCGCCGCAGCCGGACGAGAGCACGGCGGCGACGGCGAGGCGAAGGGCGAGCGCGGGGAGCTTCTTCATACGGGGCGTGCTTTGCACCGACCGTGCCGAAGCGCCCGCCGTTGCGGCAGGCCCGGATCAGCCCTCGCTGGGGTCCGTCGACCGGGTCCGCGAGGTCTCACGCCCCGGGGTGCGCCGACCCCGGCGGAAACCCAGGACGCAGAGCGCGAGCGCCGCCCAGCAAAACGGACCCCGACCCCGACCGGGCGCGCTCGAACACCCCGAGTCGCCGCCGCTCGACGTGTCGGCGGAAGCGTTCACCCCCGCGTCGTCCTCCCGGGCGCCACCGCCGGACGCGCCGGCGTCCTGCGCGGGCGGGAGCCCCCCCGTCGTGGCGTCCGCTCGGGTCACGGGAGGCGCGTCGCCGGCGTCCGCGGTCGGGGCGACCTCAGTGGCGTCCGGCCGCCCGGGGTCCACGGGCCCCACGTCGCCGGCGCTCGCGGCGGCGTCCGCGGGTGGCCCCACCGGGCCCGCGTCCACGGTGCCGGCGTCGACCGGCTCGACGGGCGGCGGCCCCTCGCCTGCGGCCCGGGCCACCCGCGCGAACGGCACGGTGAAGTGGTCGACATCGCCCCACTCCAGCGGCGAGTTGCTCGGGCTCGTGCCCGGCGTGTCCAGCGTGGCCGGGTCGTGGGGCAGGGTGTCCAGGCACGAGCCCTCGCCCTGCCCGAGCATCACGCCGAGCCCGTTCGCCTCGAGCGTCGCGCGGTCGGACCCCAGCGCCGCCAGCGGGATGCGCATCTCGTAGAACGTGTCCCGCGCCGTGTCGTGCCCCAGGGCCAGGTAGTCGCGCTGCGCGGCCTCGTCCAGCGCGTGGTCGGCGTCGTCCACGCCCGGCAGCGTGTCCCCCGCGAAGCCCGCGGCCACGGCGACCTCGACCCCGGCGCCCTCGAGCGCGAAGTAGTGCACGCCGCCGTCGTCCACGGGGAACACACCGTCGACGGCCGTCGACAGGTAGCCCTGCCACAGATTGGACGCGACGTAGAGCTGGTGGTCCGGCAGGTCCGCGCCCGTCCAGTAGGGGTCGCCGCCGTTCTTGCCCCACATGTCCAACGGCGCGCCCTCGCCGGCCCGCGTGTCCAGCGCCAGCCACTGCACCAGGTCCATCTGTCGCGGCGAGGTGCCGCCCGCGGAGCCGGCGTTCGCCGGATCCACCACGTCCGTCACGTCCACGTACTGCCACGCGAGCGTCAGCGCGTCGTCGTCCCAGGCGGCGTACAGATGCGTGAGATCCCAGGGTGTCTCGTGGAGCGTCCAGTTGTCGCCCAGCGTGCGCGGATCGTCGTTGGCCAGGCCCCGGTAGACCACGTGCTCGGGGCCCCACTCGCCGGCGGTGTTCGCGCCGTCGATCACGGGGGAGCCCGGCGCGCCGAGCGTGGGCGCCTCGTAGGGCGCGGCCCCCATCGCGGCGAGGGCCAGGGGAGACATGGTCAGCAGGCTGAGCGAGTGTCGGGTTTTGATGGCGACCATAGACGCCCGCGCCCGCCACGCCGTCAATTGACCGGGCTCACGCGGAGCTCAGCCCTGCGGGTGCTCCATCCACTCGGATGCGGTCCACTGCGCCGCATCCGCGCCGCACAGGCGCGCGACCACGTGCAGGGCGCCGTCGATGCCGGCCGTCACGCCCGCGGTCGTCACGATGCGGCCGGCGTCCACGAACCGCTTCCCGGTGACGACGCGGGCGCGCGGCGCGTGCTTCTGCAGGCGCTCCAGACCCCAGTGGTGCGTCGTGGCGTCCACGTCCTCGAGCAGGCCGGCGCGGGCGGCCAGGAGCGCGCCCATACACACGGACATCGTGATCTGGGCCTTTGCGGCGGCCTCGGTCACCCAGCCGATGGCGGCGGCGTCCACGTTGTCCATGTCGCCGCCGGGCAGCACGAGCACGTCCAGCGGCGGCGCGTCCGCCAGGCCGTGATCGGCCGTGATCTGCACGCCGCCCATGGTGCGCAGCGTGCGCTCGGGGCCGGCGGACAGCGTGACGACGCGGAACAGACGCCCCTCGCCCGCCACGATGAACACCTCGGCGGGGCCGGCGAAGTCGAGCAGTTCGACCCCTTCGAAGAGGAGAACGCCGACGACGAGCGGCGATTCGGGCGCGAAATCGGTCATGGAACCTCGGCCCGGCGGGGGTATGGGAACGACGAGCGCCGCCGGGCCGGGGAGACTACTGCACGCGGCGCAGAACGCTCACGGCATTCGTCACGGCCGAGCCGCCGACGTTGAAGGTCACGCCGATCTCCGGCGTGATCTTCGTGGGCGCCAGGCCGATGGGCTCGCCCATGAGCTGCTTGTACACGAGCGCGTGCATGGACGCGCCCGTGGCGCCGACGGGGTGCCCCTTGGCCTTCAGACCGCCGGACAGGTTCACGCAGGTCTGGTCGTCGTCCGCGGTGAAGCGGCCGGCCATGTAGTCCATGCCGGCCTTGCCGTCCTCGGACAGCCCGAGCGCCTCGGTCAGCATGAGCTGCGCGATGGTGAAGCAGTCGTGCACCTCGGCGATGTCGACGTCCGCCACGGTGATGCCGGCTTCTTTGAACGCCTTGCCCACGGCGTCCTTGCCGGCCTCGAGCACGTACTTGTGCTCGCGCTTGGAGAGCGGCAGGTACTCGGCGGAGTGGCCGATGCCGGCGATCTCGACGACCTTCTTCTTCGTGCTGCGTGCGATGTCCGTGCGCGTGAGGACCACGGCGGCGGCGCCGTCGCTCACCAGCGAGCAGTCATGCAGGCGCAGGGGCGCGGCGACCATCATGTTCGAGCCCTTGCCGCTGTCGGGCAGGCCCAGGATGGCCTCGGCCGTGGCCGGGCCGTTCTGCACGTGCGCCAGCGGATTCTTGGCCGCGTTGCGGTAGTTCAGGGCCGCGACGTGGGCGAGCATGGTGCGCAGCTCGTTCTCGGGGAACTTGTAGTGCGCGGCGTAGGCCTTCGCGAGCTCGGCGAAGAGGCTGGGGAAGGTCGCGCCCTGCCCGCCCTCTTCGGGGTAGTAGGAGCTGCCGGCCAGGGCCGCCGTGACCCCCGGGGTGTCCAGCAGGCTCATCTTCTCCACGCCGATGACCAGCACGTTGCGGAAGCGCCCGGCCTCGATGGCGTAGGTCGCGTCGTAGATGGCCACGGACGACGACGCGCAGGCGGCCTCGGTCCGGGTCATGGGCTTGAAGCGCAGCGAGGGGTCGATGCCCACGGCGATGGGCGCCACGTGCTCCTGATTCACGAACCGCGAGGGCGAACACGAGCCGATCCACACGGCGTCGATGTCCTTGGCCTCGAGCCCGGAGTCGGCGATGGCCCCGCGGCCGGCGTCGATGATCAGGTCGTAGAACGAGTGGGTGTCCGTCTTCTTCTTGAAGGAGATCATGTCCTTCACGTCGACGAGGGCCCCGAACTTGGTGTTGTTCGCGCCGACGATGCTGACGTTGCTCATGTGTTTGACCTTCTTTCCTCGGGCTACTTGGCCAGGCCGTTGGCGATGAGACCGCCGGTGATCTCCAGGCAGGTCGCGTCCATGGAGTCGTTCTCGACGACGAAGGCGATCGAGTTGGCGATCTCCTCGGGCTCGATCAGGCGGCCGATGTGCACGCCTTTCAGCAGGCCGGCGAGCGCGTCCTGGTTCATGCCGCGGACCATCGGCGTGCCGACGTAGCCCGGGGCGATGGCCACACACCGGATGTTCTGGATGCCCTTCATCTGGAACTCGCCCACGATGATCTTGGGCCAGAGCGCCAGGGCGGCCTTGGCGGACGAGTAGTTGAGCTGGCCGGTCTGACCGCTCTTGTTCACCGAGGAGATCGGGATCAGCACGCCGGGCCAGCCGTTGTTCACCATGCGCAGCGCGGCCTCGCGCAGCGTGACGAAGGCTCCGACCAGGTTCACGTCGATGACGGCCTTGAACTGCTCCGTCGTCATCGCCTTCTTGACCTTGCCCGTCTCCTTGTCGGTGTTGAGCATCAGGCCATCTTTGATGATGCCGGCCGAGGCGACGCAGATGTTCACCGCACCGAAGCGGGCGATGGCGAGATCCATCAGGTCGGCCACCTGCTCGTCGCTGGTGACGTTGCACTTGGCGTAGGCCACCTGGCCACCGGCCGCGGTGATCTCGCCGGCCACGCGCTCCAGGCCCTTCAGATCCATGTCGCCGATGACCACGCGGGCACCGCGGGCCGCCAGGGTCTTGGCCACCGACTCGCCGATGCCGCTCGCGCCACCGGTGACGACCGCCACGCTCTTGTCGAGTTCCATCTCAGAACCTCACATCACGGTTGAATGTTCGAGGGGGCGTCGCGCCTTTTGTGCAACGCACCATCGCCCGCTCAAAATCGTTGCGCGTGAGGCGAATGTCAAGTGACGCACTGCATCATTTCTTGATTTGACGCAGGTCGGAATCGCGTCAGCGGCGGCGGTAGACCCGCGCCGAGAAGGCCCCCCAGGCGTCCCGGAGCACGCCGTCGACCACCCCGGGCGCGGCCCCCACGCCGGCCGGCACGGGGAACACGAGCTCCAGCGGGCCGTCGGGCAGCAGGCCGCGAACGTCCACCGCGCCGACACGCGTGCGGGCCGCGCCGTGGGCCACGATGAGCACCGTCTGCCCGGCGTCGCGGAACGCGAGGGCCAACAGATCCGGGTGCGACGTCGGAGGCCCCGGCGCCAGGCGCCCCTGCGGCACGACCGGGGCGAGGTCGGCGAGCAGGGTGTTCACGGCGCCCATCGCGTCGAGCGTCGCGGCGTCGTGCGGCGGCCACACGAAGTCGCGCAGCATCACCGCGCCCGCGGCCACCTGCAGGAGCGCGTTGCCGGCGTAGGGCGAGGCACCCGGGCCGCCGCGCGTGTAGAAGCCGGGGGCGGGGCCGGAGATCTGTCCGTAGGCGGCGATGGGCACGCCGGAGGGGGCCGCCGCGCGCCGCTCGATGGACACGAGCGGCAGGCGCCACGGGGCCTCGCGCCCGACCCAGTTGTTCGTGAGTGAGAGCGTGTCCAGCGCGTCGCCGAAGCCCTCGAGCAGGCTCAGGCCCCCGTCGCCCGTCACGTTCACGCCGAGGCGGGCGCCCGGGCCGATCTCCGCGCGCAGGTCCGTCGCCAGGGCGTCGAGCGCCGCGGGGAAACCGGCGTGGCAGGCGGCGCGGGCGCGGGCGGCGTCGCAGGGGGGCGCGCAGCCGACCGCCGCGGCGGCGTCCAAGAGCGCCGGCACGAGCGGGCCGGGCAGGTCCGGCCCGTGGGTCGACAGATCGCGGGTGCAGGCCGCCAGGGGGCGCACGTCCGGCTCGTCGATGAAGTTCCAGTGCGGCGCCGGGCAGTCCGGACACGCGGCGACGGCCGCGGCCACGCCCCGCGCCCAGGTGAAGTAGGCCGCCCGGTCGGCGTCGTCCCGCCAGAACGCCGTGCCGAAGAAGGTCTGCAGGTCCACGGAGAGGCCCGCGGCGCCGGCCTGCGCGACGAGCGCCGGCATCTCGTTCTGGTGCGGGTTCACGAGGCCCACGCCGCCCAGGCCCAGGTCGCGGAACATCGCGAAGTGCGAGGCGCCCACGATGTCGCCCACCCCCGGCCCCAGGCGCTTCGAGTGCAGCGTGTAGATGCGCACGGCCTCCGCCCACGGGGGCGCGGGCCAGCTTGCAGAGTCCGGCGGCGGGGGTGTCTCCAGCGCGTCGCCCGGCAGCACGAGCGTGGCGCTCTCGCGACCGGCGGGCGTCTCCAGCGCGAGCGAGAACACGCGCGGCGCCGCGGCGTCCGGGCGCAGCCGCGCGGCGGGCACGCGCCACTCGAAGGTGTCCTCGCCGGACGGCCCGCAGGCGGAGCAAGCATCTGCGTCGTCGAGGTCCAGCGCCACGCCCCGCGCCCGGTCCTCCGGCGTGAGCGTCGCGCGCAGGCCGGTGAGCGCGCCCGGCGGCGCCCAGAGGGTGAGCGTGACGCCCGCCGGGTCGACGTCGACCCGCAAAAGACCCGTCGTCGCGGCCCACAGCGCCGGCGCGTCGGGGGTGATCTCGAAAACGGGATCTGGTTCCACCATCGTGAACACGGGCCGGACGGCCTCGGGCGCGTCCCGCCAGGACCGGCAGAAGGTGTCGCCCGTCGCGGCGCCCGCGAGCTGCAGGTCGTCGACGAAGACCGGCCCCGCCGCCTGCAGAACGCGCAGATCGACCACGCCGGCGCCCCCGGCCGCGCAGTCGACCGGGGCGCTCACGCGGGCCTCGCCCGCCGCGAGCTCGAAGGTCACCGTTGCGGGCGTGCAGCCCGTGAGGAGCGCCTCCAGGCGGGCCGGCGAGTCCGTGCGGGCGGTCAGGCTCAGCGCCGCCGCGCCCGGCGGCAGGTGCGCCATCGGGTGCCGGAACAGCGTCGGCGCGCGGTTCACCGGCGGCGGTTCGAAGCGCAAGGCGCCGGCCTCGGGCCGCACGGCGTCGAGCGAGGCGCGGAACTCCGCCGCCGTCGGGGCCGCGCAGCACGGGCCGGCGAGGACGTCCGGCGGCACGGGCGACCCGAACGCCAGGCCCTCGGCGAAGTCGGCGTTGCGCACGCGGTTGTCGCAGGCCGGCCGCGCCACCGGCTCGACGACGTTCTCCGGCACCTCGACGACGAGGTCGGCCATCGTGGCCGTGCAGTCGACACAGGCCGCCAGCACGCCCGTGAGCGCGCCGTGGCGGCCGTCGGCGCCATCGGCCAGCTCGCCGGGGCTCTGCGCGTGGCCCGCGTAGGCGCCGTCCAGGCGTGTGATCAGCAGCGCGCCCACGCGCTCCACGCTCAGGTCGTGCCACACGCCGAGGCGCACCGTCTCCCGGCCGCCGCCGCTGCTCGGCGTGCCGCGGTAGTAGAAGCGCGGCAGCTCGTCCGGCGGGAACGTGAGCCCCGCGATGCTGCCGGGGAAGCCGCCCGCCGGCGCCTCGTCGTCGAAGAGCAGGCCCAGGTAGGCGAAGGCGCTGCCTGGGGCCGCCGCGGGGCCGAGCGCGTCCACGCGCACCCGGGCGGACATGTGGAAGTCGCCGACCGCGGGGACGGGGAGCGCCAGGTGCGGCGCGGCGCCGAAGCCGGGCGACTGCCGGAAGCGGAACCAGTCGGCCACCGCCGCGGGGGGCAGGCTCAGGCCCGCGGGTGTGCAGGCCGCCGCGCCTCGAGCGATCAGGTCGGGTGGGCAGGCGCCGTCCAGGCCCGGCGCGCGACGCAGCGGTGCCCAGCGCAGGCCGTGGAGCGGGTCCTCGCAGCCCTCGTCGGCGACGCCGTCGCAGTCGTCGTCGAGGCCGTCGCAGTGTTCGAAGCCGCCGGGCGGGCCGTGCGGACAGGCGGGCGGTGGCGCGGCGTCCGGGAGCGCGGCGTCGGGCAGTGCGGCGTCGGGGAGCGCGGCGTCGGGGGTTGGCGCGGCGTCGAGCGGGAGCGCGGCGTCGAGCGTGGGCGGGAGC
>CAINDO010000002.1 GCA_903847385.1 uncultured Myxococcales bacterium
CCGTGCCCGCGCTCCCGACCGGCGCCCCCGGCGGCGCCCTCCTCGCCGATGGCCGAGTGCTCCTGCTCGAGGCTGGCCCGGACGACCCCACCACGCTCGTGTGGTCGCCTGCGGACGACATGCTCGCCGCCTTCCCGCCCGTGGCGCCCCTGCGCGGCGCCGCCCTGGCCCAGCTCGCCGATACGCGCCTGCTCGCCGTCGGCGGCGACGCCCCCCTGGTCTTCGACCTCGACGGCAACCCGCTGCAGACCGGCCACGAGACGGTGCAGGCCTTCGACCTGGCGCTGCCCGGCTGGACGCCCCTCGCGCCGCTCTCCGGCGGGCCGCGCACGGGCGCCACGGCGCTCGTGCTCCCGCGCGGGCAGGTGGCCATCGCCGGCGGCACGACCGCGCTGCCCCCGGACGCGCCGACGTGGCGCGCCGACCTCTACGACCCGGACTTCGACGCCTGGAGCCTGCCCTTCCCCGCGCCGCGGGAGAGCCTGCGCGCGGGCCTGTGGGGCGCCGTGGTGGCCGGCGGCGATCTGCTCCTGATGGACGACGCCGGCGGCCTGCGGGGCAACCTGCGCACGGGCGACTTCACGTTCTCGCCGCCCTTTCCCGCCACCGCCCCCGGCGGTGCGCGTGCGCTGCTGGAGTCGGGGCAAGTGCTCGTCGCGGGCGGCGGCGAGCCCCCGGGCGTCGAGGCGGCCCGCTTCGACCCCGCCGGCGCCGAGTGGTCGCCGACGGGTCCGCTCGACACGCCCCGGCGGGCCGCGGCCCTGGTCATGCTCCCGGGCGGCGCCGTGCTGGCCCTCGGCGGCGTCACCGACGCGCCGGCCCCGGTGGAGCGCTACGACCCGCGCAGCGGCCGCTTCTCGAACGTCGGCGCGCTCGCCGGTGTCCACGGCCCCGGCGACTGGGCGCTGCTCCTGCCCGCCGGAGACGTCCTCGTGGCCGGCGAGGGCGCGGCGGAGCGCTATCGGCCGTGGTACTTCGGTGCCGGGCCGCGGCCGGTGCTCACCGAGGCCCCGGCGTTCGCCAACCGCGGGCTGCCCTTCGAGGTCGCGGCCGACGCCCCCCTCGGCGTCGCGCGGTTCGTGCTCGTACGCCTGGGCGCGGTGTCCCTCGGCCGCGACACGGACCAGCGGCACGTGACTCTCGTGACCGAGGCGCTCGGCGGCGGCCGGTACCGGCTCACGCCGCCCGCAGACCCCATGGCGGCGGTGCCCGGGCCGCACATGCTCTTCGCCCTCGATCCGCGGGGCGTGCCCGGCGAGGCCCGCCTGGTCACGCTCCAGTAGTCCCGGCGATCAGCCGTTTGCGGCCAGGAACTCGCGGCAGAGCGTCCGCACGCGGTGCTGCCAGTTGTAGATGACCTGCACCTGGCAGCCGAGCATGGCCGCGGCCTCGTCCGTCGTGCGTCCGTCCGCGTAGATCAGGCGGTACACGAGCTGACCCCGCGGGGGCAGCGCGGCGAGCAGGTGGGCGTCCAGCCGGGCGACCAGGTCGTTCTGCACGACCTCACCCTCGGGGCTCGGCGTGCCGCTGGGGACCTCGGTCGCCTCGTCGAGCGGCGCGAGGCCGTCGGCCGGTCGACGGATGCCGGCGAGCTCGTGCTGCACGTGGTTGCGCACCTCGCGCTCGGCGATCATGCCCACGTAGGCCTCGAGCGAGATGCCCCGGGCCGCGTCGAAGGCCAGGAACTGCCGCCCGGTGTCCTTCAGCAGCGCGAGCCAGACCTTCTGCACCACGTCGTCGGCGTCCCCCATGTGGGCGGGCGTGAGGCGCCGCAGCACCCGCATCACCCGGGCCTGGATCACCGGCGCGAGGCGGCGCGTGAGCACGCGCACCGCCGCGGGCACGCCCCGCATGGCCTGCGCGATGAGCGCGAGCTCGGCGTCGCCCCCCGCGACGGGGGCAGCGCCGAGCGCGGCCAGATGACCCAGAAAGGCGAGCGCGAGGGAGATCACGGCGTGGTCGGACCCCTCAGGGAATAGGTCAGCGTCTTTCGGAAGAGCACACCTTCGTCGGCGTCCACCGCGCCCTCCAGGTCGGCCGACGTCTTGCCCTCGAGGTCGATGGCCGCGGGGCCCACGGCCACCACGAGCAGCTTCTCGCCCGGGGCGGGCCCGAGGAGCTCCCTGGCCGGCGCGATGAGCGCGAGCGTGCCGTCGTCGCCGCGCGTCGGCGCCACGTCCACGCGACGGAGCGCGCCCGTGGCCGGGCCGACGAACACGGTCACGACCGACGCCGGGGCCGCGTCGTGGGCGCGGATGACCCACGTCAGGTTGCTCTCGGCGCGGAAGTCCACGCTCTCGGGCAGCGTATCGGGGTTGGTGCGGACGCCCTGCACCCCGCCGACGAGGGGCTCGGCCCGGAAGCCGGCGACCCAGTCGAAGTCCGGGTGCGATTTGGGTCCGCCCACCCCGACGGCCAGCAGCACGGCGGCGGCGAGCACACCCAAGACCCCCACCACGCGGGCGACCATCCGGCGCGGCGACGCCGCCGGCGGCGCCA
>CAINDO010000003.1 GCA_903847385.1 uncultured Myxococcales bacterium
CGACATGACCTGCAACGCGGACCCTGGGCTCCAGGCGCCGCCGGCGGGCGGTCGCGGCGGCGGCGGCGGCGGCGGCGGCGTGCTGCTCATGGCGCCGACGCTGTCCCTGATCGGCGCCATCGACGCACGCGGCTCCGCCAGCGAGCGCAACGGCGGCACGGTGAAGCTCGCCACCTGCGGTGAGGCGCCGACGGTCGAAAAGATCCACGCCGGCCGCGTCGTGGCGGACCTGCGCCTCCCCGATTGCCCCTGAACGCGCGGCCACGGCGATTGACATGACTCCGGGCGGGTCGGCAGAGTGCGCCGCCCATGCCGATACTCCCGACCGAGGCCCGCGCCGAGCTGAGCCGCACCGTCTCGCTGGCCCTGCCGCTGGTCGGCGCCTCCGCAGGCAGTCAGCTCATGTCCCTGGTGGACACGGCGGTCGTCGGGCGCCTCGGCCCCGTCGAAATCGCCGCCAACGGCATGGGCACGGCGATCTTCTTCCTGACGTCGATCCTGGCGCTGGGCACGGTCCTCGGGCTCGATCCCCTGGCCGCGCAGGCCGTGGGGGCGGGCCGTCTGGGCGATGCGCGGCGCCACTACCGCGACGCGATCGCGCTGGCGACGGTGCTCTCCGTGCCCTTCGGCGCGGCGTGTTTCGCGCTTTACGCCTGCCTGCCGCTCATGGGCGTCGGCGAGGACGTGCAGGCGGCCACGCTGCGCTACCTGTGGACGCGGGCACCCTCGATGCTGCCGTTCCTGCTCTTCATCGTCGCCCGCAGCTATCTGCAGGCGCTCGGGCGGGTTCGGCCCTCGCTGGCGGCCATGATCGTGGGCAACGTGGTGAACCTGCCCGCGGCCTGGCTGCTGGTGCACGGCGACGCCGGCCTCGAGACGCTCGGGCTGCCGGCCATCGGCTTCGGTGAGGGCCTGGGGGTCATGGGGGCCGGACTGGCCTGCACGCTCGGCATGTTCGTGCAGCTCGCGGTCCTCTGGCTGGCCACCCGCGGGGAGCCCGTGCCCGAGGGCGCCGGCCCGGCGAGCTTGACCGGCGTCAAGGAGCTGGTGCGCCTCGGCTTGCCGGTCGGGTTCCAGTTCCTGGCCGAGGTCGGGGTCTTCGCCTCGACGCAGATGCTCATGGGCCACTTCGGCGCGGTCTGGACGGCGGCCCACAACGTGGCCATCCAGCTCGCGTCGTTCACGTTCTGCATCTGCCTCGGTCTGAGCCAGGCGGCCGCGGTCCGGGTGGGGCACGAGGTCGGCGCCGGCGACTGGCGCGCGGCGCGGCGCGCGGGCTTCACGGCCCTGGCGCTCGGCATGGGCGTGATGAGCGTCTCGGCCGCAGTATTCCTCACGATCCCGCGGGTCCTGGCCGGCCTGATGGTCGAGCCGCCCGAGGTCGTCGACGCCGCCGTGGGCCTGCTCGCCGTCGCCGCGGCCTTCCAGATCTTCGACGGTCTGCAGGCCGTCGGCGGGGGGGCTTTGCGGGGCGCGGGGGACACGCGCGCGGCCATGTGGATCAACGTCGTGGTGCACTGGTGCATCACGGCGCCGCTCGTGGTCGGGCTCGGCATCGTCCTCGACTACGGCCCACACGGGATGTGGTGGGCGTTGACGCTCGGTCTCGCGCTCGTCGGCTTCGGGCTCGTCTGGCGATTCGCCCGGATGACCGCTGGACACGTCGGCGCAAATTCGTAGACTCTGCGCGGTTTTTGGAAGCCCCCCGGGGGGGCACGGACCCTTTCTCAGGAGAACACCATGTCGTCGAAGAAGCCCGTTCGCGTTGCGGTCACCGGCGCTGCCGGTCGCATTGGTACCAGCATCATCTTCCCCATCGCGGCGGGTGATGTCTTCGGCAAGGACACGCCGGTCATCCTCCAGCTCCTCGAGCTGCCGGACGCCCTCGGCAAGCTGCGCGGCGTCGAGATGGAGCTGCGCGACTGCGCGTACGGCCTGCTGCGCGACGTGGTCGTCTCCGACGACGCCAACGTGGCCTTCAAGGACGCCGACGCCCTGTTCCTCGTGGGCAGCAAGCCCCGCGGCCCGGGCATGGAGCGCGCCGACCTGCTGAAGGACAACGGCAAGATCTTCATCGGTCAGGGCAAGGCCATCGACGCGGTGGCCGCCGACAGCGCCCGCGTGGTCGTGGTCGGCAACCCCTGCAACACCAACGCCTACATCGCCAGCCAGATGGCCAAGCGCGTGCCCAAGGCCAACTTCACGGCCATGACGCGCCTCGACCAGAACCGCGCCGCCGCCCAGATCGCGGCCAAGGCCGGCGTCTCCGTCGGCGCCATCGGCCACCTGGCCGTGTGGGGCAACCACTCGCCCACGATGTACGCCGACTACACGCAGGGCCGCATCAACGGCCAGAAGATCTCCGAGGTCGTCACCGATCACGAGTGGCTGAACAACAGCTTCCTCAAGACGGTCGGCCAGCGTGGCAAGGCCATCATCGACGCCCAGGGCGTGTCCTCGGCGCCCTCGGCCGCCTGGGCCGCCATCGATCACATGCGCGACTGGTACCACGGCACGAACGGCCGCTGGGTCAGCATGGCGATCCCCTCCGACGGCAGCTACGGCGTGCCCGAGGGCCTGATCTGCTCCTTCCCCTGCACCGTGGACTCCGACGGCCAGTACCACATCGTCCAGGGCATCGACCTCGACGCCACGGCCAAGGCCAAGGTCCAGGCCAGCGTCAACGAGCTCCTCGAGGAGCGCGAGATGATCTCCGGCCTCCTCGCCGGCTGAGCCACTCGGCTCCGCTCGACGCGTTTCATCGCTTCACTTCTCTCCGCCCGGCTCGGCGCCGGGCGCCGACTCTTCGTGCCTCGCGCACGTCTCATCCAGGAACGGAAAATCGAATGAACGGCAATCTTCGGGGGATTTTCGCGGTCGCCGTGCTGGCCGCGGGCTGCGGCGCCGACAGCGGTAGCGGCGGCGGCGGTGGGGCCGGCGGCGCCGGTGAGCAGATCGACCAGGGCGTCGGCGGCGAGGGCAACGGCGGTCAGGTGACCGGCGGTACCACGGGCGGCACCACGGGCGGCACCACGGGCGGAACGACCGGTGGCGACACCGGCGGCACCACGGGCGGCGCCACGGGTGGCGTGGGCGGCGAGCCCGTCGGCGGCACCGGCGGCGTGGGCGGCGAGCCCGTCGGCGGCACCGGCGGCGTGGGC
>CAINDO010000004.1 GCA_903847385.1 uncultured Myxococcales bacterium
CCGCCCGCGCGACGGCGAAGGCGCTCGGCCTCACGCCGCCGGAGACGCCGCCGCGGGCCGGCACGCCCTCGCCGCTGCCCGAGGGGCCGCTGCCGACGCGCGCCCGGGTCGAGACCAGCAAGGGCACGCTCGTGATCGCCCTCCGCGGCGACGCCACGCCTCGCACCGTGGCCAACTTCGCCGCCCTCGCGCGCCGCAAGTTCTACGACGGCCAGCTCTTCCATCGGGTGGTGCCCGACTTCGTGGCCCAGGGCGGCGACCCCCGCGGCGACGGCTGGGGTGGCCCCGGCTACACGCTCCGCTGCGAGCTCGACGCCGCGCCCTACACCCGCGGCACAGTCGGCATGGCGCTCGCGGGCAAGGACACGGGCGGCAGCCAGTTCTTCGTGACCCACACGGCCACCCGCACCTCGACGGCGGCTACACCGTCTTCGGGCGCCTGGAATCGGGCTTCGAGGCGCTCGACGCCTTGACCGTGGGCGATCGCATCGAATCGGTCACAGTCGAGTAAAATCTCGCTTGATCGAAAAACCACATGCGGCCGAAATGCGCGCGTTCGCGGCTCGCGTTATGCTGGGCCGTTCTGCGTTATCGTCTTTTCCGCGCCGGCCCGCTCGCCGGCGAGAGTGGAGTCCTCCATGTCGCCCGAAACCGTTCCGACGCTCCAGCAGGCCATCAGTATGCCCGGTGGCGGCGAGCTCCTGCTGATCCTCCTGATCGTGCTCGTGGTCTTCGGCCACAACCGTCTGCCGGCCATCGGCGCCGGCTTCGGGCAGGCCATCCGCAACTTCAAGAAGTCGATGGCCGCCGACGACGACACGGACAAGACCAACAAGACGGAGCGCGCGGACGCCTCGCAGTCCGCCGAGAAGCCCCAGGACGCCAACAAGGTCCTCTGAGCGTCGCGGGCGGTCAGCCCTCGTCGTCCTCGTCGCTCTCGTCGGCCGCTTCGGCGAGCTCGACGAACGCCGCCCGGGTCCGCTCCACGGCGCCGCGCAGGGCGTCGTTGACCGCCTCGGGGTCGCCGCAAAGGCGCCAGGCCGTGTCCAGCAGCGCGCCCGCGGCCCCGGCCTGATCGGCGGCCAGGGCCGCCTCGGACCCCTGCAGGGCCCAGCGCACGGCCGTCTCCGCCGAGAGCGACGGGTGGCGGGTCCACACCTCGACGGCGTACTCGATGGCGTGCAGGATCTCGGCGTACCGCTCCTGCAGTCGCCAGATCTCGGACAGGTGGCGCAGGGCCGTCACGGCGACGTCGCCGCGGGTGCGCGGGTGCGTCAGACCGAGCTGCAGGGCGGTGCGCAGAGCGTCCTCGGCGGGCTGCGCCTCGGCCGCGGCGTAGTGGGCCACGCCGAGCATGAGCCACGCGGTCGCGTTCTGCGGGCTGTCCTTGCCGAAGTGCGCCCGGCTCACGCGCAGGCCATCCTCGAAGTCCGCGCGGGCCAGCATGAAGCGGTCCGGGCGATCGCCCAGCAGGTGCGCCATGCCCCGCGTCAGGAGAAAGGTCGTGACGTTGGGGTGGTCGGGGCCGAGCCGACCGACCAGTGTGTGGAGCGCGGCCTCGGCGAGCCGCCCGCAGGCCTGGTGGTCGCCCAGGTCCAGCGCGGTCTGCGCCTCGCCGTGCATCGCGTAGGCCACGTAGGGGTGCTCGACGCCGAGCACCCGCGCCCGCGTGGCCTGCACCGACTCGAAGAGGTCCGCGGCCTCGCGGTGGTGGCCGAGGCGCTGCTCGATCATCGCCAGGACGAAGCGCACGTTGGCCAGCTCGAGCGGGTGGGCGCTCGGCACGGCCTCCAGCGCGTCCACGGCGCTCAGGAGCTGCTCGCGGATGTCGGACGCGGTGCGGCCCGGGATGTCGACGAACGCCAGGTGGCAGACGACGTGTGCGGCGTCCTGCCGCTGCGTGAGCGAGGGGTGCGCCGGCAGCTCGGCCAGCGCGACGCGGGCCGCGCTCACGGCGGAGTCCGGGTCGTCGCAGAGCCAGTGGAGCGAGGCCAGGGCGGCCTCCGTGGCGGCGGCGCCCAGGGGATCGAGGTCCGGGTGGTGGCGCCAGTCCTGCTTCGACGCCGTCAGGGCCGCGCGGGCACCCCGGTAGTCGAAGCGCTCGAGCTTGGCGCGGCCGTGCAGGGACTCGGCCCGGGCGCGCAGGGCCAGGGACTCGCGGGCGGAGGATACACCGCGACTGTCGGCGACCATCTGGGTCGTCGCTGCTTCGATGGTCTCGCCGGCGAGCCGGATGGCCTCGTCCAGGCGACCGTGAAGCAGTGCGTCGATGCCGGCGCTCAGCAGCGCCGCCGGCGATTCTCCTCCCTCCATGGGACGCATCGTCCGACAGGTCGGCCCGAAAGTCGACCTTTCCGGGCGTGGGGCCGACGAAGCCGCCCGCCGCCGCGGGGTTTGACGCCCCGGCCGCAGCGCGGCACTCTCGCGCCATGACGCTGCGCCAACTGATCATCGACTGGCTGGACGACCGCTACCACTTCGGGGACGCGGCGGGCCTCATCCGCGACGACGAGATGTCGTTCCTCAAGAACGGCATCCTGGACAGCCTGGGCTTCGTCCAGCTCGTCCTCTTCCTCGAGAACCGCCTGAAGCTGAAGATCGATCGGCAATCGCTGAGCCCGGCCAACTTCGACGGCATGGGCAAGATCCTCCGCTACCTCGAGGCGCACCCTCAGTACAGAGGCGTATGAGCCTGCTGCTGCCGTCGCCGCCGCCCGAGGTGTGCGCGCGGGCGCGCCTGACCGACTTCCTTTCGCACCTGGCCGAACACGCAGGCGTGGATTTCCGGCCGGGTACGGACCCGGTGCCGCTGCATCGCTGGTCGGTGGAGAACGACGCTGCCTTCTGGGGGCACTTCCTGGCCTGGTCGGGCCTGGCCTTCTCCGGCTCGGCGGCGCCCGTGCGGGTGGGGGAGGACGTCGCCGCGGCGAGATTCTTCCCGAACGTGCAGCTGAGCTACGCGGAGAACCTGCTCTCCGGCGACCCGGACGCGCCGGCCCTGGTGGCCGCCGACGAGACGGGCGTGACGACTCGCCTGACCCGGGGTGAGCTCAGGACCCGGGTGGTCGCGCTGGCCGTCGCGCTGCGGGCCCGCGGCGTGCAGCCCGGGGACCGCGTGGTCGCGCTGGTGCGCAACACGGCCGAGGCCATCGTCGCCGCCTTGGGCGCCACGGCCCTGGGGGCGGTGTGGTCGAGCGTGTCGCCGGACCTGGGGGACGCGGCCGTGCTCAGCCGCTTCACCCCCCTGGCGCCGACCTGGCTGTTCGCCCACGGCCGCACGCAGATGCAGGGCGCCGAGCGGCCCCTGGGCGACCGCCTGCGCACGCTCTGCGCAGCCTTGCCCGACCTCCGCGGGGTCGTCTCGCTGGACGCCGCCGTGCCGGCGGATTTGGGCCCGCCCGTGGTCTCGCTGGACGCGCTCGTCGCCGAGGGCGCCGCCGGGGTCGCCGACTTCGAGTTCCCGCGGTTCCCCTTCGATCACCCGCTCTTCGTGCTGTTCTCGTCGGGCACCACCGGCGCGCCGAAGTGCATCATGCACGGCACGGGCGGGACGCTCGTGGAACACGTGAAGGAGCATCGGCTCCACAGCGACTTCGGGCCCGGCGACACGGTCTTCTTCCACACCACCTGCGGCTGGATGATGTGGAACTGGCTGGTCTCGGTGCTGGCCAGCGGCGCGACGATCCTGGTCTACGACGGCGCCGTGTCCTACCCGGAGAACGACGCCCTGTGGGCCCTGATCGCGGCGGAGAAGGTCACGGCCTTCGGCACGAGCCCGACCTACCTGGGCTTCTGCAAGGACGCCGGCCTCGAGCCCGGCCGCACGCACGACCTGTCCGCGCTGCGGGTGATCCAGTCCACGGGGTCCATCCTCTTCGACGCGCAGTACGACTGGATCTTCGAGCACGTGGGCCCCGTGGCGATCCACAGCATCAGCGGCGGTACGGACGTGATCGGGTGTTTCGTGCTGGGGCACCCCCTGGCGCCGCTGCACCGCGGCGAGAGCCAGGCCTGCAGCCTGGGCATGGACGTGCAATCACTCGCCGGCGAGCTCGTCTGCGGGCGGCCATTCCCGTCGCGGCCGGTCGGGTTCTTCGGCGATCCCGACGGCGCGCGCATGCGGGCGGCCTACTACGACCAGCACCCGGGCTTCTGGACGCACGGCGACTTCATCGACCTCACGCCGCACGGCGGCGCCCGCATTCTCGGTCGCTCCGACGGCATCCTGAACATCCGCGGCATCCGCATCGGCCCGGCGGAGATCTACCACGCGCTGCAGGACGTCCCCGAGGTCGTCGCCGCCCTGGCCGTCGCCCAGCCCTGGCCCGACGAGCCCGGCGGCTGCCGCCTGGTGCTCTTCGTGGTCCTGGCCGAGGGCGTGGCGCTCGACCGACCGCTCACGTTCCGCATCAAGAAGCAGGTCAGCGCGCGCTGCTCCGCGGTGCACGTGCCCGCCGTGGTCGCCGCTTTGCCCGAGCTGCCCACCACCCACAGCGGCAAACGCTCGGAGCGCGCCGCGCAGGACGCCCTGGACGGCCGGCCCGTGCGCAACCTGTCCGCGCTGCGCAACCCGGCCGTGCTCGACCTGCTGGTGAACCACCCGGCGCTCGGAAACGCCTGACACAGGATTTCGTTGTCAGGTCCCTGCCCGGCGCGTAGACCCCCGCACGACCGGCGCCACGCCGGCGGGTCTCAAACGAGGAGCAGGGGATGTTGAAGAAGATTCTGATCGGTCTTTTGGTGCTGGTCGTGGGTGTGCTCGGCTTCGCCGCGACGCGCCCGGACAGCTTCCGCATCGTGCGTTCGGGCAAGATCTCGGCTCCGGCCGAGGTCGTGTTCGGCCAGATGACGGACTTTCACAAGTGGGGCTCGTGGTCCCCTTGGGACAAGCTCGACCCGGCTCTGAAGAAGACCTACGCGGGCACGGAGAACGCCGTGGGCCACGGCTACGCCTGGGAGGGCAACAAGGACGTCGGCAAGGGCAAGATGACCATCACCGAGATCGCCGCCCCCAAGACGCTCAAGATCAAGCTCGAGTTCCTGGAGCCCATGGCGGCCACGAACGACACGATCTTCACGCTGAAGCCGGCGGGTGAGGGCGTCGAGGTCGAGTGGGCGATGGAGGGCAAGAACAACTTCGTCTCCAAGATCTTCGGGCTCTTCATGAACCTGGACGAGATGGTCGGGAAAGACTTCGAGAAGGGCCTCGTCGCCCTGAAGAAGGTCAGCGAGGACGAGGCCGTCGCGGCGGCGGCCGCGGCCAAGAAGAAGGCGGAGGAAGAGGCGGCGGCTGCGGCGGCTGCGGCGGCGGCTGCGGCGGCGGCTTCGGCGCCCCCGTCGGACGGCGCCGCCCCCGGCTCCGCGCCTGCCTCGGCTCCGTGACCGTCCGGTCACGCACTTGCCTCCGACGCCCCGCTCCGGGCATGATTTCGCGCCTTCGATTTCTCCCGGAGTTCCCCCATGCGCCCCCTCGCCCTTCTGGCGACCGCCTCCGCCCTCGCCCTCTTCGGCTGTGACAAACCCGACGCCGAACCGACGGAGGCGTACGTCTACGGCACGCTGAAGTCGGCCGTCACCGCGGCCGGCGGCAACCTGCAGGTCGTCGCCCTCACCAGCGCGCGCGGCGTCAAGATCGTCCCGATCGAGGCCGACGGCTCGTTCGTGATGAAGCTGACACGCAACTACACGTATTCACTGAACATTCAGGACAAGACCACGAACGAGTACGTGGCGTCGTTCCTGTACCGCGCCGGCCCCAACCTGAGCCTCTCGCTCAACCTGGGCACCGAGGACGTCGACCTCGGCGCCTGCCAGCTCCTCGAGGGCGAGGTCTTCTGCGAGAACGGATTCTTCGACTCGCCGCAGGCGACCGGCGCGCTCTCGCCCGTGACCGACATGCTCGGCGCCATCACCGTGGCGGTCGAGGCCGATCCGGCGGACCAGCCCCTGCTGACGCGCCTGCTGGGCAACACGACCTTCGAGGTCGAGATGCAGCCCAACCCGGACAACCCGTACAACGTGGCGCTCTGGAACAAGACGAACGCCCAGTGCACGGCCACGCTGATCGGCTCCGCCGAGGCCAGCGGCGACGAGCGCTACCTCTACACGCAGCGGGTGTACTCGACGGACACCTGCGTCGCGACCGCGCGCTTCCAGGCCAACTGCAAGGCCGCCGGCGGCGTCTGCGACGGCTTCCTGCGGGTGGACGTCACCTCGTCCGGTGAGGATTGCACGGAGTTCCCGCCCACGCACGTCGCCCACCCGGCGGTCTTCACGGTCACGGACGCGGCGGCCAAGAGCTGCACGCTCCCGGCGACCTGCAAAGAGAACGTGGAGTGCGCCTCGGGCGTGTGCGACCTGGACGCCGGCTTCTGCCGCGTGACGGACCGCCCGGTGCCCATGCGCATCTACCACCTGGACGTCGGCCAGGGCGACTCGACGCTGGTCGTCACGCCCGCCGGTGGCGCGGTGCTGATCGACGGCGGGCGCACGGCCTCGGGGCGCCTCACGGCGGCTCTCATCCGCCGCCTGGCCGGCCACCTGGACTACACCATCGCGACCCACTACGACGGCGACCACGTCTCGGGTCTGTCGCCCATCGTGCGCGGCCCCGACGGCGCGCCCGGTCGCAAGGGCGTGGACGACAACGCCAACGGCACCGCGGACGAGGACGCCGAGATCGGCGCGCTGGGCACGGACGACCTGCTGCCCCTGACCGCGGCCCTGGACCGCGGCACGGACCCGACTTCGGCCAACCTGGACGTGTACGTGCGCAGCATGGGCGCCAAGCGCCGCGCGGCGATGCCCGGCGAGACGCTGACGCTGCCGGATCCCAACGTCACGGCGACCATCGTCTGCGCCAACGGCACGGTCATGGGCGGCCAGAGTTTCCCCATCGCGGACGAGAACGACCGCAGCGTCGGCTTGCTGCTCGAGTACGGCGACTTCAAGTACCTGACCCTGGGCGACCTGCCCGGCGGCGGGAGCGGCCAGCGCCGGCTGGAGCAGGCCGTGGCCGCGGCCATCGCGGACCGCCTGCCCGTGGACGTGCTCCACCTGTCCCACCACGGCTCGGCGGCGAGCAGCCAGCCGGACTTCCTCGCTCAGGTGGCGCCGGTGGTGGCCATCACCAGCGTCGGCGACAGCGAGACGTGCGGCCCGGGCTTCAACACCTACGGCCTGCCGGCGCAGAGCGCGCTGGACAACGTCCGCGCGCAGCGCACGGTCAAGGCGCTCTACCAGACGGAGCAGGGCGGCGCCTCGTTCTCCGGCGCCTGCGTGCTGGACAACGGCCAGATGCCCCGCAACTACGGTGAACTCCAGCCGGACGTCACCTATGGCACGCTGACGCTCGAGGCCTGGCCCCACGCCTACCGCGTGTTCGGCCTCAACTTCGACGACCTGTACGACGCCAAGTAAGGCGCTCGGCGGCGCTCAGCGGGCGCCGCGCGCGTGCAGGGCCCGCGACATCGTCTCGTCCAGGCGGGCCATCTTCGAGGCCCAGCTGTAACGCGAGAGCACCAGGATGCGGGCCGCCTGCCCCATGGTCCGGGCGCGGGCCGGGTCCCGCAGCAGCGCGACGCAGGCCGCGGCGAAGGCCGGCGCGTCCTCGGCGCGCCACAGATCGCGGCCGGGCTCGCAGTCGATGCCCTCGAGCGCCTGGGGGCTCACGACGACGGGGCGGGCGCAGGCCATGGCCTCGAGGACCTTGTTCTGCAGGCCCCGGGCGATGCGCAGCGGGGCGACGCAGGCCGTGGCGTGGGTCACGTAGGGGCGAACGTCCGGCACGCGGCCGGTCACCGCGACGCCGGGACGCTGCGCCAGCGCGGCGACCTCGGGCACGGGGTTCGCGCCCACGATGCAGAAACGGGCCTCGGGCACCTCGCGCTGGATGGCCGGCAGGATCGCGTCGGCGAACCACGTGACGGCGTCCACGTTGGGCCAGTAGTCCATGTGGCCGGTGAACACGAGGGTCGGCGCCTCGCCGTGGGGCGACGCGCTCTCGTGGGTCGGGTCGAAGTACTCGGCGTCCACGCCGTTCTCGACCGCCACCAGCTTGTTCGCCAGCTCCGGCGCGAGCTGCGAGAACAGCTCGACCTCGGCGCGGGTGACCAGCAGGCCGGCGTCGCTGATGGCGCCGAGGCGCCGGTCGTAGCGCAGCAGCGTGGACTGCTCCCGGGCGTAGACCGCCTTCATGGGCAGGCGGGCCTTCTCCGCGTAGGCGCGCCACTTCTCCGAGTCCACGTCCACGAAGTCCGTCACGAGCGCCGGGCGGCGCGCGGCGGGCACGTCGAGCAGGTACTGGCCCATGGACGATGACCCCACGAGCGCGAGGTCCGGCTTCACGGTGCCGAGCACGTGGTCGACCCAGTCGCGCAGCTTGCGGCTGCCGAAGTAGGCGACGGAGAGCGGCGTGGCGCCCAGCAGGCCCCGGGTGCAGAACAACTTGGCCACCCGCGGATCGAGCCCCACGGCGCGCAGATCGGTGACCATGCCGCGCAGGGCGTTCACGTGGTCCCAGTCCGCCGGGTCGTCGATGAAACAGCCCAGGTGGACGTCCCAGCTCTGCGCCAGGTGCCGGAGGAAATGGTAGTAGCGGATCTTCTCGCCCTTATTGGGCGGGTAGGGCAGCCGCTGGCAGAGGAAGAGAAGTGAGGCCATGGAGTCGCAAGACTAACAGCTGGCCAGCCCAGTGGCCAGATCGCGATGGCACGTCGTTTGCTCCATGGGCCCGCCGACGCACGCAAACGCGATGGAGAACCCGATGTCCCTCACCCGCAAGCTCTGGACCCTGCCCGCGCTCCTGGCCCTGACCTTCGGCACCTTCGCCTGTGGCGAGGGCGCCGACGGCGGCAACGGCACCGACGGCGTGAGCGCCGAGGCCGACGAGACCACCCCGAGCGAAGCACAGGACCTCGTCCCCGAGACGCCCGACGGCAAGAGCGACACCGGCTACCTCTCCACGCTCGCCGTCGAGCTCGAGGGCACCTTCACCAGCGAGCTGCGGGTGGACGTGAGCGCCAAGACCGAGGCCGAGCGCCTCGCCTATCGGGATGAACTGCTCGCCGGCGGCTACACCGTGCAGTCCATGCTCGACGCCCAGATCAAGTTCGCCAAGAACCAGATCAACGCGTCGGCTCTGCACATGAACCTGAGCAGCAGCACGGCCCACGTCGTCAGCGCCGACCTCGAGGCCGACGGCAACACGCTGCGCATCGTCTACGAGAGCACCGTGGAGAGCATCGTCTCGACGGAGGAGCTCGAGAAGGCCGGCCTGAGCGTGCAGAAGGTGCTCGCCGAGAACTACGCGGCCATCCTGCCCGACCGCCCGGACCTGATGGCCGAGAAGGTCGGCATGGCCTGCCTCAACGCCGACGCGACCTCGGCCGAGGCCTACAACTACTTCTACTACTACGACCCCAACAAAGAGGGCTGCCAGGCCGCGATGGAGGCCGCCGGCGTGAAGACGGTCGGCGCCCGCATGGTCCTGCGCGACCTCGCCGGCGGCAAGACGGTCTACCCCGAGTACGACCAGCTCGTGGCCGACAAGAAGATCGACGTCGTCGTGTTCTTCGGCGCCGCCGACCACGACTGGGAGCCGGGCAAGTGGGACTGGGGCACGGCCGGCCGTGACATGCTCGAGCGCGATCTGCGCAACCGCGGCTTCAAGAAGGTCAGCATCCCCAAGGGGAACGGCTTCCAGAAGAAGGTCAAGGGCATCACCGAGACCGTGACGGTCGTCGGCCCCGAGGTCCTCAAGGACCTGCAGCACGACGGCGACGGCCTCTTCAAGACGCTGGTCAGCCAGAACGAGATCGTGATCTACAACGGTCACTCGTTCTACGGCAGCCTCAACGTTCTGAACGACGCCGCCATCTACCCGGGCAAGTACCAGATCTTCCTGATGAGCTCCTGCTGGAGCTACGAGTACTACACCAAGCAGATCTTCGCCCATAACCAGACCGCCGAGGATCCCCAGGGCTGGCTGCGGGCGGACGTCGTGAACGACACCCAGATGGGCTGGTTCCACAACATGCCCCACGTGGCCCGCATCCTGCTGACCAACGTGCTGCGCGGCGCCGAGACCGGCGGCAAAGAGGGCAACCGCTACTACACCTGGGACCGCATCATCGGTCAGATCAACGACTTCGTGGTGCAGAGCCAGAAGGACCGCGCCACGGAGACGCACGAGATCTTCGGCGTCAGCGGCGTGCGCACGAACGTCTACCAGCCGCGCTGAGCGCCGCTGGCAGGTCGAGTCGCCAGTCGGTTCAGTGCCCGACGGCGGGGGTGAGGCCCTTGGCCTCGTCGATCCAGCGGTCGACCTGCTTCTCGCTGGGCACCGCGCGGGTCAGGCCCTTCTTCGCGTGGGTCTCCGCCAGCTTCGCCGTCAGGTTGGCGGCGTTGCGCTGGGCGAGCTCCTTCACGGTGTCCACGCCGGCGGCCTCGAGCAGCTCGGCGAACTCCGGGCCGACGCCGTCGATGCGCATCAGATCGGCCATGTTGGCCCAGTCGAGCAGCAGCTTCTCGCTGATGCCCGTCTTCTCGGCGACGGCCTCGCGGCCGGCGTGCTGCCCGCAGTGGGTCAGCAGGTCCTCGACGCTCTTGATGCCGACGTTGCGCAGCTTCTCGCCGAAGGCGGGACCGATGCCTTCGAGCTCTTCGATCTTGGTGGCCATGTGGCTTCTCCTGACGGTTGAGCGCGGGACTCTACCACGTCATTCGACGCCGACACCCTCCGTCTCGAAGCTGCCGATGCTGCCCTTGAACTTGCCGGCGTTGGTGCCCGTGCCGACCTGCACCTTGGCGTCGTCCACCTTTGCGCCGTCCGCCTTGACCTTCTTGCCCTTGCCCGCCTGAACGTTCAGGGAGCCGAGCACCACCTGGGTCATGTCCACGACCATGTCCTCGCCGCCGCGGGCGCGGACGTTGATCGTGTTGCCGCCCTTGCCGGCCTGGCCGATGTCCACGTGCTGGCGGCCGCCGAGGGGCACGCGCCCGGCGCTCAGCTTCACGCGGGCGTCGAGCTCGGCCTGGTCCATGTCCAGCGGGCTTTGTTTGGCGGGCGTGGCCTGCTGCACCGGCGCAGGGGTCTCCCGGCGCGGGGGCGAGCGGCCGTTCACGCCGGCCCGCGTGGGGGCGGCGGGGGTGCTCGGCGTGGTCGCCGGGGCGGCGTCCTGGTCCATCTTCTTGCCGGCGAGGTCGCCGAGCTCGCTGATCGAGAGCGGGATGGTGTCCTGACCCTTGCGGCCGAGCTGGTCGTTGACCTTGCCCGTCACGTCCTGGTCCCAGAAACCGCTGAGATCGGCCTCGACGCGGCCCTGCGTCGCCGGCTTGCCGCCGCGCGCCGACTTCTTGTCGGCCTCGAGGGTGGCGCCCTTGACGCCGATCCAGGCGGGGCCGTCGAGGTCCTTGCTGAAGTTCACTCCGGTCTGGCCGGGTACGAGTTTGTTGTCGCGCGCATGCACCTCGGCGTTGAGCCGCGTGCCCTTGTCCACGGTGACCGGGCCCTCGCTCGTCTCGCGCATGGGGGCGCTGAACTTGGCGTCGACCTCTTCGACCCGCTGCGACAGGCCGCGGACGAGCGCGCCCTGGGTGAGGCCGGCCTGGCCGGGGGTCGCCGTTTGCGGGGCGGTGGTGGGCTCGGCGTTCGTCCGGGTGGCGGGCGTCGTCGTGCTGGAGCGCGCGCTGGTGGACTGCGCGGCCGGCGCCTTCGCCGTGTTGCCGCCGCCCTCGAAGGCGATGCCGCGGCCGCCGATCTTGGCGACCTCGGCCTGCACCTGGCCGTCGCGCCCGATGACGGCGTGGCCACCCTTCACGTGGGCCTCGTCCGCGCTGGCGGTCAGGGCGTCCGTCGACACGCCCGCCTTGCGCACCGAGGCGTCCGCGGCGCGCAGGTCCGTGGCCTTGTCGGTCTGCTTCGTGGCCACGCCGTGGGCGTCCACCTGCGCGGCCTTGAAGTTCGGCGTCGCCAGCTTCTCGGCGTGCACTGCGTCCGCGTGGGTGCTCAGGTGGCCGTTCTGGGCGATCTTCATGCCGGCGCCCTCGACGCGGCCGGCGCCGAGGCCGACCTCGCCGAAGCGGGCGTCCGTGACGCCGATGGACTTGGCGTCCACGCGGGCCTTGCCGTTCGTGCCGCCGAAGCCCGTGTCCACGCCCTGGGCGTCCAGCGTGCCCACCGTGTTCGTGCCGGACTGGATGCCGGCGCCCTTGAGCGTGGCGGCCGAAGCCGTCGTCGTCTTGGCGTCCCGCGCGACGGCGAGCTGGGTGGTGGAGAGCTGCTTCGCCTTGAAGGCGTCGCCCACGGCGAGGCCCTCGACCTGCCCCTGCGCGGTGGTCACGGAGCCCTGGCCACCCTTGCCGCCGGTGACGGCGAGGGATTGGAAGTCGGCCTTGTCCGCGCTCACGGTCCCGGCGCCGATGCGCTCGCCGCTCACGCGGTCGGCGCTCAGGCGGCCGCCCTTGGCGTCCGCGCTGGCCTTCAGGCCCTGGGCGTTCAGGCTCTGGGCGCGCAGCTTGTCGCCGGTGATGCCCTGGGCGCGGGCGGCGGCGAGCTCGGCCGTGGTGTGGCCGGCGGCGTCGCGCCGACCGGTGAGGCCGTCGATCCCCACGGACTCGATGCGCTCGCCGGCGACGCCGACCCCCGTGGCCTGGGCGGACTTCAACCCGCCGCTGATGTTGCCCTGGGCGTCGAGCGCCGCGTGGGCGCCGTCGATCCGGGCCGTCTTCGCGCCGTTCTCGCCGGCCTTGAGGTTCTTGCCCTCGATCACCGCCGCGCGGGCGGAGCCGGACTTCTCGGCCAGGTTGCCGGCCGCGTGCACGCCGGAGACCTTCACGTCGCCGCTGTTGGTCCCGGCCTTGGCGCCGCGCACCTCGGCCGAGGCGAGGTCCGCAGACACGGCGTCCCCCTGGCGGGTGGCGGCGAGCCCGGACATCGTGACCGACTGCGCGCCGTTCTTGCCGGCCTTCAGCCCGTCCGCGCGCCCGGACTTCACGCCGAGCGTGGCGTCCCCGGACTGGAGGTCGTAGCTGCCGCGGGCGCCGTGCACGCTGGCGGCGTCCGCCGAGGCGGCCTTGCCCTTCAGGCCGCTCATCGAGGCCTCCTCGACGCTGCCGCTGACCTTGTTGCCCTCGCGGGCGGCCTGCAGGTTCGTGAGCTGGGCGGACTTGAGCTTGGTGCTGCCGAGCTGCGCGCCCTCGAGGTGGGCGGCGGCGACGCTGGCCTTGGCATCGGGGCTGGCCATGTCGTACTGCGCGGTCACGCCGTCGATGCTGGCCGAACGCACGCTGCCCTCGGGCGCGGCGACCCCCTTCACATCGGCGTGGCCGAGGCGGGCGTCCACCTTGAGGGGGTCGCGGGCGTTCTCGATGCCCGGCAGGTTGCCGGCCTTGCCCTGCACGCCCACGCGGGCGTCGCGCACGCTGGCCTGCTCGACGGTGCGCTGGCCGAAGCGGCCCTTCTTCACGTCCGTCCCGCCCATCTCGGCGTAGGCCGTGCCCTTGTCCTGGTCGATGCCGCCGGAAATCTTCGTCGTCGAGATCTCCTGGGCCGAGGCGGCGTCCCCGGAGAGGCCGCGCACGGTGGCCTTCTCCAGCGCGAAGGTGCCCACCAGGTGGTCCTTCTTGTCGTCCAGCATGGGCGTGCCGCCGCCGGGGTTGAACGCCGAGGCGTCCAGGCCGGCGAGCTCCACCTGGGCGGCCTTCAGCAGGCCGCGGGGGCCGGTGTAGGCCACCTGCGTCGCCAGCACGCGCCCCACGTGGATGGTGGCGTGCATGTTGTCGATCTTGCGGCCCTCGGCCGCGGGCGCGCCCTTCTCCGCCGCCGCCTTGTTGTCGCGGTTCAGCGTGATGACGACGTCCGACAGCGTGGTCGGCCCGGCGTTCAGCGGCCCCATGGCCAGCTTCGTCAGCGTGAGCGAGGCCGCCTTGGCGGTCATCAGGCCCGTGTGGACGTCGTACTCGACGGTGACGTCGTTCTTGGCCGTCTTGTCGAAGGCCATGGCGTCCCGGTACTGCTGCGGCATGAGGTCGGCGACCTCGGCCACGTTCGTCTTGCCGGCGATCTTGCCGTTCGAGTAGCCGACGCTGGTGTTCTTGGCCACGTCGTAGACGTCGCCGGCGACGGTCTTGGTCTTGTCCCAGGCCTCGCCGACGGCCTTCGTCGTGGAGTGGTAGGCGTCGACCGTGGCCTGCTTGGCCTGGGTGGCCTTGTCACCGGCCCACTGGGCGGCGCCTTTGACGGCGCCCTTGGCCCGGGCCCAGAGGCCCTGCTTCTGCGGGACGAGCGCGCCGGGGGCCGCGGCGCCGGGGGCGGCGGCCGGGGGGGGCAGGGGGGCGCCGGGGGCGGCCTGCTCCACGGCGCCGGGTCGCAGCGACCGCAGGTAGTTCTGCTGGGCCGCGCGCTGGGCGGCGACCGGGGCGGTCTGGTTGCCCTTCGCGTCGCGCTGGGCGGCGCCGGGGGCGGCAGGCGTCTTCTCTACGGTCTGCTGCTGCATGGCGGAGGATGGTAGCGGAAACCAGCGCCCCGCGCGCGTAGGAGCGCGTGTCGAACGCGGAGAATCTGCGGCGGGTCAATCGGCGGCGGCGGGGGTGTCCGCGACCCGCAAAATGCCGAGCAGCACCCCCAGGTAGGCGGCGCCGTCCGGGCCGAGGGCCAGCCCGGCGTAGTTGTTGTTGAACGCGCTCCCCACGCCGGCGAGCGCCTGCCAGGCGACGTCCCCGCTGGCCGCGTCCAGGGCCGTCCAGTACCAGGCGTCCGTGTCGGCCGCCTTGGTGTAGGTGTAGATCAGCCCCGTCGCGCGCGAGAGCTTGGGCACGACCGAGGGCGCGGTCACGGCGTCGTTGCGCCAGACCAGGTCGCATCCGCTCAGATCCGGGCGGACGTCCACCCGCGCGAACCCCGGCGTCGTCGTCCGGCCGGTCACGCTGGCGAGGCCCTCGTAGCCGGAGTTGTTCTCCACGAACAGCGACCGATCCGAGGCGATGAGCGAGTTCTCCGTGGCCCCGGCGCCGGCTTCGAACACGGGCACGCGGCAGACCTCGCGCGGGCCGTCCAACGTTGCCCCGCGGCGATACACCACCACGTCCATCGGGTCGGCGTTGTCCGCGATGGCGACCAGGTCGTCGTCCATCAGCGTCGGGGTGGTGCCCGAGCCCGGCGCCGCCTGCCCGGGCTTGCGCACGCCGGCGTTCGGGTAGGTCTCGCGCCAGACCACGCCCGGCGGTCCGCCGGTGGGGGCCTCCAGGCGGTAGAGGGCTGCGTCCGTGACCACGAACACGCTGCCGTCCGTGTCCACCGCGAAGGAGTTCTGCACGGGTTCGCCGAGGGTGAGCGTCTGCACGTCGTCGCCGTCGATCACGCCCACGACACCCAGCGTGCGACCCACGAACCACTGGCGGCCGTGCCAGTCGGGCAAAGCGCCGGTCAGGCGCTCCTCGGGGCCGAGGTACGGCCGCAGGTCCAGAACGTCGACCGTCTCCAGCCGGGGACCCTCCGGCGCGTCGACGATGGCCACCGTCTCCAGCGTGCCGGCGCCGGTGGAGATGACGGCGCGGTCGTCGGCGTCCAGGTAGAAGTAGCCACCCCCGGTGAAGTCCTGCAGGGGGTTGCCGCCGTCAGGCGCGGCGCCGCGGGGCGGCAGCGGGTGCTCGGCCAGCACGCGCAGCGTCTCCGGGTCGAGCAGGTACAGCGCCGCCGACTGCGGGCTGATGCACGCGCTGAGCACGCGGCCCCGGCGGTCGAACACGATCGTGCCGCACAGGCCGCCGAGGCGGTTCGAGGCCACGACGGGCGCGCGGCCGCGGGGGCCGGGGGCGTCGTAGGCGTCCGTCATGAAGGCGTCGTCGTGGATGTTGCTGCGCCCGTTGGCCGCCATGTGGGGGTGGCGCGGGGGGCTGCTCCCGGGGAAACCGCCGCCGACCCAGGGCGCACCCAGGAACGCGGTGGCCGTGCCGGTGGAGGGCAGGGGCGCGGGCTCGGCGGGGCCGGGGCGAGGCGTTGCGGCGCCCGTGCGCGGGGCGTATTTGACCACGCCGCCCACGACCTGCGTGTCGTGCGCGAACGCCGACACCAGCCCGAGCAGGGTCGCGTAGAGGGCGCCGTCGGGGCCGACCGTCACCGTCGAGGTCGAGTCGTCCGGCACCGGCGCCGAGAAGCGCAGCGCACCCGTCTCGCGGTCGAGCACGGCGAGCTCGCTCGTGACCGTCTGCGGGAGCGAGACGCTCAGGATCCGCGAGTCCCCGCGGGTCACGCGGCTCATCGTGCCGACGATGGCGTCTCGCGTGACGGTGAGCACGCTGGTCCAGGCCGCGTCGTCCGGCAGGTGGGTCGCCCACACCACGCGGTCACCGGCGTAGCGGACCAGATCCGGCACCGTGTTCGGCTCGACGAGCGTCGCGAGCTGGACCTCCCACAGGTAGTGCTCGGCGTCGTCCAGCACGGGGGAGGCGCCCAGCGCGGGGCCCGAGGCCAGGGGGATCTCCAGGGCGGGCCGGCAGACCTCCGGCGCGGGATCGGCGTCCGTGTTGGCGTCACAGGCGGCGATGTCCGCCAGGCGGGCGGTGCCCGGGAAGGCCGCGGGGGCGAGCAGGGCCGCGGTGGCGTTGCCGTCCGTGACCTTGAGCCAGCGGCCGTCCGGGCTGATCGCGGGGCTCGACGCGCTGCCCTTGACCGTGTCCAGGCGCCAGCCGGGGGTGAGCGTCAGGGCGTCGCCCGACGGCGCGACGCGCACCTGCACCACCGCGCCCTGGCCGTCGGCCACGCCCCACCCGACCGCATAGACCGTGCCATCGGGGGCGATGCCGACCGTGTTGTCCGTGTAGCCCGCGCCCGCGCCGCCGAAGACCGCCAGCAGGGCGTCGCCCTCGCCGTACACGCGTCGCATGTCCGCCAGGACCGGGGCGGGCAGGAGCCGCGCCAGGTCCAGGGCGGGGGGCGGCGCCTCGGGGCGCTTCAAGCCGAACGCCGTGGGCAGGTCCAGAGCGGCGACGACGTGGCCGTCCGCCCGGTCCAGGAAGAGCAGGCGCCCGGCGGAGGTCGCGGTGACCAGATGCCCGCCCGGGCCGAAGTGCGACCCGTAGGCCGCCTCGTCGGGGGCGGCCTCCAGCGCGAGGGACCACCGCTCGTCGCCCTCGGCCGTGAACGAGAGCACGCGGCCCTTCGCGGCCAGGTACACGTGGCCGTCGGCGTCCACGTCCGCCGAGGCGCCCACGGCCCCGGGGACGGCGACGCACCAGCGCACCGCGCCCGTCTCGGCGTCCAGCGCGTGCAGGGAGCAGGCGCCGGGCGTGGGCTGCGTCGTCGTGACGTAGAGCGTCCGCGCGTCCGGCGAGAAGGTGTTGGGCTGCGCCACGCCGTACCCGGCCAGGGCGTGCCACACCGGGTCGAAGGCCGCGGCGGTGTCACAGGCGACGAGGTCGTTGTTGCCCGGGCCGGCGTGCACACCCTGATACGGCGCCGTGCCGTAGGGCGGCCGGTCGTAGGGCGCGCAGGGGCCTGGGGCGCCGCCCAGGGGCGCGGCGTCCGGGCCCGACGCGCCGCCCGTGCCGCCGGAGCCGGCGTCCTGGGACGGGGGCGGGGGCGGAACGAGCGTGCGAGGTCGAGCAGCGCCCACGGGGCCACCGCCCCCCGCGTCGCAGGCGAGCAGAGCCAGGCAGGCGAGTGACCACTGGTACGGGCGTCGCGTGCTCACGCGATCTCGAACGCCCGCTCCGTGTTCTTCGTGCCGTCGAACGTGATCAGGACACCCTTGTTGCCCTTGCGCGTCGCCACGTGCACGGGGCGCTTCCAGACCTTGAACAGGTTGGACATCGTCTCGCGGGCGTAGTCGTCGTGCAGGTCGATGCCCTCGTGCAGGTGCCGCAGCAAGAGCTCGCCGCGGTTCTCGAAGTTGGCGTCCTCGACCTCGATCACGGGCTGCCCCATGTTCGTCAGCTGGAAGAGGAGCTTCTTCTTCACGTCCTTGAACTCACGGCTGGCGATCTGCCACTCGTCGGCCTTCCGGTTGTGCCCGAAGGTGAAGAGCTTCTGCTCGGCGCAGAACTCCGGCGTCAGGAACTCGTCGAGGAACGTGACGTCGTTGTAGAGCTTGCGGACCTCGAAGATCTTCTGGCGCCCGAGGCCCAAGCGGCGGTCCCAGTGGGCGCGCTCGGCCATGTCGTCGCACTCGTCGTACTCTTTGCCGAACTGGCCCTTGTCCCAGCGCTCCTCGATGTGGCGGAACAGCTCGATGCCGAGTTTGTAGGGGTTCAGCCGGCCCTTGGACGTGGCCATCGTGCCGCTGTGGCGGTCGGCGAAGTCGATGATCTCGCTGTCGTCGCAGACCTTGCGAGTCATGATGTGGGCGTGCCAGTAGCTGGCCCAGCCCTCGTTCATGATCTTGGTCATCCCCTGCGGCGCGAAGTAGTAGGCCTCCTCGCGGATGATGCCGAGCACGTTGCGCTGCCACTTCTGCAGGGGCGCGTGCTCCATGAGGAACAGCAGCACGTCCCGCTCCGGGTGGGCCGGGAAGCGGGCCTGTTTGGCGGCCTCCTCGGCGGCCTTCTTCTTCTGCGCGTCGACGTACGCCTCGGGGTTGACGTAGTCGTCCATGTAGTCCTTGGCTTTGAACCGAGGAACGGCGACCTCACCGAGCAGCTCGTCCGGCAGATCCTCTTTGCGCTTCTTCTGCGTCTCGACGGGCGTGCGGCGGATGTAAGGCCGCATGCGGTCGATCAGGTTCTCCAGCGACAGGCAGACGTCGATGAACTCCTCGACCTGCGTCGGCCCGTAGAGGTCCATGTAGTTGCGGACGCGCGTGGCGTGGTTCGCCATCGCGTCGAGCATCTTCCGGTCCGTCCCGCTGAAGTAATAGTTGTTCTTGAAGAAGTCGCAGTGGCCGTAGACGTGCGCCATCACGAGCTTCTGGTCGATCAGCTCGTTGCCCTCCAGCAGGTACGCCGTGCAGGGGTCCGTGTTGATGACCAGCTCGTAAATCTTGCTGAGGCCGTAGGAGTACGACTTGGAGAGTTGCTCGTACTCCATGCCGAAGCGCCAGTGCGGGTAGCGCGTGGGGAACCCGCCGTAGGCCGCGATCTCGTTCATCTTGTCGTAGTCGATGACCTCGAACACGGTCTCGAAGAAGTCGAGGCCGAAGCCCTTGGCGATCTTCTCGATCTTGACCTTCCACTCCCACAGATCGGGCGGGAGCTGGCGGACGTGGAGATACTCGATCATCTATCGACCCGCTCCCAGGAAGTCCTTGATGGACCGGATGATGGCCTCTTTGTCTTTGATCTCGCTGACGACGACGGCGCAGTCCGGATCGCCGAGCTTGAAGTGTTCGCGGATGTCCTTGATGAACTGGCCGCTGCCGTAGGGGCTCTCGACCTGGCCGTAGCTGAACTGGTTGGCCGCGGGCACCACCTGGTCTTTCAAGATCCGGATGCAGGCGGCGGTGTCGTCCACGCTCCAGTTGTCGCCGTCGCTGAAGTGGAACGGATAGATGTTCCAGTCGGCGCTGGGGTAGTCGGCCTCGATGATCTGCGCGCAGAGCTTGTAGGCGCTGCTGATCATCGTGCCGCCGGACTCGCGGGTGTGGAAGAACGTGTGCTCGTCGACTTCCCGGGCCGTCGCGTCGTGCACGATGTAGCGCGTCTCGATGCCCTTGTACTGGCTGCGCAGCCACGTGTTGATCCAGAAGGACTCGATGCGGACGATCTCCTTCTGCTCGTCGCCCATCGAGCCCGAGACGTCCATCATGTAGATGACGACGGCGTTGGACTGGGGCGAGGAGATCGTGTTCCAGGTGCGGTAGCGCATGTCGTGCCGGATGGGCACGACGACCGGGCTGTCCGGGCTGTAGTGGCCCAGGGCGATGGTGCGCTTGAGCGCCTGTTTGTAGGTGCGCTTGAAGTGGCGCAGCGAGTCGGGGCCCACGGGGCGGATGCCCGTGTAGCGGTCGCGCTCGGTGACCACCTGCTTCTGCCCCTTGGGCTCGATGCGCGGGAGCTCGAGCTCCTCGCCCAGGATCTCGGCGAGCTCGTCGAGGGTGACGTCCACCTCGAGCGACTTCTCGCCCTCGCCCTCGCCGGCCTTCTCCTTGCCCTGGCCGGGCTGCTGGTTGCCCGGGCCGAGGCTGTCGCCGGGCTTGCCATCGCCCTGACCCGTGCCGCCGGTGTCCTTGGGGTCGTACTTGAACCGGGGCGTCTCGATCTGCGGCAGGGGGATGGACACGAGGTCCTTGCCCTGCTTGCCGATCAGCTCGCCCCGGGAGATGTACTTCTTGAGATTCTGACGAATCTTCCCCCGGACGATCTGACGAAACCGGCTGTGGTCCTGTTTGATCCGGGACATGGGTGTGGGCTCTCCGGCTGGCTCAGCGCTGCTTGACGTCGCCGCGGGCGAAGATCGAGGCGACGTAGTTGAGCACGTCCGTGGCCGACTCGTCGTTGTAGCCGAAGTTGCGGATCATCCGCTGCTTGACCACCTCGATCTTCTCCTGGGTCTCCTTGTCGATCACGTTCGACACGAGGCTCGTGAGCTTGATGCTGTCCTTCTGGTCCTCGAACAGTTTCTGCTCGAGGGCGCGGTGCAGCCGCTCGTTGGTGCTGTACTGGAAGGTCTTGCCCTCCACGGCCAGCGCCCCGATGTAGTTCATGATCTCGCGGCGGAAGTCGTCCTTGCGGCTCTCGGAGATGTCGATCTTCTCCTCGATGGCGCGCATCAGCCGCTCGTCCGGCTCCTCGTCCTGGCCGGTGTAGGGGTTCTTGACCTTCTCTTTCTGAGTGTAGGCCTTCACGTTGTCGATGTAGTTGGCGCAGAGGCGCTTGATGGCGTCCTCATCGGCGCTGATGGCGCGCTGCACCTCGTTCTTGACGACCTCTTCGTACTCCTGCTTCACGACAGCGAGCAGGTCGCGGTAGCGCTTGCGGACGTCCTCGTTCGTGATGAGGGAGTGCTGCTTCAGGCCGCTCTCGACCTCGTTGAGCACCATGAACGGGTTGATGCTGGTGGCGCTGCGCTCGCTGACGAGCGCGTTGCTGATCTTGTCCTGGATGTAGCGCGGGCTGATGCCGTCCATGCCCTCGCGCTCGCTCTCTTTCCGGAGCTCTTTGACGTTGTCCTGCGTGTAGCCGGGCAAGGTCTTGCCGTTGTAGAGCTTCAGCTTCTGGAGGAGGCTGAGGTCGTGCTTCTTGGGCTCCTCGAGCCGCGACAGCACGGCCCACATGGCCGCCATCTCGATCGTGTGCGGGGCGATGTGTTTGCCGCGCACCTTCTCGTTGTTGAAGTCCTTCTTGTAGATCTTGATCTCGTCCTTCAGCTTCGTGATGTACGGGATGTCGACCTTGATGGTGCGGTCTCGCAGGGCCTCCATGAACTCGTTGTTCAGGAGCTTCTTGTACTCGGCCTCGTTGGTGTGGCCGATGATGACCTCGTCGATGTCCGTCTGCGGGAACTTCTTGGGCTTGATCTTGCGCTCCTGCGAGGCGCCGAGCAGGTCGTACAAGAAGGCGACGTCCAGCTTGAGGACCTCGATGAACTCGATGATGCCGCGGTTGGCGATGTTGAACTCGCCGTCGAAGTTGAACGCGCGGGGGTCCGAGTCCGAGCCGAAGGCGGCGATCTTCCGGTAGTTGATGTCGCCGGTGAGCTCCGTGGAGTCCTGGTTCTTCTCGTCCTTGGGCTGGAACGTGCCGATGCCGACGCGGTCCTTCTCGGAGAGGAGCAGGCGTTTGACGTGCACGTGCTCCATGGTCTTGGACCAGTCGCCCTTGTAGTGCTCCATCAGGCTGCGGAAGATCAGGCGGCTGGCCGGGTCGAGGTCGCCCTGGATCTTGATGGGCTCACCGCCAGCCTTGAGCTCCATGCGGCGGAAGGCCTCGTCGCGCCACTCCTCGGGGATGAGGCGCAGGGGCTCCTCGTTCATGGCCGAGGGGAACACCGACTCGCCGCCGGTGATGAAGTGCAGCTCCTCGGGGACGCGCCACTCGAAGGTGTAGAGCGCGCCCGCGGGCGTGCGGCTGTAGTGCTCCATGCCGCGCTTGAGCAGGCGGGCGATGGTCGACTTCGAGCTGCCGACGGGGCCGTGCAGCAGGATGACGCGCTTCTCCGCGCCGTAGCCCATGGCGGCGGACTTGAAGACGTTGACCAGGCGCATCAACGGGATGTCGAGGCCGAAGACCGCGTCCTTGCCGTTGCTCAGGGGGTCGTCGAAGAAGTTGTAGTGGACGATCTTCTTCTTGTTGTCGACCGCCTCGGAGGTGCCCCAGGAGAGCACCATGTCGTACAGGCGCTGGTAGGCCGTGCGCGTGACCTTCGGGTTCTTGCGCACGACGTCGAGATATTCCTCGAACGTGCCGGACCAGTGCAGGTCCGCGTACTCCTGAAGGTTCTGAAGCTCCGCGATGCTGTTGACGAACTTTCCCATGGGATTCTCGGGTCTCCTGGCGGTTATCCGGAAAGGCGCGTCCGTACCATGACCCCCGCCGCGCCGATTGGTCAAGCACGCCGGTTCTTGTCAGGGATGCCCCGGGTCGGCCAGATTGCGGGCATGGCTCGACGCACGTTCCGTCCGTACACGACGCACTTCTGGCTCTGCACGCTCTCACTGACGGCCTGCGCCGATCCGCCCGCCGAGGAGCCGGCCCAGCAGGCCGCCCCGCCCGCACCGGACGGCGCCGTGGGCCGCATCGGAGACGCGCTCGTGAGCGTGGATCTGGGGGGCGTGCGATCCGACGCCGCGCCCGAGCCCCCGGCACCGCCGGAGCCCGACGCGGCCACGCTCGCCCCCGACGCGCGCCAGACGCCGGATGCCGGCGGCGTCGCCGACCTCGGCGCGCCCGGGGCGGATGCGAGCGGCGGTCACGTGTCCGACGCCCGCGTCTCGCCGCCAGCCCGCGACGCCGCGGTCGTGCCCCC
>CAINDO010000005.1 GCA_903847385.1 uncultured Myxococcales bacterium
CACAGTGCAAATCCGGCAGCCTCGCGCACGAACCCCACACCGCCGAACGTCCGACTCCCCTGACGCCAGGGCAACGGGATTCGTGCGGGTTGGGGACGAAGGAAACGCCCCGAGAGAACGTACTTGACGGGTTACCAGACGTACTTGACGGGTTACCAGACGTGGGTCAAATTCTCGACGAAGACCCCGGTGCGAGCGGGCGGGAGATCACCCGAGGAGGTGGGCTCGTGGCCGCGGCGCTCGACACGCTGCGGGCGCTCGGGCGGGCAGTGGTCACGGTCGACGACCGGTGGTTTCCGGCCAGGGCGGTGATGGGGGTGCAGCCGGCCCGGTGACGCCATCGATTGTCGCGGCGGCGCCGAGTTGTCGTACAGTCGGGGGAAGGAGAACGGCTTGACCTCGACCACGACCACTTGTGACGCCCCGGGCCGGCGGAACGCCCGGGACGGCGACGGCGTGCGCACCGCAGGCTGGCTCTCCCTGGACTCGCTGCGGCCGGTCGCCGAGCTGAAAGCCGCGAACGAGGAGACGTATCGCTTCATCACGGACCACCTCGGCAGCGTCCGCGTCGTCGTGCGCATGTCCGACGGCGAGGTCGTAGAGCGGACCGACGACGACGCCTGGGGCGAGATCGTCTCCGGCGTGCCGATCGGCTTCGCCGGCGGCTTGCACGATCGCGTCACGGGCCTGGTGCACTTCGGTGCGCGGGAGTACGACCCTGCGACCGGGCGGTCCGAGGTTGTCATGCCATTTTCTGCCCCGAACGACGCCGAGTAGAGGGGGGCCGTGGGCGAACGACCACCGAGTGACCTTGGGCTCCTCGCGCCCGTGTCCAATCGAGCGACCTTCCTGCTCGGTGTTTTGGCGACCAGTGCTGGTCTGTTGGTCATTTGGGTCTTGGCGGAGGCCCCGCGCGAACTCTGCGAAGGGACCGGCCACGCGATGTTGTATTGGCCCATCGGGACGTATCTCCTGTACCGCTCTGGATCACGCGTCGGTCGAAGCAGGCTCGTTCGAGTCGTCGCTGGCACGGCAATCGCGTGCGTGTGCGCCGCGCCCTGCGCGACGCCGTTGTGGAGGCTCTCGCGCAGGGAACTGTGCGACGCGGGCGTCAGCTTCGGGTGCCGCGCTCTCTCGCTCAATCTGCGGGACCCCGAGTTGATGCTGGCGGCATGTCGACTGCGAGACGTTTATTCCTGCCTTTCTTATGTAAAACGACCGAATGTGCAGATCGATGACGTCTGCGCGGCCGCCCGCTACGACTGCATCGAGTTCCGTGAATTCGGCGAGTGCAGGGAGCTGAGTTCGCTGTGCGGCGAGCAGTGGGCGAGTCGAATCAGGTCCCGGTGACCGCGCCCACCCCTCATTACGACCCGTGCGTTCCACACCGCCGGGCGAGTCCGCGGGGAGCGATTTCACCACGGCGGACGCCAGCCGCACCGGGGCGTCCGGTGGTCGACCGAATTCCGCGGGAGCCTCCACAGTGACCTCGAGCACCGCCGGAGCCCACCGATTCATCTGGCTCTCGATGCAATGCGTCGTGCTGGCGCAATGCACCGGCGGTGCATGTCGACGTGACGAGGTCGTCACGTCCGGACCAACGTTCGTCTACGGGACGCTCAGCGCCTGCGAAGCTGCGATGGGGTCGTCCCTCGACGAGCTGCGGCTGCGAGGTGTCGTCAGTGTGTTGGGGCCTGGAATCCGCGCAGACGTCGCCGCCACCGAGTACTCGAAGGACGGTCGCTGCCTGCTTCTCTCCGCTGAGGGCGCGTCGGGGTGGGTTGTTGACAACATACGTTCAATTCAATGGCTCGGCCGGTAGCCCACGTCCCCCCGCACCCGCTCCGGCCGAGACGTGAACCAACCGGCGTGGCGCTGGCCTCGCCCGGCGTCGAGACGCCGACGAACACGCCGCGGTCCAGGATGCTGATCCGCTGGAACGCCGGGCGCCCGCCCGCCCCTGACGCCCCCACCTACCTGAAGTTATGGCACCCGTTGCAAACCGGCGCCTTGGGCTCGTGCTTCTTCTGCTTCTCGTGGCAGCGGGTGCAGTTGTCGCGACTGGCGTCGAAGCCGCCGTGGGCGCGGTGGCAGTCGCTGCAGACCTGGTGCTCTTTGATCACGTGGAGCGCACCGCCGGACTTGAGCGCGCCGGGCTCGTGGCAGGTATTGCACTTGGGCGGGCCCTCGCCGGGGCCGACGTGGACCTGGTGGCACTTGGCGCAGTCGACGTGTTTGGGCAGGTTGGCCGCGGGCTTGAACTTGGCCTCGTGGCAGTCGACGCACTCGGACTTCTTCACGGCCTTGCCGCGCTGACCGGCGTGGGGCTCGTGGCACTCGAAGCACTCGCGGTGTTTGGGCGCGGCCTGGGCCAGCTCTTTCTCGTGGCAGCTCGCGCAGGCCTTGAGCAGGTCCGCCGTGCGGCCCCGGCCCTGGTGGCTGGGGTGGCAGGCGGCGCAGTCGCGGTGTTTCTCGATGGGCGCGACGGCCTTGGCCTGCTCCTCGTGGCACTCCGCGCAGGTCGGGGCCTTCCACACGTGGGGCGTGTGGCAGTTCTTGCAGTCGCGGTGTTTCTCCGTCGTGCCGACGACGGCCTTGACCTGCGTCTCGTGGCAGCTCGCGCAGCCCTTGATCTCGGGCTTGTGCGGGGTGTGGCAGTCGACGCAGGCGGACTTGGGGTGGCCGCCGGCGGCCTCGGTGGCGCCTGCGGGCAGCTTCTCCTTGTGGCAGGACTCGCAACCCGGCCGCACGAAGTCCTTGTCCGGGTGGACGCGGTGACAGCTGCGGCACGACTCGGTGCCGTGGCGGACGTCGGCGGCGTGGCACTCGCCGCAGTCCTTGGGCTGGGGCGTGTGGGGCGCGTGGCAGTCGTTGCAGGCCGACTTCGGGTGCGTGAGCGGCGACGCGACCTCTTTGTGGCAGTCCGGGCAGTTCTTCGTCGAGGCGCGCATGGCGCCCTCGCCGGCCTGGGCGTGGGCCGGGTGGCACTCCACGCAGCTCACGTGGGCGGCCTGGGCCGCGAGCGCGTCGAGCAGCTCGTCGCCGATGGGCGCCACGCGGGACGCGCGGGCGGGCAGGGCGGCGAGCAGCACGTCCTCGTGGCAGGTCTGGCAGCGCTCGACGGCCCGCTGCCAGTCGTCGTGCGGGCCGTGGCAGGTGGTGCAGTACGCCGCGCCCGTGCGGCCCTCGACCTCGGGGTGCGCGTGGTTGACCTGCTCGTGGCAGGTCTCGCAGGCGCGCGCCACCGTGAAGGGCTCCTTGTGCGGCTGGTGGCAGGTGGCGCAGGGCATCTCGGCGTGCAGCTCGATGGCCGGCGCCTTGGCGGCGAGTTTGCCCTCGGCCCGCCCGCCCTTGCCGCCGTGGCAGCTCTCGCAGCGCCCGAAGCCCGGGCGGCGCCCCTGGTCCGGCTGGGGCCCCAGGTAGTCGTGGCAGGCGAGGCAGTGCACGTCCGCCATGGCCGAGCTCGTGAGCGTGTCGTCCTTGTGGCAGGACACGCAGCTCTCGTTGTCCGGCCGCCCGGTGTGCGCGCTCTTGCCGTGGCACTCGACGCAGTCCGTGGGCTTCTTGGCCTCGCGGTGCGCCTTGTGGCCGGCGCTCGCGCCGATCAGCGGCGCCGTGTCCGCGTGGCAGTCGGCGCAGACCTGCGGGTTGCGCTCGCCGTGCGGCGTCACGTCCGTGTCGGCGCCGGTCTTGCCCCGGGCCTCGTCGACGATCAGGCCGACCAGCGTCGATGTACCCGTCGGGTGACACGACTGGCAGGAGACGTCCCGATGGGAACGCACGCTCTCGCCGGCCAGCCCGGCCGTGTCGGCGTGGCAATCCGTGCAGAAGCCCGGATCCCGCCGCGCGTTTTGGTAACCGTGGTGCAGACCGGCCAGTGCGGCGGCGAAGGCGACGCCCGCGATGATGGCCCATCCGTTTCTGGAGATCCCCATGGTCTCCTCGTTTCTCGCTCCGTCGAGTGCTCCCCGACGCCGGATCTGGTCTGCATTTTCCGGGCCATGCCCCGCCGGGGGGGCGCGCGTCGGCGTCTTTGCCGCCCCCGCGGGGCCGTGTTAGCGTCGCCGACCATATGAGGGCCAAAGACCGCGTGAGCCACTCCCCGTTCCTGCCCGCGGCGCCGCGCCTCCTGGCGGCCGCCGTCCCCCTGCTCTGCCTGGCCGCCCCGGCGCGCGCGCAGATGTCGGAGATCGCGCCACTCTCGGACGACGCACCCGCACCGGAGGCCGCGCCGGCGAGCACGCCGCCCGGTCCCGGCGCGCCCGGATCCGCCGCGACGCCGCCCCCCGCGACGCCGGCCGAGCCCTCCGGGCAGGCCAAGGGCGGCCCCGTGATCCTCGAGGAGTTCAACGTCGACGAGCGCAACGTGGTGCTCTCGGCGGCCCGAACGCGCACCACGATCCAGCAGGCGCCGGGCATCATCACGGTCATCACGGCCGAGGAGATCGCCCAGCGAGGTCACCGGACGGTGTCCGAGGTGCTCCAGATGGTACCGGGCTTCGAGGGCAACCGCCTCGACTCGAACGGCTGGTTCGACGAGGCCGTCGTCCGCGGTCAGCCCCGCACCCTGCTCATCCTGATCAATGGTGTGAACGTCACCGATCCGCTGCGCAACGGCCTCTCGCTCGACCACCGCATCCCCGTCGAGGCCATCAAGCGCATCGAGGTCACCAGCGGCCCCGGCGGCGTGCTCTGGGGCAGCAACGCCCTCATGGGCATCGTGAACATCATCCTCAAGGACTCCCAGGACCTCGACGGCGTGGAGATCCTCGCCGGCGGCGGCCACGGGGCCAGCGCGCGCGCCGCGGCCAAGGGCGCGGTGGCCTACGGCGGCGAGTACTTCGACGGCGACCTCAAGCTCTACACCTCGGTCAGCTACTACAGCGACGCCGGCGCCGAGCTCACCGCGGACAGCCGCAAGATCGTCGGCGCCCTGCCTGCCCCCGAGCCGGACACGACCTCGGCCTTCATCCTGGGCAAGGAGACGACGGACTGGAACAGCCGCGACTGGTGGCTGGCCAGCACCGGCAACCTCAAGCTCTTCGACCAGCTCACCCTGGACTGGATGGTCGAGTTCGAGCGCGACCATCGCCAGATCGCCACGGGCGGGGCCATCCTGCGCGGCGAGCGGCCCACCCTGGGCGCGGACGGCAAGATCGACTCGACCAGCGTCGCCGAGGAGGAGACGGCCGGCAACGACGCCATCCAGACGGTGGGCCTGAGCTGGCGCCGCCGCTTCCTGGACGACAAGCTCGGCCTGTCCACCAAGGTCTACGGCGTGCGCTTCACGCTCAACGAGGACCCCTTCTGGGCGTTCCCGCCGAGCAGCCTGCCCACCCTGGACGAGGGCGTCGTCATCGCGCTGAACGCCGGGCAGCTCTACCGTTTCGGCCTCAACGTGGACGCCGACCTGGAGCTGCCCTTCGACAACCACCTGCTCTTCGGCGCCGAGGGGTTCCGCGAGTCCATCGCGGACGCGACGCGAAAAGATCGCCTGCGCAACCCGCGCATCTTCCCGGACCTGGCCGACCCGAACAGCATGGACCCGGCGGCGGCCGCCGGCGTGTACCCCCGCGCCGTATCGGGCGGCACCCAGTGCCCGCCCCCGGGCTCGCACCGCGTACAGGTGCAGGGCGGCGAGACGTCGGCCGACTTCGGCAGCGGCTGCGTGTTCACGGACGAACTGCTGCTCGACAGCACCCGCGCCGCCGGCGCCGTGTACGTGAGCGACGAGTGGAAGGCCGCGCGCACCCTGGCGCTGCAGCCCGGCTTCCGCGTGCAGTTCTCGGACACCTACGCCCCGGTCGGCCTCTTCTCCGGCGCGCTCGTCTGGAACGTCGTCGCCAAGATGTTCGTCAAGCTGAACTACGCCGAGGGGTTCCGCCCCCAGGAGCTGCAGGCCACCCGCATCAACGCGCTGGCGGTCTCCAACGTCGGCTTCCAGCCCAACGCCGACCTCAAGGTCGAGCGCTCGCGCTCCACGGAGGCCGAGGTCAACGCCGTCATCGCCGAGAACGTGGGTGTGCTCGAGCGCATCTACCTGCGCGGCGACTACGCCTACACGGTGCTCAGCGACCTGGTGCGCAACGTGTCCGGGCAGTTCGCCAACTCCGGGCAGCGGGGCATCCACGCCGTCGAGGCGCTCGCCCGCGTCGAGTTCACCGGCGACCACGAGCTCTGGTTCGGCGGCGCCTTCAACCGCGCCGAGGACTCCATCATCGGGCCGATCCGGAACTTCCCCAACGTGACGTTCACGGGGGGCGTGAAGATCCAGGCCATCGCCAAGTATCTGGAGGTCATGAGCGCCTTCACGTTCATCGGCCCCCAGGAGGACCTCAACCGCGACCCCGAGGCGGGCCGCGAGTACCTGGGCGACTACCGTCTGGTGGACTCCGCCGAGGTCGTGGTGGACAAGATCGACCCGGCGCTCCTGCTGCGGGCCGGCGTGCGCGCCACGCACCTGTGGGCGGACCGCCTGACGATCTCCGTCTTCGGCTACAACCTGCTGGACGACCGGACCAGCGACCCGGACTTCTACTTCGAGGACCGCGTGCAGAGCCGCCCCCAGCCCAAGGGCGGCTGGAGCCTCTTCGGCCAGGCGCAGGTGAAGTTCTGATGAAACGACACGCGAAACGACTCGCCCTCTTGGCCTTGCTGTTGCCCGCCGGCGCGTGTGTGCACGTCAGCCGCGGCGCCATCGTGCAGATGAACTTCCAGACGCTGGACTCGAACGTGCCCGGCGAGCACTACGAGCTCTACGCCACGGTGAACGGCGGCGCGGTGAGCGTGGGGCACTTCAAGGTGCTCGACGCCATCGACAACACGCTCGCGCCCCCGCCGGACGGCCGCCCGCGCCAGCACTGCGGCGGCGATCCGCTCACGACCTCGAACATCCAGATCGTGCAGCTCTACGACAACGACTACGACGCCGAGCGGCAGTGCGACCCCGGCGAGCGCATCGGCACGGTGGACAAGTTCGCCGATGGCCTGCGCCTCATCCTGGCCGGCGGCGTGCGCCTGGACACGGACGTCGATCTCGCCGACGCGGACGGCCTCTTTCTGTCCGTCGAAGCGGACGGCGACGTGGATCCCCGCCCGGCCCAACGCCTGCTGCGCGCCGCGGTGGCGCGCGGCACCGATCCCTTGACCTGTGCCCACCCGGAGGCCGCCCCGAAGCGCCGTGGCGTGCTGCTCGGCAGCTTCGTGCCCGTCAGCGACGCGCGCGAGTGCCCCTTCCCCGTGGGTCGCGTGGCCATCGTGCCCGCAGAAGACGAGACCGTGCTGTGATGCTCCGGAGAACACGACCGATGACCGCCCAGAACCGCAGCCTCGACATTGGTTTCTCCCCCTCCGCTCGCATCGGCCGATTCGGCCTGCTCGTCGGCCTGCTCGCACCCAGCGCGGCCTGCGACACCCTCGAGTGCGGCCCGGGCACGCACCGCGCCCAGGACCAGTGCATCCCGGACATCCAGGTGACCTGCGGCGAGGGCACCGTCTTCGCCGACGGCGAGTGCGTGTCGCCCGAAGAGGCCGGCGGCGGGAGCGGCGGTGGCCCGGCCGGCGGCAGCAGCGGCGGCCTGAGCTGCGGCCCCGGCACCGTCGAGCGCGAGGGCGTGTGCCTGCCGGACGGCCAGCCCCCCGCGGGCGGCAGCGGTGGCGGCGGCGCGGGCGG
>CAINDO010000006.1 GCA_903847385.1 uncultured Myxococcales bacterium
CGCCGCCCAGCGCGCCCGCCAGCGCCGCGCCCGCCAGCGCCGCCCCCGCGCCCGCCAGCACCGCCGCCGACCAGCGTCTGTCGGCGCTGATGGCCCGCGTGCACCTGAAGGTCGTGCACCCCGAGCAGGTGCGGCAGACCCTCACCGAGGCCGCCATCAAACTCGGCGGCCACGCCACGCGCATCACCGACCAGGGCGTGGCGCTCAAGGTGCCGCCCCCGGAGCTCGGCGAGTTCCTGCGCAAGATGGGGGACCACGGGCTCGTGCTCGAGAAGACACTGTCGCGCCAGGACATGACCGAGGCCATCGCCGACCTCGAGGGCCGGCTGCGCTCCAAGCAGGAGATCTTCGGGCAGCTGCGGGCGTTCTTCGACCGCTCCAACCTGCAGGCCACCCTGGACATCGAGCGCAACATGACGCAGCTCGTGGACGAGATGGAGTCCATCAAGGGCCAGCTCCGCGTGGAGCGCGACCGCACGCGTTGGGCACTGGTGCAGGTGGACTTCCAGTTCCAGTCCCGCGACCGGGTGGTCTACGTCGACTCGCCCTTCGAGTGGCTGAACACGGTGGATCTCGACCGTTTCCTGTCCGAATTCGACGGGGAGGAGTGACATGCGCATGCGCTCGATCACCTTGGCCTGCCTCGCGTTGACCGCCCTGAGCCTCGCGGCCTGCGGCGGCGTCCCGTTCCGCATGGACGCGCCGCCCGCCTTCAAACGCTTCGAGGAGACGAAGGACTTCCGCTTCATCACCGCCGACGGCGTGCGCCTGCGCGGCCGCCTGCTGGAGAACGAACCCATCGCCGACCTGGGCTTCTGGCGCGAGGCCATGAAGGGCCACCTGGAGAAGCGCGGTTTCGTCTTCAAGGACGAGCAGTGTTTCAAGACGGCCGCCGGCCTGGACGGCTGCACCCTGGACTTCGTCGTGCCCTACGGCGCCGAGGACTGGGTGCAGAGCGAGACGATCTTCGTGCAGGGCGACGATCTCATGCTCGTCGAGGTGGTGGGCCCCTTCGACCGCTACACCACGCAGAAACCCGCGCTGCAGGCGGCGTTGCGGACCTTTTCGCCGAAGTGAGGCGCCGGGGCCGGTCGACCCGGCCCGGTCCGCCTCAGAGATCGGTCAGCGTCGCCGTCAGCGCGGCCGTGGCGCCGTTCACGCCGCTGTCGATGAGCAGGCGGTAGTCGCCCGCCGGGACGTTCACGTCCACGAAGGGGCACAGGCCGTTCAGCGCGACGTGCTGGTCCGGGAACGGCGGCCAGACCGTGAACCAGGTGTCGTCCGGCTGCCGGGCCCGCAGGATCAGCTCGGGCTGGGCGAACTGCGCACACACGTCGGGCGTCGCGTCGAACTGGATGCGCAGGAAACCCGCGCGGGGCAGTTGCAGGTCGACCCAGTCCGTCACGTCGCCCGCGATCATGACGAGCTCGGGCAGCCCGCCCACGTCGAGCGGCAGGGGCCGACGCTCCAGCTCGCAGGCGGCGCTGCACCCGTCGCCGGGCAATCGATTGCCGTCGTCGCAGGCCTCGTCCAGACCGGGCAGGCCGTCGCCGCAGACGTTGCGCCGACAGACCGGCGCGTCGCTCGGGCAGAGGCCGCCGCCCTCGCAGCGCTGGAAGACGTACAGCGGATCGCAGGCCGCGCCCACGGCGGCCACCTCGGCGGGCGGGACCTCGGCGGTCAGGACCTCGCTCTCCAGCCCGAAACCATCGAGCACCGACACCTGAACGTGGGTCACCGCCGCCACCTGCCAGTTGCTCAACCAGTAGGGCGTGAGGTAGGTCGCGCCCTCGAAGCGCTCGGGGGCATTCTCGACCACCTCGAAGGACTCGAACGCCGCGTACTCGACGGGCCCCACGAAGGTCACGGAGATCTCCTCGCCGCCGGCGTCGGGGTCCCCCACGAACAGACGCATCTTCACCGTGCCCTCGGCGTCCCCGTCCGGGTCGACCCCCGCGAGGGTCACGCCCAGGCGCTGCGACTCCGGGTTGAAGGCCGCCCGGGCCCCTGTCAGGTGGGGCGGCGTCCGCGCCTCGCAGACGCCCGCGGCCGCATCCGGGGCGGCGACGCAGGCCCCCAGCGCACCGCACTCGCTCACGACCCCCTGAACGTCGCAGGGTTCGCCGGCGGCGGCCTGCACGGTGCGGCCGATGGGCACCACCACGGCCTCGCCCGGGCCGACGTGTTCGTTCAGCGGCCGGATCACCAGGCGGCGGGCCAGGGGGACGTCGGCGAGGCGAAGGCTGATGCCAGCGCCGCGATCGAGCTGGGGCGAGTAGGTCACCTCGAACGCCGGGCCGGCGATGGGGCCGAACCAGGTGCCGACGTCCGTGGGATCGTCTCCGCCCCACGCCGGCGGATGCGCGAACAGCGGCTCGTCCCCGTCCTCTCCCAGCAGGTGGGCCTCGAACCCTTCCAGCGGCGCCCCTCGGGTGCGACCCCGCACCGTGATCCGGAACCGGTCGAAGCGATCGACGTTGATGATGGCTTCGTCGATGACCGGGGGCGCTGCGTCGGCGCACACGCCGTCGAAGGCATTGGGCGCGCCCACGTCGCGCACACACGTCAGCCCCTCGTCGCAGGAGATCGGGAGATACTCGGAGAGGTCACAGGGCAGACCCTCGCCGACGATGGGCCCGGGCAGCAGCGGCACCGTCACGGTGTCCTGGCGCGGACCGCCGGCCAGGCCCACCTCGACGCGGACGCGCCGGGCCTCCGTGAAGGGGTCGAGCCGCAGGTAGTCCCCGCCGAGGATCAGCATCCGCACGCCGCGACTCCACGCGGGCCAATACTCGCCCTCGCGCATCGGAAATTCGACCACCCGTTCGCCCCCGGGGCCGAGGACGATGGGTGTGTCGCGGTCGGCCGGCAGCAGCGTCACCGTGACTTGGAAGTCCACGTCGGGCGGCCCGGAGACGTCCAGATCGGCGTAGACGTAACCGGCGCCGCCGATCTGGAACACGGCCGTCTCGACGCGAGGGCCCTCGACCGCCTCGCAAAGGCCGCCCCGGTCCCCGGGACTGCACGCCGAGCCCGCCACGCAGACGTCCGTGAGGCGGTGCACGTCGCAGTCCTCGCCGAGCGCGCGGGGCGGCGCCGCCGCGATCGCCACGTCGACGACCTCGCTCTCCAGGCCCGTGGCGTCCACGAGAAAGAGCGAAAGCCGATCACAGGGCACCTTGACCACGTCCGGCAGGGTGAACTCGAACGTCCGCCGCCCGGCGAGGGGGGTCGCCGGAAAGAACGGCAGGCCGTCCCCGTGGCCGGGCACCGGGAACACGACCTGCCCGAGCGCCGACTCCAGCGCGTACACGAGCACGTGGGCGTCGCCGTTCGGGTCCTCGCCGGTGATCCGGGTCGCGACCACACCGTCGGGTCGCCGGAAGGCCTCGGCCGAGGTCAGGCGCGGCGGCGCTGGGGCCGCCGTCCGGGTGGCCAGCACCGCGTAGTCGCCCGCGTCGCCCGGCGCGTCGGCGTCCACGAAGATGAAGACCGACTCGCCGGCCGCGAGCTCGACGTGTGCCGCGGCCTCGTGGCGTTCGGCGCCCTCGGGCAGCCGACTGCAGGAGACCTCGGTTCGCTCGACCGCACACTCGCGCCGAAGGTAGACCGCGAAGGGCACCTCGGACGCGTCCGGGTCCCGCGAGAACGACCAGAAGCCGGCCGCGGGGGCGGTGAACACGAGCACGTCCTCGGCTCCGGCGCCGCCGCAGGAGCCCTCGGCCGCAGAGGCGCCGGCGAGCGCCCCCTCCAGCCGCCAGGCCTCGGCGTCCAGCGGCTCCAGCACGGCGGGGTGGTCCGGGAGGGACCAACAGCCCGGTCGGGCGGGCGGGGCCGCGGCGTCGGGCTCGATGGCGGCGTCACCCGGCGCGGTGGCCGCGTCCGGGGTGGCCTCGA
>CAINDO010000007.1 GCA_903847385.1 uncultured Myxococcales bacterium
GCCGCCGCGAGCACGCCGGCGCCCCTGCCCCCGCCCAAGGTGCAGTCGCCGCTCAGCGCGCCCCGCGCCGCTACCGGCCCGCTGGCCAACCTGTCCCTGCCCCCCCGCCCGGCCTCGTCGGCCCCGGCGCCGGCGGCCCCCGAGGGCGCCCCCAAGCCCGGCGGTCTCGGCCTCGGCCTCAAGAGCCTGTCCACGCCCGCCCCCATCGGCAGCGGTGGCCTCGGCGGCGCCGGCTGGTCCTCCGGTGGCCTGGGCGCGCCCCGCCTCGGCCTGTCCTCGCTCGGCGGCAAGGCCCCGGCCCCGGCGCCCGCCCCCGGCGTGACCGCCTCGGAGACCCCCGCCCCGAAGGCGGACGAGGGTCCCAAAGAGTGAGCCCTCGGCCGACGCTCCCGTCCGGTGAATGCGGACGGGCCGTCGGCCGGTTGTCGTGAATGCGCACCCGGGGGGGAGCGTCGAAGTTGATGCACACCCGCTGACCGGCCCTGCCGGCCGTCGCCCGACGGAGAACCTCATGCCCGCGTCCGCCCTGCTCTCGCTCTCTCTCCTCTTCGCCGCCCCGGTCGTCTGTCCGCCCCAGGAGGGCCAGATCCGCTGGGATGGTTTCTCGATCAAGACCGGCCCCGGCAACGCCTACGAGCTGCGCGGCACGCTCTGGGACCGCGACACGAGCAATGGCCCCTCGGCCGGTGACCTCGTGCGCATCGACGAGGTCCTGAAGAACGGCCGCGCCACGGGCGCCGAAGCGCTCTGGTTCCTGATGGGACCCGGGCTGGCCGCGGACTTCGGCAAGCGCTTCCGCGAGACCCAGGCCAGCCTGACGAGCGCCTGCGAGAGCCGCGTGGAGATCGGCAAGGACATGCCGACCTTCAAGACGGCGGACGCCCTGACCGGCTACCTGAGCGAGCTGACCGGCGGCGCCGTGCCCCGCACGTCCCCCGAGGACGAGCTGCGCGCGCAGATGAACGGCTGGGCCGACGAGATCTGCAAGCAGGGCAAACACGTGGACGAGAAGGAGCTGGAGAAGCTCCTGGTCACCCGCGCCGGCAGCCCCAAGGGGCTGTCGAAGCCCGTCGTCCGCGGCGTGGCCCACGAGGTCGCCGCCAAGTACGCGTTCGCCTGCACCCGCGTCGAGGGCAAGTTCACCTTCGACAAGTGAGGCGCGCCCGGCGACGCGCCCGCAGGGGCAGCGCCGCCAGGACCAGCAACGCGAGCGGCGCGGCGTTCACGGGACCGCCGCCGGCTCGGCACGCGCAGCCCGTATCGGCCCGGGTCGCCTGACCGGCATCGCCCTCGCGCTGGGCGTCGGCGGTCTCGCCCAGGTCCGGGGTGGGGACTGCTCCCAGGTCGACCGGGCGCAGGGCGTCGAGCTGAGCGGCGACGGCGTCCGCGGTGGGGGCCACGCCCAGCTCCGGGGGGAGGGCGGCGTCCGGCGCGGCGTCCGGCGAGGGCGCCACCGCGCCCAAGTCCGCCGGGGGCGCGACTGAGAGGTCCGGCGTGGGAACAGCGCCCAGATCGGGGTCGGCTGCGGCGTCTTCGACGGGCGTGCCCAGGTCGGCCGTGGGGATGCCGCCCAGATCCGCCGTGGGAGCGGCGCCCAGATCGGCCGCGTCGGGCAGGGCCGCGTCCACAGCGGCGTCCGCGACCCCCACCGGCGCCTCGGCGAGCGCCCGCAGGTGCGCGAAGGTGTCCGCCCGCAGCGCGTCGAGCGCGGGCGCGTCGAAGGCCTCGGGCTCGGCGTGGCCGATGGGCACGGCCGCGACCACACCGGACAGGAACGCCGAGGCCGCGTCGCGCGCAGGGCCCGGCGCAGCCCCGTCGACGGCCGCCGACAGGGTGAGCAGCGCGCGCAGGTCGCTCACGGCCTCGGCGAACTGCGCGAAGTCGACGGTCGGCCGCAGCGCCCCGCTCGGGTGCGTGTAGACCGCGCACAGGTCGTCCTCCCGGGCGTCCAGCGCGTAGTAGGGGTCGGCCCCGACGGACGAGAACGCGAACTGGTAGTAGCCCCGCAGCCCGGCCGCCCGCAGCGCGAACAGGTACACGCCGCGGCGGTAGCGACCGCCCTGGTTGTACAGGCCCCAGCCCTGGCCGGCGGCCTGCAGCGCGGCGATGCCCTCGGCCGAGTGGTGGGTGAGCAGCATCAGGTCCACGTTTCCGATGAAGGCGGCGCGCGGGTCATCCAGGGCCGTGAAGCTGGTGAACACGTCCGTGGTCACGCCCATCCCCGTCGCCCGCACGGCCTGCGCGAGGGCCACGCCGGAGGCAATGGCGTCGCCGGCGGGTTCGTCGCCCACCGTCACGCGCAGGTCGGGCCAGCCGTGGGCGGCGCGGGCGGCCTCCCAGGCCGCGAGGAACGCCCGGAGCCCATCCGCGAAGGGTCGCCCGAAGAGGGCGTCGCCCACCGAGTACAGGGGCACGCCGCCCAGGGCCCCGCCGCCGTAGGTCGACACGGGACCGGTGAAGTCGCCGGCGCGCGCGGCGATGGCGTCGAGGACGGGCGCGGCGTTCGACAGGTCGAGCACCGCCTCGCCCGCGGCGTCGAAGCCCGTGAGCGCGGGGCCGCCCAAGCCGCCGGTCACCGCGCTCATCCCGGCCCGCCGCAACAGGTCGAGCGCGGGCTCGACCTCGGCCCGCTGCTTCTCGGCGACCTCCGGGTAGACCGCCTGCGGGTAAGTGGGCGCGAGGCCCAGGTAGCCGACCTGAAGGCCCGCCTCCGCCAGCGTCACGGCCCGCTGGGCGCTGACCTCGACCGTGACCGCGCGCGTGATCTCCGCCCCCGAGGCCAGGCCGAGCGTGAGCGTGCCCTCGACGCGGTCGACGGGCAGGTCCGCCGGCACGTCGACCTCGAACACGAGCTGGCGGGTCACGCCGGCGGGCAGGTCGAGGGGCAGCGCGAGCGGGTCGAGCAGCCGCGGCGCGACCTGGTACACCGCGCCGTCGGCGGTCACGCGGTCGAGCAGGTGGCGCACCCGCCGCGGGGTCACGGTCAGCCCGGGCAGCGCCAGCGTCGCCGTGACGAGGGTGTCGTCGGCGTCCCGGCGGACGGCCATGCTCTGCGTCGCGACCGCCCCGCGCAACGCCGCGAGCGACACGTCCGTGTCGCGCCCGTCCGACGGCAAGGGCTCGTCGGCCCGCAGGAACCGCCCCGGCGCCACCCAGGCCACCTCGAGCGCCGCCGGCGCCGGGTCCGGGGCGAACGCGGGCGATGGGATGGCCGTGTACTCGTAGGCGAAGTGCTGCCGCATGCGGTCGTCGAGGCCGGCGAGGAACCCCTCGAGGTCCAGTTCGGGGTCGTCGGCGGGGGCGATCACCAGCGCCGACAGCGCACAGGCGTAGGTCGAGCCCTCGAAGTCCAGCGTCAGGCCGCCGTCCCCGACGTCCACCTCGGCCCGCAGCGGCGTGTAGCGCGGGTCCACGAACCGCGCCCAGGCGTCGTCTCCGGGCAGGACCTCGTCGTCGGCGTGGGCGTAGTAGCGGGCCCAGAAGTCCTCGACACCCGGCGACTCGTCCAGGATCGACGCGCCCTCGGCCCGCACGACGCGGCGCGTGTAGTTGGGGAAGTACTCCCAGTAGCCGGGGTCCTCGAGGACCATCCAGACGGCGTAGCGGCCGGGGGGCAGCGCGAACTCGAGCCCGCCGCTCGCGACGGAGATCCAGTCGCGCCGCAGGGCCTCGGGGTGGCGCCGGTCCTCGATGCGCCCGAAGCGCGTCTCGGGGCGAAAGCCGTAGGCGCGGCGTGGGCGCACGTCCGTCGAGGCCAGCAGCGGCGTGAACCCCGGGAACACCGGCCCCGTGCTCGGCCCCGCGTCCAGCTTCAGGATGCGCGGGTCGTCGTGCGGCAGGGGCGGCTCGGCCTCCAGGCGCACGTCGTCGACCAGGAGATCCGTCGTGCCCGCGTTGAGCAACACGAGCCGCGTGATGGCCTCCAACGCCAGCCGGCGGCGCTCGCGGATCACCGACTTCTCGCCCACGAACACCTGCAGGGGCACGTGCAGCGTGTGCCGCCCCGGCGGCGCGGTGGTGTACCAGTTCACGCGCGACCAGTAGTCCCGCGTCTGCGCGTCGCGGAGCTCGACCACGAAATCGACCGCCGCGCCGCTCGGGTTGTCGACCTCGAACCGGAGCCAGTCGAAGCCGCGCCAGTCGGCGGGCAGGCCGTTGGCCGGGGCCCCCGACAGGTAGCGCCCCGGGACGAGCCGCGCCGAGGTCGTGCCCTCCACGGGCGCCTGCGCCTCGGCGACGAAGGTGACACGCTCGAAGGGCATCGGTCGCCCGGGCTCGAAGTCGGTCAACAGGCGCGTCTCCGGCGGCGGTGTGGGCGCCGGCAGCCCGGCGCAGCGCGCGCACAGTTCGCCGCCGAGCGCGGGGCAGTAGGCGCACAGCAGGTCGTCCGAGGGGCTCGCCGGCAACTGCGCGGTCAACGGCGCCTCGACGGGCCCGAGCGTGAACCCGGGCGCCGTGTCGTCGCAGGCGGGCAGCGCCGCCAGGTGCAGATCGTCCACGTAGAGCGCGCCGGGTCCCCACCCGAAGAAGTAGGCGGTCACGGCGTCGCCGAACCCCGGCTCGACGTCGAACACGAGCGTCGCCGTGCGCCACCCGCTGTCGCCGGCGACGAGCGCCCGGCTCAGGGGCGCGGCGGCGTGCCCGCTCAGGTAGAGCGTCGAGGTCTGATCGTACAGGCCGGGCCGGAGCTCGGCGCTCGCGACCCGCGCCTGGAGCCGGTAGCGCCCCGGCGCGAGCGCGAAACCCTGCCGCAGGGCCGCCTTGCCCGGGCCATCGCCGAGCACGCGCCCCGCGGGCCCGCCGTCCGCGCCGCCGGCCGGGTCCACGCCCAGGCGGAAGTCGCCCTCCCACAC
>CAINDO010000008.1 GCA_903847385.1 uncultured Myxococcales bacterium
GGCCCGTGACGGGCTCGTCCATCACAGCGACCGCGGCGTGCAATACCTGTCCATCCGGTACAGCGAACGCCTCGCCGCAGCTGGCATCGAGAGCTCCGTCGGGCGCGTCGGCGACAGCTACGACAACGCCCTCGCCGAGTCTGTCATCGGCCTCTACAAGACCGAGGTCATTCGCCCGCGTGGTCCCTGGAAGGGCCTCGAGGGCGTCGAGTTGGCGACCCTCGACTGGGTCCACTGGTTCAACAACACCCGCCTGCTCGAACCCATCGGATATGTTCCCCCCGCGGAGTTCGAACAGGCATACTACCGACGTCAAGCCACCCAAGCCCGGGCAGCGTGACTCAAGCAAACGAGTCTCCGATGAAACCGGGGCGGTTCAGTCCGACGGCCAGGGCCCGGCGGCCCGAGCCCATGCTCAGGCGCCCCCCCCGCGTCGGGTGACCGCCGGCCACTGACTTGGGGGTCCGCGACGGCGTCTCGGAACCGCCGGCCATTGACTTCGGGGTTCGCGACGGCGCCTCGGCGACACCAGCCGCCTGCGGACGTGCTGGCACGAGAACGCTGTGCCGAGGCCACTTCGCCACCCTCAGGACGCGAGTCCCCGGGCTGCCACGGTCGGTGGCGCGTCAGGCGGAAACACGGAAGTCTGCGCCCGGCGAGTCCGGCCCGTTGCCAGGGCTCACGGCCCGCTCGAGGTCACGACGATGTCGTCCGGCGTCCCCCGTGCGCCGTTCGGGTCGAGGGAGCCCACCGTCCAACGGGCATCGGCGCCTACGCCCGTCGCGGTCTTCTCGACCGGCCGCCGCCATGGGACGTCGCGCAGCCGCGTCAGGTAGGGCGACCCATCGTGCCGGCGTTCGACCTGGAGGCCCTGCAGACCGGGTGCGCCCAGGAGCGAGGCCCCAGCGCGGTCGGGGTCGTGCTTTGCAGCGCGTCGTGTTTGCGTTGGCGCGGTCGAAGTGGTCGCATACCGCGTCGCAGTGCACGTCGACGAACGGCAGCAGCGACATGCCAACCAGGATCGAGGCGTAGGAGCCATGACCGGCGCTGACGCAGGGCACGATGAGCGCCCGGCCGGGCAGGATATGCACGCCGGCGCGGGTGGCGACGGGCAGGCCCACGCCGCCGCAGATGAACCGAGCGCGGGGTGGTCCCGGTCGGCGGCGACACCCGCGGACACGGCGGCGCTGGTCGAACGCGTACGGCACCAGCCTGGAGATGGGGCCACCCTTCTACTTCCCCTCCCGGGCCCGCACGATTGCGGTGCGGATTCGTTCGAGATCATCGAGCGCCTGCTTCGCACTCGGCAACGGCCGGTCTACGTTCAGAAAATGCGTTCCATCCGCCACGACGTCGCGACTCCAGCTGACGAACGCGACCTCGCCGCTGCGGACGATCACGGACTCGAAGCCGCGCCACCCCTCGCCGCGACAATAGTGCTGCCGTAGCCAAACGATGCTTGTGCTGTACTCAGTGGTACACAGAGTCGCCACGCCATCGACGCAAAATGGTGTGGACTCCGCGAGGCAGGAACGTGTGTTGCGTTTCTCGCCCTCGCCGTGGACGCCGCTCCAAGACTGACCGACGCGAGTGTCGGTCAGCAACTCATACTTCGTTGCGTAGACCCTACGAGTCTCGGATTCATGACCCTCAAAGGCGAAGTGACCGTACCCAGCCTGGTCGAGGCAGTAGTGAGTCCGACTTCGAATCGGTGCACCGTTGCCGCCCCAAGCCGTTTCCTCAACCGCGTCCACTCTACCCTTGCAAGCCGCTGCGAGTGCTGGCGACGGTTCCACCCGGACGACGGTCGAGTGCAAGAGTTCCTGCTCGCCGGGTGGGCCTTCGTGAACTATGCTTTCTGTCAGCTGGCGCTGGAATGACAGATCGCGGACCGCGTAGCTGCCGCTTCGCGGCGCCGCACACCCGGATAGAAAAGTAGCGACGAGGGAAAGTGAAATTGGGACAACCCAACCGGTCGGGAGTGCGCGCATGCGGCCGACCCTACGAGGCTGCTTTCGAGGGCGTCAAGTACCCAGAGCAGAGAGGTGGGTGTAGGTGCCATGACGGCCAACCGTGCGACAAGGCGCCGACCACCGCAACGCCCGTCCCGGCCCGCTCCTCGGCAGTTGCGCAGAGGACGGAGGAGACATCACCGGCCTTGCACGACGAGCTGTCCATCGACCACCAGGGGCCGCTGGGCCGAGCGCCGGACTCTGGCGCGAACCTCCCCCGACCCCCGACCCC
>CAINDO010000009.1 GCA_903847385.1 uncultured Myxococcales bacterium
CCGACGCCGCGGCGGTCGCGGGGGCGGCGCTCAGGGGCGCGGCCGAGGCGGCGGACTTGGGGGCGGCCGCCGGGGTGGCCGGGGCGCCGCCGCCGTTGCAGGCGAACAGGGCGAGGGCGAGCAGAGCGGTGTGGAGCGAGGAGCGGCGCACGGTGAACCTTTCGGGCGATGGGGGGGCGTGATGAGAAACGACGCGGGGCAGCGAAGCAAGAAGCGCGCCCGTCGATTCCGGGGCCGGCGATTGCAGGCGGTCGGCCGCGGACCGTATCCTGCCGCACCATGCCCACCCCACCCGAACCCCACGTGCTGGACGCGTCCGCGCGGTCGCTGGCCGAGCGCATGCGCGCCGGTCGCCTGCGACCCGAGGCGGTGCTGGAGGCCCACATCGAGCGCATCCGCGCCGTGAACGGGCACATCAACGCGCTGGTGGCCGACCGCTTCGACGCCGCCCGCGACGAGGCCCGCGAGGCCGGCCGGCGGATCGACGCCGCCCGCGCCGACGGCACGCAGGACACGCTGCCGCCGCTTCTGGGCGTGCCGTTCAGCGTGAAGGAGTTCGTGGGCGTGGCCGGGCTGCCGCAGACGGCGGGCCTGACCCGGCGTCGGGACGTTCTGGCCGACCGCGACGCCGAGGTCGTCCGTCGGATGCGCGCGGCCGGCGGCATCGTGCTCGGCGTGACGAACGTCGCCGAGGGCGGCCTGTGGATGGAGAGCTTCAACCCCATCTTCGGGCTGACGCGGAACCCCTGGGACCTGCGGCGCTCGGCGGGCGGCTCCAGCGGTGGCGAGGCGGCCCTGATCGCGGCCGGCGGCGCGCCCTTCGGCGTGGGCGCGGACATCGGCGGCTCGATCCGGATCCCGGCGGCGTTCTGCGGGATCTTCGGCCACAAACCCACGGGCGGCCTGGTGCCCAACACGGGGCATTGGCCCGGCGACTCGGACATGGGGCCGGTGCTCACGGTGGGGCCGATGTGCCGGCGCGCCGAGGACCTGATGCCGCTGCTGCGGCTGATGGCCGGCCCGGACGGCGCGGACGCGACCTGCCACGCCATGACGCTCGGCGACCCGGACGCCGTGGACCTGCGGCGGGTGCGGGTGTTCGCGGTGGACGAGATCGGCGCGCTGCGCTTCCGGGGCTCCACGCGGGGGGCGATCCGCCGCGCGGGCGAGGCGCTGGCCCACGCCGGGGCGCGGGTGGAGCACCTGAAGATGCCCGATCTGAAGGCGGCCTACGCGCTGTGGACGGCGCGGGTGATGACGATGGGGCAGGCGGCCTACGCGGAGATCCTGGGCAACGGCGAGGCCATCTCCACGCCCCAGGAGCTGCTGCTCTGGGTGCTTCGGCGCAAGCGCCACTCGGCGCCGGCGGTGTTCATCGCGGCCCTGGAGCAGCTCGGGCGGCGCCTGCCGCTGCCCACGACCGCGTTGGTGAAGCAGCTCGACTCCCTGCGCGACGCGCTCGAGGACCGGCTCGGCGACGACGGCGTGCTGCTGCACCCGCCCTACTCCCGGCCCGCGCCGCGGCACTTCACGCCCCTGGTGACGCCCCTCGACTTCGCCTGCTGCGGAATCTTCAACGCGCTGGAGTTCCCGGCGACGGCCGTGCCCGCGGGCTTCGACGCGCAGGGCCTGCCGCTCTCCGTCCAGGTCGTCGGGCGGCGCGGCAACGATCATCTGACGATTGCGGTGGCCCAGGCGCTCGAGGGCGCGCTGGGCGGCTGGACGCGGGCCGAGCCCGCCGAGCGCGGACGCTGAGCGGGAGGACGACGATGGTGACCAAGAGCGGCGCCCGGCGGGGCCTGGCGGTGGTGCTTTTGTGGGCGTGCGGCGCCTGCGACGACGGCGGCTCGGGGACCACGGCCTCGAACGGCGGCGCGCTGGCGGACG
>CAINDO010000010.1 GCA_903847385.1 uncultured Myxococcales bacterium
CCGGCGCCACGCGGCATCGTAGCTGCCCCGGCTGTCGAAGCCACGCTGGGTCGCGTCCTGGGCGGCCACGAAGAACTGGAGCTCGACGACGCGCGACTGCTGCACCGCGGCGACGCTCGGCTCGGCGTCGTCGGTCCGGGCGAAGGCCGCGACGTCGCAGTGTCGCCCGAGGCGCAGGAGAAACGGCGCCTCCACGCCGGCGGGGGGCGCGTCCGTGGTCTCCACCGGACGCAGGCGCGCGGCCAGGAGCGCGTCCTCGCCGGGGGTCACGCTCAACACATGCGCGTCGAGCGCCCACGTCTCGCGGGCGTCCAGGCGCTGCGGCGGGCTGGCCGTGAGCGCCACCCCGCCCGCGGCCGAGCCCGGGGCGAACCGTTGGAGCAGGCGCGTGGGATCGAAGGCCCCCTCGACGCGGCTCTCCAGATGCCACGTCGCGTTCGCGCCGGCGCGCAGACCGCAGTGGGTCTTCTGCGCGACCGGCCCGGTCGGGGTCGCCGTGGCGGACGGCTCGCGCCCGCCCGGCGCCGGGCGCGGCTCGACGCCGCCCCGCGACCACAGGAGCCCGCCCGCCGCCAGCGCCGCGAGCGCGGCCACGCCCGCGATGTGGGTGCGTCTCATCGCCGGGCCTACAGCGACCGGACGAGGCGGAGGCCGCCGCCCGCGTCCCGGAAGCCGCGGTCGAACCCGAGGCGAATCGCCGCGCGCTCGTGCTGCCCGAAGTCGCCGTAAGCGCCGCCGCGCAGGATGCGCTGCGCGCCCACGTCGACGAGCGGGTTGACCGCGCGGCCGGCGGGGTAGGGGGCGAAGCCGTCGTACACGTGCTCGAACACGTTGCCGATCATGTCGTACAGACCGAAGGCGTTGGGGCGCTTGAGGCCGACCGGCTGGATGTGTCCGTTCGAGTTGCCACAGTACCAGGCGATGCCATCCAGGTTGGCGGACAACGCGCAGTCCACGATGCCCACGCCGCCGGCGTAGTTGGCGTCGCTGGTGCCGGCGCGGGCGGCGAGCTCCCACTCGGCCTCGGTCGGCAGGCGGTAGCCGGCGCACTCCAGGCCGGTGAACTCGACCGTGCCACAGGTGTAGCCGGAGTCGCAGGCGTTGCCGCCGGCGGGGCACGGGACCCCGGGGCGGCCGCGGCAGTCGCGCAGCCGATAACACGGCTCCAGGCCCTCGCGCGTGGAGAGCGCGTTGGCGTAGGTCACCGCCTCGAGCCAGGTGACGGACTGCACGGGGCAGGTGCTGCACGGGATGCCATCGGGGTCGTAGGCCAGGCAGAACAGACCGTTGCTGGCATCGCAGCCCTGGTCGAAGCGTGTCAGCCAGTTGTTCGCCGCGCCCTGGTCGCCGATCTTGCCATGAACGCCGGGATCGGTGGTCGTCCAGCCGCCGCACGTGGCGTTCGGGTCCACGCTGCCGTCCGGGTTCGAGCCCGTCCAGGGCGAGTAGCAGTCGCCGCGGCCCAGGTCGCAGAAGGGCACGTCCAGGCTGCCGTCCAGGAAGTCGTTCCAGTCGTCGGCGATGCGGCGACCGTCGCGGCTCAGGATCGAACGGCCGCGCGGGACGCCGGCGGTGTTCGGCAGGTCGCGGATCTCGTCGGCGTCGTTCACGGAGATGAGCGCGGCGATCTTCCGGCGCTGCACACCCGCGGGCACGGCGCCGCGGCAGAAGGCTTCGGCCCCGGCGCGGCCGCCCAGGTTGCCCTGCACGCCGCCGGGCAGGTCGAAGCCGTAGGCCACGATGGGCGTCTGCACGTCCTGCGTGAGGCTGGGGTTGAAGGGCATCAACTGCGACCAATCACCCTGGGTGACCTCGCGGCGCTGCATCAGGAACGGCCGCGTGATGCTGACCTCGTGTCGCGTCTCGTTCGCGTTTCGGGCGGGCTCGTTGTCCGGGCTGCCCATCTGGAAGGTCGCCGGCTCGATGCGCACGAAGGCGTCGGACTGACACACGTCCACGGGGTCGTAGGCCAGGCAGTAGAGCGCGTTGGGCAGCTCGCAGGGCCGTGTGGCGGGGTCGGCGCGCCGCAGCCAGGCGGTCGTCGCCCCCTGGTCGCCCTGGGTGCCGAACAGACCGACGTCGCCGGAGGTGAAGCCGTTGCAGGTGTCCGCCGTGACGGTGCCGTCGTCGTTGGACCCCGTCCAGGGTTGCACGCAGTTGTTGGGCAGGCCCGCGCCCTCGCCGTTGGGGCCGCAGAGCGCGTTCTCCAGGCGGCCGTCCAGCAGGTCGGCGAAGTTGCGCGCCAGCCGGCGCCCGCCGGGGGTCACGAACGCGCGCTCGGTGGGCAGCGCCGCGGTATCGGGCAGGTCGCGGATCTCGTCGTCGGCGTTCACGGAAAGGAGCGCCACGACCACGGGCTTGCCGCGCAGCGCCGGGACGTCGGGCATCATGCGCACGCAGAGGGCGTCGGCGCCGGCGCGGCCGCCGAGGTCGCCGGTGGGCACCTGCACCCCGGCCTCGATGCCATACACCACGACGTCACCGCCGCGGCAGGTGTTCACGTTGCCCTGGGCCTTGGCCCAGGCGTGGCCGCCGGGGGCGCCGGAGACGCCGAAGTCGAGGGTCTGCGAGCCGGTCGAGACGGCGCTGTCGAAGCGCACCTGAATCGTGCAGGTCTCCCCGGGGTCGAGCGAGTTGCCGGCGCAGTTCCCGCTGCTGATGCTCATGGCGCTCTGCGTCGCGGGGAAGGTGCGGGTCAGCAACTCCAGCGCGCCGGTGGCCCGGGCGCCGCGGTTGGTCACGGTGAACTCGCGCGTCTGCCGACGCTGAGCGGCGCGCCACTCGACCGTGCCGAAGTCCACGACGGGCGGCGTGATCTCCAGCACGTCGCCGCGGCGGCAGTTCTCGCAGGGGCGGTACTCGCAGACGAAGGACATCGACATCGGGAAGTTCGGGTCGAACTCGCTGACCTCGCAGGGGTCGGAGAACCAGGCGCCCTCGGGGCCGAACACACCGCAGTCGGTGTCTCCGCCCAGGTCCTCGAAGCCCTCATAGTTCGCCGGGCGGTAGCCGAAGGGCTCGCCGCCGGCCCAGACCACCGTGCCCTCGGCGGCGCGGTCGTTCAGGCCCGTCCAGTGATAGCTCGACCACTCGCCGTCCACGAAGCTCTGCTCCGTGGCGCCATCGATGGTCACGAGCTGGCCGCCGTCCGCGCGGCAGGCCTGGTTCGCCAGGGGCCAGGTGGTGCCGGCGTCGTTGTACTTGTAACAACTGCCGCCGTGGGCCACGTACCCCGCGGCGCAGTCACAGGTGGCGGCGTCCCCGGTGTCGACACACACACCGGCGCGGCCGCACCGCTGGCCGGCGCAGTCGTCGGACGCGTCGCGGTTCTGGCACGTGGCGCCGCTGAAGCCGGCGGGGCACTGACACACGAAACGATTGGCCCGGTCGTGACACACGCCGCCATTCTGGCAGGGGCTGCCGGCGCACTCGTCGACGTTGGTGCCGCAGTCCGGGCCCTCGAAGCCGGGCCGACACTGGCAGGTGAAGCCGCCGACCTGATCGGTGCAGGTGCCGCCGTTGCGGCAGGGGCGCGCGGCGCACTCGTCGATGTTGTTCTCGCAGCGGCGGCCGTCGTAGCCCGCGGGGCAGACACACCGGAAGTCGTTCACGAGATCGAGGCACTGGCCGTTCTGGCAGGGGCGGGGCGCGCACTCGTCGATGTCGATCTCGCAGTCGCGGCCCTCGTAGCCGAACAGACACTCACACCGGTAGTCGGCCTGCAGGTTGCGGCAGAACGAACCGTTCTGGCAGGGGCGGGGCGCGCACTCGTCGATGTCCTGCTCGCAGTCCTTGCCCTGCCAGCCCGGGGTGCAGGCGCAGGCGTAGTCGGCGATGCCATCGATGCAGGCGCCGCCGTTCTGGCACGGGCCCGAGGCGCACTCGTCGATGTTGATCTCGCAGAAGCGACCGGTGAACCCGGCCGCGCAATCACACCGGAAATCGTTGCCCTCGACGCGGCAGCTCCCCCCGTTGTCGCAGACGACGCCGGCGCAGAAGTCGACCGCGACGTCGCACTGGAAACCCCGCCAACCGATCTCGCAGTCACAGCGATAGCCGGCGCCGTCGGCCGAGCAGGCGCCGTGCGTGCAGGGGCCGATGGCGCAGGGGTCCGCGGGGGGCGCGGGCACGCAGCCGGGGCAGTCGCGCTCCCAGACGTTCCGCACGCGCTCGAAGAGCGGGTAGTTCTCGTAGATGCCGTTCCAGGAGGCGATGGTGACCTCGGCGCTCCCGATGAACTTGATCTTGCCCCAAAGTTTGATCTCGCCGGCCAGGAACCGCACGCCCAGGGCGAGACGCTCGGCAATGTAGCCGTGGACCTTGCCCGTCTGCTCGAAGAGCCAGTTGAAGCTGAAGGTGTAAGGCAGCGTGATCTCGGCCAGCGTGAGGCTGCCCCGGACCCCCGCCGAGAGAATCCAGGCGTCGAAGCCGGCCTGGGCCTCGAGACCGGCGCGCACGAAGGGCACCAGGTCGAAGCCGATGGAGCTGCCCGTGGCCGGCACGGCCGAAGTGGGCAACACACAGAGCGCGTCGAACCGGCCGGCGTCGTGGGCCGGGCGCATGCCCTCGCCGGAGAGGAACGCGAAGCCGAAGTCCTGGTCGTCGGCGGCCGCGAGGGCGCCGGGCGTCCACCAGGCCGGCTCGCCTCGGAAAGGCTGGGGGAAGATGCGGCCGTCGACCCAGAAGTACTGGTCGCCGCTGAAGCTGTTCCAGTTGTTCGGATCCGTACGGGTCATGTTCGGCTCGAGGTACGCGCGCGTGGCGGCCGGGGCGAACTCGGCGCCCCAGAGGTGGCGCACCCAGGCCCAGCTCTGTCCCGCCACCTGCCGCGCGATGTCCAGATCGTCCGCGCCGGGCACGACGGGGCGCCCGCCGAGGCCGATGCAGGCGGCGTAGGCCTCCATCGGCGCGTAGGGGCCGGGCAGCCGCACGATGCATTCGTTCTCGCGGCCCGAGGGCAGGCCCGTTGCGCCGGGGAACGTGTCGCAGCCGCGCTGTCGCGGCTCGTTCAGCGGCTCCTTGAACAGACGCGTCTCGCCCTCGTGCAGGCCGGTGGCCACGACGGCCGAAACCGAGACGTTGACGCCCTTGCCCAGCACCTCGAAGCGGCGCCCGAGCAGGTCGGCGGAGGCCGTGAGCTCGGTGGTGATGCGGTCGTTGCCCGTGGCGCCGCGCACGAGGCCCAGGACACTCCCGAGCGTGATCTCGCCGTCCGGTACGGGCACGCCGACCGGGGGCAGGAATTCGCGGCCGAGGACGGAGAGATAACCCAGGACCGTGTCGCCGCCGCCGTCGAAGTCGATGGCATAGAGGCCCGCGCCGGCCAACTCGAAGCCGCGCCCGAAGACGCGGGCCGAGGCCCAGGCGCGCGCGCCCACGTAGCCACCGCGGGCGTCGCCGTAAGCGCCGAGGTTGCGGTCGATGACATCGACGGAGGAACCGCCCAGGGTCACGCCGAGCCTGTAGCCCGCCGACGCGGAGACCTGGAAGTCGCCCCCGCCCGAGTTCCGCTCCCAGTGCTCGCCCGCCACGCCCACCGCGCCGCCGTCCTTGCGCGCGCCGCCGACGTCGAAGGCGCCCCGGTCGCGACCGCTGCGGACCGTGTGCAGGACGTCGATGGTGACGGCCGCGCAGTTGTCCGGAGACTTCGCCGGGCCGGTCGCGGCCTCGGGCACGCGCGAGCGGACGCAGACGGAGACCTCGAACTCGCTCAGGCCGAACCAGGCGCCGTCGAGGGCGATGCGCGCGCGCAGGGCGGCGTCGGCGTCGGCGACGAGCTCGACGGCGGTGGCCTCTCCGGCCGGCGTGGCCGGGAGCATCAGCTCCGGCACGGTCGCGTTCGCGGCGGCGGGGTCGGCGGGGTCCCGGACGATCAGCGCCAGCGGCTGCCAGCCCCGCGCGGGTGCGGGCAGCGCGGCCGTGCGCACGGCGCCGGGCAGGGGGCGGATGCGGGCGGCGAGACCCAGCGTGCCGGCGTCCATCTGCGCGACGCCCTCGACGCTCAGGCGGACGCCGAGCGGGAGCGTGGCGGGCAGGATGGGCACGGTCACGGCCGGGGCATCCGCGGGATACAGCGTCGCGGGATCCTGGCCCGGCGGCGTCAGATTGCGGCGCAGGACGTCGGCCGGGATGGCGGGGCGCTCGCCCTCGGGGTACTCGATGACCACGACGGGGTTGGCGACGGTGAGGTCCGTCAGCGCGATGGACGGCCCGGGGCTCGCTTCGATCGTGTAGGTGGCGTCACAGGTCGCGCCCTGCGCCGGCGTGGGCGCGCAGCGGTCGAAGGGCAGGGCGGCGCCCAACAGCGGCGCGGGGGAGGCCGGGTCCGCGTCGGCCAGCGGGGCGTCGCCGTGCAGCGTGCTGCCGCCGAACAGATCGAACACGACCGCGGCGTGCACGTCGGGCAGGCCGGCGAGGGCGGCGCACTCGGCGGGCAGCGTCGTCGTCATCGACACCTGGGCCTCGGCCGCGCGAGCCGCGCCGCCGGGCGGGCGATGGGCGACATCCAGAACACCCACGACGCACGACTTCGCGCCGTCCTGCGTGCGCAGGAGCACACCGGCGACGGAGTCGAAGGGCGGCGCCACGATGCGGAAGCGGGCGTCCACCGTCACGGGCCAAAGGGGTCGCAAGGCCGGCGTGTCGGCGGTGATCGCGAGGGCCGTGAGCGCCACGCCGTCGACCTCCACGGGGTCCGGACGGTCAGTGGGACCGCCGGCGCCGCCCGCGCCCTGGCCGCCGCCGGCGTCCGTGCCCGCGCCGCCGGTGCCACCGGTGCCGGCGTCGATCAGCTCGCAGGTGTCACCGACGAGCATCGTGCCGGGGCCGCAACTGTCGATGCGGGCGTCCTCCCCGCAGGCGGGGAGCGCGAGGGCCGCGAAGGCCGTCAGCGCCGCGAGTGCAACCCGGGAAGAGGGGAGCCGTGAGTTCTTCATGGTGCGTACTCGCAGGCGAATTCGAGCTCGATGGGGGTGTCGTTCGCGTCGCCGGGGATGCGCTCCGAGACGCAGGGACCGAAGAGCCAGCGGCCGTCGCTCGTGAGCGAGGCGCAGTCGAACTCCTGACCGTTCCGGTCGGCGTAGGCGCCCATGCCCGGGGCCGTGTAGCCCACGGGCTCGCCGCTGGCCCAGGCGAGGGTGCCCTCGAGGGCGCGGTCGGTCAGGCCGAGCCACAGCGTGCCGTTCCACTGCATGTCCGCGAAGGCCTGCTCCGCGGCGTCACCGATGGTGATCAGCTGGCCGCCGTCGGCGACGCAGGCGTCGCGGGCGTCCGGCCAGGTGCGGGCCTGGAGGAACGCCCGGTAGCAGTGGCCGCCGAACGCGGTGTAGCCGGGTCCGCAGTTGCACGTCGCGCTGCCGGCGGCGTCGACGCACACGCCGGCGTTGCCGCAGCGGGTCGGGCCGCAGTCGTCCGCGTCGAGCATCTGGTCGCAGGTGGGCCCGCCGAAGCCGCGGGCGCACTCGCACACGAAGCCGGCGGCGCGGTCGGTGCACACCCCGCCGTTCCGGCAGGGGGCGGCGGCGCAGTCGTCCGTGTTCGTCTCGCACTGCAGGCCCTCGAAGCCCGGCGGGCACTCGCAGGTGAACCCGCCGAGGCGGTCCACGCAGCGCGCGCCGTTGCGGCACGGGGCGATCGCACAGTCGTCGAAGTTCGTCTCGCACTGGCGCCCGGCGTAACCCTCGGGGCAGTCGCAGACGTAGCCGCCGACCTGGTCGATGCACGTGCCGCCGTTGCGGCAGGCGTCCGGCGTGCAGTCGTTCTCGTCGATCTCGCAGTTCGCGCCGGCGTAGCCGGGGGCGCAGACACAGACCGCGCGGCCGGCCTCGAGGCGGCAGCCGCCGCCGTTCTGGCAGAGGGCCGGGTCGCAGCGGCCGGCGTCGAGCTCGCAGCGGGTCCCGGCCCAACCGGCTGGGCAGGCACAGGAGAACGCGTCCGGCGCGCCGGCGGGCTGCGGCAGGTCCGTGCATCGGCCGCCGTGCTCGCAGGGGTCCGGGTCACAGCCCGAGGCGGGGCGCTCGCAGAGCACGCCGACGAACCCGGCCGGGCAGGTGCAGGCGAAGGTCGCGACGCCGTCGACACAGACGCCGCCGTTGCGGCAGGGCGCGCCCACGCAGTCGTCGACGTTCACCTCGCAACGGCCGCCGGCGAACCCCGAGGGACAGTCGCAGGCGAACGCGCCGTCCGCGACCGGCGTGCAGACGCCGCCGTGGTCGCAGGGGTTGGGTCGGCAGAGCTGCGCGTCGAGCTCGCAGCGGGCGCCCGAATAGCCGGGGCCGCACATGCAGGTGACGACCCCGGCGGCGTCGGCGAGGCACACGCCGCCGAAGGCGCAGGGGTTCTCGGCGCAGGGGTCGACGGGCGTCTCGCAGTGCGCGCCGGTGAAGGTGGCCGTGCAGGTGCACTCCGCGCCGTCCGGGCCGACCGTGCAGGCGCCGCCGTTCCGGCACGTCTCCGGGCCGCAGGTGGGCTCGGCCGCGATGGCGGCGGCGTCCGCCGCGCCGGCGTCGGGCAGGCGCAGGGCCGCGTCCGCGGGCTCACCACCGCC
>CAINDO010000011.1 GCA_903847385.1 uncultured Myxococcales bacterium
AGGCCGCCGCCAGGGCCGCCAGGAGCCCCACCGCGACCCGTGGCGCCGGCTTCATGCCGGGATGGCCCCCAAGCGGCCGCGCGCCTCGGAGAGGGCCGCGGCGACCCGCACAGGGGCCGTGCCGCCCTCGCTCGTGCGGGCGGCGACACTCGCCTCGACCGTCACGGCCGCGAGGACGTCGGCGTCGAACACGTCGGAGAACCGGCGGAACTCCTCGAGCGAAAGGCTCGGGAGCGTGCGGCCCTCGGCGATGCACCAGCCCACGAGACGCCCGGTGACGTGGTGCGCCTCGCGGAACGGGAGGCCGCGCCGCGCGAGGTAGTCCGCCACGTCCGTGGCCGTCACGAAGCCGTCGTCGCAGGCGGCGCGCATGCGCGCGACGTGGAAGCGGCAGGCCGGCAGCAGGCGCGTGAAGACGTCCAGACAGTCGCCGAGCGTGTCGGCGGCGTCGAAGAGCGCCTCTTTGTCCTCTTGCAGGTCTTTGTTGTAGGCGAGGGGCAGGCCCTTGAGCACCGTGAGCAGGGCGACCAGGTCGCCGAACACCCGGCCCGTCTTGCCGCGCACGAGCTCCGGAATGTCCGGGTTCTTCTTCTGCGGCATGATGCTGCTGCCCGTCGCGAAGGCGTCCCCCAGGCTCACGAAGGCGAACTCCTGGCTCGACCAGAGCACGAACTCCTCGCCGAGCCGGGACAGGTGGACCATCGCCAGGGCGGCGGCCGCGGTGAACTCCACGGCGAAGTCACGGTCGGCGACGGCGTCCAGGCTGTTGCGCATGGGACGCGTGAAGCCCAGCGCGGCGGCCGTGGCGCCCCGGTCCAGGGGGAAAGGCGTGCCGGCCAGCGCGGCGGCGCCGAGGGGCGACTCGGCGGCCCGCTTGCGGCAGTCGACCAGTCGCCCGCGGTCGCGGTCGAACATCTCGAAGTAGGCGAGCAGGTGGTGCGCCAGCAGGATGGGCTGGGCGCGCTGCAGGTGCGTGTAGCCGGGCAGGATGGCCTGGCCGTCGCGCTCGGCGAGGTCGAGCAGGGCGCCCTGAATCTGCCGCAGCGCCGTGTCCAGGGCGTCGATGCGGCGCATCAGCCACAGGCGGATGTCCGTCGCGACCTGGTCGTTGCGGCTGCGCGCGGTGTGCAGGCGACCGCCGGCGGCCCCGATGGCCTCCGTGAGCCGCGCCTCGATGTTCATGTGAACGTCTTCGAGGGCCTCGGACCAGGTGAACTCGCCCGCGGCGATCTGCGCGCGGATGTGCTCGAGACCGGCGGTGATGGCCGCCAGATCCTCGGCCGACAGGATGCCCTGGGCCGCGAGCATGCGCGCGTGGGCCAGGGAGCCGTCGATGTCCTCGCGGTGGAGACGCTGGTCGAACCCGACCGAGGCGTTCAACCGCTGGACGAGGGCGTCGGTGGGCTCGGTGAAGCGGCCACCCCAGGTCTTCTGCATGGTGTGCTCAGGGGGGAATCAGAACTGCATGCCGACCATCATCTGGATGGTCTGCGCCACGCCGGGCTCGCGCACCGTGACGTAGTCGCCGGGGGCGCCGTTGTCGCCCTGCGGGTCGCGGTTCTTGAGGTTGAAGGCCCCGAAGGGCAGCAGGAGGCCGTAGTCGAGCGACCACTTGAAGCGGTCGATCTCCACGATGTACAGGCTGAGGTCGAACTCGAGGCCCAGGGGGGCCTCGTCGCCGGGCGTCGCGTCCGGCTCGAGCGCGAAGGCGTACTCGGCGGCGAGACGGAAGCCCCACTCGTCCGTGTCGTCCTGCACGAAGTTGTACTGGATGTAGGGCGTGAAATAGACCGCGTTGGTCACGGCGCCGATGAGCTGGCGGAACAGGATCAGGTCGACCTGGTAGTCGCGATCGAACTTGAAGTTCGTGATCTCCTGGTCCGGCTTCTTCTTGCCCGTCTTGGGGTCGGGCAGGTCGTTGTCCGTGATGGGCGTCTTGTCCATCACGCCGAAGCCCTCGGTCGGGTCGCCCGACGCGAGGCCGTGTTTGATGCCCCACTGCAGCTTGTCGATGCGGTTGTCGAACTCCAGCGCGTAGCCGAACTGCTGGATGTCGCGCTTGCGGGGGTAGACGATCTCCGAGGCCGGGCAGTCCGACAGCGTGTTGGCGTCGTTGTACTGCTCGTTGAGGCACTCCTTGGCGGGGCGCCCGTAACGCTGGGGGAGCTCTTCGATCACGCCCCAGATGAAGGCCGTCTCGAACTGCGCCTTGTAGAAGGAGCCGCGGCGGGGGCGGTACTCGAACTTGGCCCAGGCGTCCGGGATGTAGGCGAAGGCCTTGATGTCCCGCAGCTTGGTGTTCGTGCTCTCCTCGGGCGTCGCGTCGCGGTAGGGCGAGCTGGAGACCTCGGCGACGAGCTCCTGCGAGCGGATGACGTTGTAGACGCCCCAGTCGAACACCGGCTTGCGCACCTCGTTGAGGTCGCGGTCGCGGTTGTCCTTCTCTTCCTTGGTCACCGGGCGCTGGAACAGCGCGATGACGTACTCGTTCACGTCGTCGAGCTGGTCGAGGTCGTAGGACTGACCGAGGGCCTGGTTGGAGCCGTCCTGGATGCCGGGGAACCCGGTGGGGCCCTCGTTCACGAAGTCCCAGCCCAGGGCCAGGTACGTGCCGAAGAGTTTGGTCAGGCCCATCACGCGGTCGACGGCGTCGCCGAAGTTGCAGTCCAGGCAGTTGCCGCCGTTGGCCAGGATGCCCATGCCCCACTCGCTGGGCACGCGGCCGAAGATCAACGCGCCGACGGGGGTCTTCCACTCGCCCCAGAGGTGTTTGACCTCGATGGAGTCCTTCCAGGAGTTGAGCCCGGAGCGGGGCGGCACCTGACCGCCGGAGAACGTGGGCAGCGAGACGTCCGGACGCGTCTGTCCCTGGCCCCACAGGCCGCCGTCGGGCGTGCTGCCGAGCACCAGGTTGTCCAGGGCGTCGATGGTGGTCTTGATGCGGAGCGTCTCGCTGACGTGGATCGTCGGCTGGTAGCGCAGGCGCATGTTGGCCATGGACAGCGAGTCGTGGCCCTCTTTGTAGCTGGCCGGGTTGTTGGGGTCCTCTTCGTACCGGTGCCCGGGGCCGCCCTGGTCCGTCTCGGTGAGCGGGGGCAGGTAGGGCGACGAGTACAGGTTGCCCCGCTTCACGTCGTAGGTGTCCAGGTCGAAGTTGTGGAACAGCTGCAGCCGCATGCGGAAGTAGCCGTGGCTCTCCACCCAGGGGTAGCTGACCGTGGCGCTGGTGCTCGTGGTGGCGTCCCAGTTGGGCTGCATCGCGGCGGC
>CAINDO010000012.1 GCA_903847385.1 uncultured Myxococcales bacterium
CGCGACACCCCCTCGGGACCCCCCCCAAATTGACTTCGGGGTTCGCGACACCCCCTCGGGACCCCCTCCAAATTGACTTGGGGGTTCGCGACACCCCCTCGGGACCCCTCGAAATTGACTTGGGGGTTCGCGAAGGCCCCTCGCGTGCGGGTCACGCGTGTTCAGGGGCGCGGCGGCTCGTGTTTGAGGGTGAGGCGGCCGGACAGGCGTCGTCCGCGGGCGGTCTGGTGGGTCGTCGAGATCCAGCGTTCGAGGCCGCGGAGACACCGCGCGACCACGGTGAGGTCGGGCGGTGGACTCATGTCGAGGCCGTCGCCCGCCGCGGCGAAGGTGGCCCACACCCGCGCCACCGCCTCGACCCGCCCGGTGTCGACGACCTGCAACGCGACGAGCCCACGCCCCCCGCCGGACCGGTCGAGCGCGGCGACGTCCAGGCGTGGGATTTCACCCCGCGCGGCGCGCACGACCTCGAGGCTCAGCGACACCGAGGTGGACATCACGACCTGGCCATCGAGGAAGAAGACGTGGGGCCGGAAGTCTCCGAGCGGCGCGTCGACCGCGCTCGGAGGCGTGGTCGACGCGACGAGCCGGCCGACCGGCAGCGCCCACGAGGGCACGCCGAGCCCGAGGTCGACGGGCTCGAGCCCACGCTCGGCCGGGGGCGGCGCGTCGACCCCAGGACACGGGGGGAGCGATCGGACGAGCCCTTCGAGCCAGTCGCGGACCGCCGCGGTGTCGGGGGCCGCGGTGACGACCGCCACCGGGAGGTCGGCCCAGGCGTCGAGGTCCGGTCTTTCGTCGGCGGCGACCTCCGCCGAGCGCCCCCCCGTGGCCTCTGCCGGGCGCCCGAACACCAGCAGGGGCGGCCGAAAGAGGGCGCCCCGCTCCATCGCGATCGTGCGGAACGCCCGAAACGCGCTGTACCAGGCGTCCGCCTCGGCCTCCGCGGCGACGTCCTTCAGCGCGTTCGTCGCCAGACGTTTCTCGAACTGATCAATCCCACGGTCGATCAGCGCGCCGAGTTCCTCGTCCGCGTCGAGGTTCAGCCAGGTCGCCGTGGCCGGCACGAGGTCCAGCGCCTTTCGCTCGACGAGCGGCGGCGTCGGTTCACCCGCGGTGTACTCACCGAGCAGGGACACGCCGTCGGCCATGTCGATGCGGGCCGAGCCCCGTGTCGCGTAGCCGGCCAACTGGAGGAACTGACGTCGAACGTCGTCCAATCCGAAGTCGTCGTCCGACGAGACCGCCGCCGCCATCGCGGCGGAGCCCGCCCACTGGCCGAACAGCGCCGTGCCCTCTCGTGAGGCCCGCGCCAGGTCGCCGAGATCCCAGGCGGCGTGGACGAGCGCCCCCGGCTGCCAGACGGCGCCGAGTTGAGCGACCTCGAAGCGGCCCACGCTGGCGGGCGCCGGACCCGAGGCCACCTCCAGTCGGAGCGACGCGCCTCGGCGCTCGAATACGAGCCCGGCGTGCACCTGACCGAGCGCGTCCGCGACGGCCTGCACGTCGGCGTCGTCCGTTCGCAGCGGCGCCAGCAGAGACGCGATCAGCGCCTCGCGACCCAAGTGTCCGCGGGCTTCGATCCGGTCCGGCTGAGCGTCGGCGGAGACCCCGTATTCCTCCAGGTTCGCGATGAGCAGACCGATCGCGGTGAAGACCAGGGAGGCCGTCGTCTCGTCGCGGAACTCGACGAGCGCCACGTGGGCCGGCAGGTCGAGCTGCCCTGCGGCCGCGACCGTGGCGTCGCGGAGCCCGGCCACCTCCGAGGCCGCCGCGGGTGTCCGCATGGCCGCCGAGAACAGGCGCAAGAGCACGTTGGTGCGTCCGACTGCGCTGGCAAACGCGCTCATTTGCGCGTTCGCCAGCACGAGCCGCTTCGGGATGTAGGCCTGGTTCGCGAGTAACGCGTCGCGAAGCTTCGGCGCAACACCGTCGGGTCCCCCGAATGCGTCGACGACCCCTGGCGCCTCGACGATCGCGCGGGCCCAGGGCAGGACGTCCTCGACGACGACCAGGTTCACATGGCGCGCGTCGAGCGCCCCGGCCCAGGCGGGCAGCGCCCCGGGCGGGGGCAGCGCCGGCAGCTCCGCCATGAGCGCGGACCGCGGCGGCGCGACCGCCGGCGTGTCGCCGCCGCAGCCCGCCAAACCAAACCAGAGGATGAACGCAGCGGCTCGCATCAGACCCCTCCCTCGCGTTTCCGTCGCGAGCCTCGCACGGTGTCGCCTGAAACGCGAACCCCGGGCAGGGGCAAGAGGACGTCCACCGCCGCGAGCCAGCGCATTGAACCGCCCCGGTTTTGCCGGAGACCCCAATCGTCGAGACGAAGGGGTCATGAGCGAGACGAGACACGAGTTTTCACCTGAGGTCCGGGAGCGGGCGGTGCGCCTGGTCCGGGAAGCGCGCGGGGAGCACCCGTCGGAGTGGGCGGCCATCTGCGCCATCGCCGCGAAGCTGGGCTGTACGTCCGAGACGCTTCGCAAGTGGGTGCGGC
>CAINDO010000013.1 GCA_903847385.1 uncultured Myxococcales bacterium
GGCTGGGGCGCCGATTGGCGGTGCCGCGACGGTCGGCGGGCCCCCGCCGAGCCGTACGAAATCGACATGGCCCGCGACCTCGCGCCGGACGCGAGCTGGCCGGCCCCAACCGAAGGGAGAGCGCCGTGAAGTGCGAGACGACCAAGCCCACCCGGGCTGAGAAGGCGCGGATCGCGAGTCGCAAGTACTACAGGGCGAACAAGGCCAAGGTAGGCGAATACCAACGCGACTACGCGGCGAAGAACGCAGAGAAGCTGCGCGCCTATCAGCGCGCCTGGCGCGCGGAACGCCACGGGATCCTCCGGGCGGCCATGCTCGCCGCGTACGGTGGGAAATGCGCCTGCTGCGGAGAGACGGAGCCCAAATTCCTCGAGCTCGACCACATTTTCAACGACGGCGCGGAGCATCGGCGTCGGTACGGCCACGCGGACGCGGAGTGGATTGCCCTCCACCGGGCCGGCTGGCCGAAGGACCGTCACCAACTGCTGTGTTCGAACTGCAACAGGGGAAAGCTCAGGAACAACGGGGTTTGTCCACACGCGGCGCGGAGTGAGCCCAACGCGGAGGCCGTGGATACACACGCGTCGAAACCCGCGCCGACGCGCGAATTGCGAACCCGCTTGAGGGCTCATCGCAAGGTGCCGCCGTGTTCTCGCTGCGGGGCGATTCAGGGAACGCGGACGCGAGGCCCGTTCGCAGGACTCTGCATCAAGTGCCAGGACGCCGGCCGCCGGGAATCGGCCGAACTCATCAAGGCTTGGTGCCGTGGCAACCCTCTCGGTGGCGAGACCAGCCAGGCGGCCGGGGGCCAGCCGTGAGCGTGGAGCTGCTCACGGTGGCCGAGGTCGCCGCGCTGGTCCGACACCCCGCGCCCGAGAGCGCGGCCGCCGCGCGACTGGTGTCGCGGCTGGTGGCCGCGGGTCTGCCCCGCATCGACGGGCTGCGGCCGGCGCGGTTCGTCCGGGTGCACGTGCTGGCCTGGCTCGAGGAGTACTCCCGGCCGAAGGCCCCGCCCTCGAGGAACGCCGGCCCGCCGACCAAGACGCGAAAACGGGCGCGGAAAGGCGGGCCGACGCGCCCGGGCATGTCCGCGCTCGACGAGGAGATCCAGAGACTTCGCGAGCTCGCCTGAGCCCGCAACCCCGACCAGTCGCGGCGCCGCACGCGACCGGCCGTTCACCTTCGCGGCATGGAGTGCCCCATGGCCACACGCAAGAAGCCCATCACCGAGACCACCGAGACCGACGCCACCGGGGACCGCCCCAAGGTCGGCACCATCGTTCTCTGGACGCCCGGCGAGGAGCGGTCCGGAAACCCGGGCCCGTTCCCCGCCATCGTCGTGCGCGAAGAGCCCTTCCTCGCCACGGTGTTCCTGCCCGGGCAGACCTTCGACCTGCACGAGCAGGACCTCGACCGCGTCGAGCGGTCCGCACCGTGAGCTCGCGGCGCGCCCAGGGGACGGTTCACGCGCCGGTTCAGCGGCAGGACGGGACCTGGTCGTGCCGCATCCGCTACCCGGCGGCGGACGGCCGCCGGCTCACGGACTACGCGCAGGCGGCCAGCAAGGGAGAGGCCTTGCGCCTCGCGCAGATGTTGCTCGCTCGGCGACTGCGCGAGGAGGAGGAGGTGCGGGCCGGCGTTCGACTCACGACCGCCGGCCCCGCGCCGACCCTCGAGGAGCTGGCCGTGCGGTGCTCGCGAGAGTACCTGCCCACGCGCCAGGCGCCGGCCCAGCGCATCCGCACCCTCGCGCTCCTGCGCCGATGGTGGGTGCCGCCGCTCGGCGCCACGCCGATCACGCACGTCGACGTGTCGTCCATCCGGCGGACCCTCGCCGCCATGCGCGAGCGTGGCCGGTCGGCCGCGACCTGCAACCGGGCCCTGTCCGCGCTGGCCGTCGTCGTCGAGTTCGCCCGCGAGCTCGGCGTCATCGCGACCAACCCGATCCGCGGGGCCCGGCTTGCCCAGAGCGAGGGGCGCAAGGTCCCGCGCTACCTGCACGCCGACGAGGCCGCCCGCCTGATCGCCGCTGCGGAGTGGCCGTGGCAGGCGCTCTTCGCGATGGCCATCTACACCGGCATGCGGTTCGGCGAGCTCGCGGCCCTGCGCTGGCGCGACGTCGACCTCGAGCGCGGGCTGATCCACGTGCGCGCCTCCAACCGGGCCGACCGCCCGAAGAGCGGACACGAGCGTACGGTCGGCGTGCCGGCCGAGCTGCGCCCGCTCATCGTCGCGCACGCCCAGCGGGCCACCGCAGTCCGGCCGGAGCACCTGGTGTTCGTCGGCCGGCGGCAAGGTGGCCGGCGGCCCGACCCCACGGCCGATCAGGTCTCGATTCCGCGCAAGGCCCTGCAACGCGCGCTCGAGGCCGCCGGCATCGACCAGCCGATCACCATGCACTGCCTGCGCCACACCTTCGCGACGCTCCTGCTCGACGCCGGCGCGAGCCAACGGCACGTGCAGGACGCCCTCGGCCACTCCAGCCTCGCCATGACCAGCCGGTACGTTCACGTGACCGGCGCCCGCCCCGAAATCCGCCTCGAGCGGAAGCCCGACCCAGACCCCGAATCGACCTGAATCAACGGTCCGCCAGCGGGCCAAAAGGTGCGTCCGTGCGCGTCTTTCGGCGTCCGTTCAGTGATACAAACGAAAACGGCGCGAGTTGCTGAAACCCGCGCCGTTGCTCGTTTTCGTTGTGCCCAGGGCCGGAATCGAACCAGCGACACGGGGATTTTCAGCCAGGAAGAACGATATCGAAGAACGAGCAACCGCAACGCGATTGCCGTGCGCCTCATACACCGCGGTCCGCCAGCGGGTCAATAACTAGCAGCCTCAC
>CAINDO010000014.1 GCA_903847385.1 uncultured Myxococcales bacterium
CGCCCCGCCGGTGGCGGCGTCGGCGTCGCCGGGCCGGTCTCCGGCGTCGAGCCTGCCGGGGCGAGCGTCCGCGGACACGGTGGCGTCCGGAGGCGGCGGCGCGCCGGGCACGCAGACGCCGTCGGCGCAGGCCGCGCCGGGCTCACACGGCGGCAGGGCCTCGAGGGTGCCATCGGCCCCGCAGCGCGCAGGGTTGCCGTTGTCGAGGCACAGGGTCGCCCCGGCGGCGTCCAGACACAGGCGCGAGACACAGGTGGGCGCGCCGGCGATGTCACGACACACGCTGCCCGACTCGCAGCGTTCGGTGCCGACCAGGTTGCCGTTGACACACACCACGCGCTCGTCCCCCAGACAGAAGGGCGCGATCTGCAATCCCTCGCCGAAGTTCGTGGGGCAGCCGGGGGCGGGCGCCACGCACGCGCCCGTGCCGGACAGATCCGAACAGACCTCGCCCGGCGCGCAGGACTCTTCAGAGAAGCCGCCGTCCGCCGTGCAGTGCAGGCGCGCGCCACCCCGGATGGAGCAGCCGGTGTGATCCGTGGGCACGGTGTCCGGCGAGCCGACACAGAGCGAGAGGACACAGTGTGCGTCCGTGGGCGCGCGCCCGGCGACGGAGCAGAACGAGCCATAGGCGCCGCAGTCGCCGAAGCCGGTCATGAGTCCGTTCTCGCAGGTCACGATGTGATTCGCGTCGACACAGACCATGGCGTTGCCCTCGCGCGGGCACTCGGGCACGCCGCAGCGGGGGGTGGGATCGGCGATGCAGGTCTGTCCGAACGCGGCGCAGTCGCCGCGGCCACAGTGCTCATCCAGGATCACGGCGCCCTCGCAGGCGGCGACACAGGCCTCGCCGTTGCCCCCGACCTCGCCGGAGGTGAAGAAGGGCGTCGCCGCCGCGGCGCCGTCCAGCGAGAGCTCCATGTGGATGTGATCCGTGTGCGGGATGGGCCCATCGTAGGGCCGCATCTTGGCCCCGGCCGCCCGCGAGCCGCGCCACGACGCGCGATCCCAGATGACCTGCTGCACCCCGATGCGGCCGGCGTTCATGATGAGCCAGTTGGCCACCTCGTCGCCGGCGGTGTTGTCTGCGTCCCCGCCGGCCTGGGGGATCATGAGATCGATGGCTCGGCCGATGCTGTGAACACTCAGGTAGTCGGTGTCGCCGGTGTTCTGGCGGCAACACTGGAACCCGCCGGCGCTGTCGATCTGCGGGAAACGCCGGAGGAGAAAGTCGCGGAACGCCAGCGTGCCGGGCAGCGGTCCGGAGCAGGCCGGGTGGACACAGCTGCAATCGAAGGCGTTGGCGCTCGCGCAGCGACCGCCGTCGGCGACGCGCGGCGAGCCCGTGTGCGGCACGTTCTGCTGGTCGGCCACGGCGTCCACGGCGGGCCCGGGCACCCACGAGCCGGGGATGGCGACGGGCTGTGGCGCGACCTCGAGGCCGGGCGGGCCCTCGGCCTCGGGCGCGGACACGGCGCAGGCGGCGAGCACGAGGCCCGCAACGACGGAAACGACAGACGACGTTCGGTTCATGGGCGGGCTCCGGGGTCAGCCTACCACGCCTCGGCGCAGGGCGCGCGCCATCGAGAGGCCGAGCAGAACACCGGTGAGCGCGACGCCCGTCGCCGTGAGGCGAATCAGCGCGTCGCTGCCGACGGCGAGGCCGGCCATCCCGACGGCGAGCGTCGCCATGTGCACCCGGCCGGCGCGGCGGGTGTCGGCGTCCGGCCAGAGCTGTTTCATCGGCGGCACGCGTGTGATGTCCGGCGTGCGAGCGACCGCGTGGAACCAGATCATGAAGGGCACGATGCGGGTGAGCATGGCGTGCACGATGCCCAGCGCCCAGCCCCAGAGCGCGACGAAGCCCAGGAGCGGACCCGCGGGCGGCCAGTCCGTCGCGGCGAAGACGCCGGCGAGGGCCAGACCGAGCAGACCCGCGCCGAGGCCGGCGCGCCAGAGGTCGAGCGTCGGATCCGGGCGGCGGCGCTTGCGCTGCGCGATGGCGCGGAGCTGGAGCGCGGGGTGGACGCCCCAGGCGGCGACGCAGGCGGGGGCGAGCGCGAGGCCGACCCAAGGCGCCCCCAGGCCGGCGAGGGCGAGGCCGGCGGCCGCGAGGGGCGCGACCCCCAGGGTAAGCGTGAGCGGGCGCGTCACGCGCGGTGCCAGCGCCGGGGTGAGGAAGAACATGGGCAACACGAGCCAGCTCACGGCGGCGACGAGGCCGCCGACGACCCCGAACACACCCAGGCCGGCGTGCGCCAGGAGCCACGCGATGCGGTCGGCGGGGACCGTGCCCCCGGCGTGGAACCACGCCAACCGGAGTCCCAACGCCACGAGTACGGCCAGCGCGCCGACGCCGAAGCGCAGACCGAGGACGGTGTCCGACGCGACGGTGCTGCGGCCGAGCGCCCACGCCAGGGGCGGGACCGCGAGGCCGAACGCCCCGGTCAGGGCCGCGCCGCCGATGGCGACGAAGAGACCGCGACCGGTCGCGAGGCCGTAGGGAAACGCCAGGACGCCGGCCAGCAGCAGCACGGCGACGGCGTGCGACAGGCGCGGAGCGGGCACGGGCTGCCCGGCGACGACGGGGACCATCTGGTACAGCGAGCCGAGCATCGCGGCGCCCAGGCCCCCGAGCGTGAGGACGTGGACCAGGGCGAGCGTGGCGGGGTGCCAGGTGGACGCGAGACCGGCGACGCCTGCGAGGCCGAGCCCGAGCCCGGCGAGCACGAACGCCACGGGCACCATCGCGTGCAGTTGCAGCGGCACCGCGAGCGGCGGGGCCTGGTCCGTGGAGAGGCCGCGGGGGATCATGCCGGGCCGGTGAAACGCAGGACCGCCGTGTCGTCCATCAGCGGGACGATCTCGTGGCCGATGCGCCGCGCGGCCAGGTGAGGCAGGAGCCAGTGCGGCATGCGCGGCAGGTGGGCGAGCGCCACCTGACCGGCCTGCAGGTGCTGCGCGAGCCGGAGGACCTGCTCCATGGGCTCCGGCGCCTCGAGCGCGGAGAAGTCGGCGAGGGCCGGCGCGCCCCCGACGACACAGACGAGGTCCCAGGAGCCGCCGGGCCCCGGGTGCGCGGTGACGCCGTGGCCGCGGCCGGCGAGCAGGCGCTCAAGGGGCACCGGGCGAAACGGCGCGGTGACCACCAGCAACGAGGTCGGCGCCAGGGTCTCCAGCACCTGCAGGATGTCCGCGAGCGGGTCGCGCCCCGAGGTGAGGACGGGCCGGACGTCCAAGCGCGCGGCGCGGGCCTTGGCGGTCGGGCGCGCGGCGGGCGGAGGCGCCTCGGCCGGGGCCTCGTCCGCGTGGACCGACACGGCCTGGAGCCAGAGCGTGAGCACCGGCGCCAGCCGGTCGGCGAGCGGGCGCCCGCGGGCGCCGGCGTCCCGGCCGAGGACCACGGCCTGCATCATGCCCACGAAGAGTGTCGCGCCGGCGGCCGGCTGGACCTCGGATGCCAAAGTGCCCCCCTCGGCGGCCTGGCGGAGCAGTTCGGTCACCAGAGTGTGCTGCATGGACACGAGCGCGGCGACGGCCGCGTTCAACTCGGGGGCGTCCAGGACGGCCTCGGCGAAGAGCAGGCGGGGCAAGCCCGGCGCGCGGTCGACGTGGGCGACCAGCGCCCGCGCGAGGGCGGCACAGACCTCGAGCGGCGGGGACCGGCTCTCCACGAGCGCCGCCACGGTGGGCTCCAGCGAAGCCCGGGTGGACTCCACCGCCGCGACCAGGATCGCCTCGCGCGAGGCGAAGTGCCGGAACAGCGCGGGCTGCGAGACGCCCACCGCCGCGGCGATGTCGCGTGTGGTCAGGCGCTCCAGGGGCGTCGTGGCGAGCAGGTCCAGGGTCCGGGCGATGATCTGGTCCCGCCGGGTGGCGTCGCCGCCGAAGAGTCGCATGCCGTGTCTCCGCTTTCCTTGAATCGAGGACCATGTTATCCATTGATAACGCAACCCGCAAGGAGTCCACGATGACCACCGCCACGCAGTTCCTGACCGACGATCACCGCGACTGCGATGCGCTCTGGGCCGAGGTCGAGCGCGCCGCCGACGACGCCCCCGCGGCCGAACTCCGCGCGGGGTTCGAGCGCTTCTCCGCAGCGATGGCCCGGCACTTCGACTTCGAGGAGGCCGTGCTCTTCCCGGCGTTCGAAGCGGCCACGGGCATGACTCAGGGCGGCCCGACCTTCGTGATGCGGTCCGAGCACCAGCAGATGCGCCGGGTGCTCGACGGCATGGCCGCCGCCATGGCCGCGGGCGAGCGGCAGGCCCTGCTGGACGCCGGCGACACGCTGCTCATGCTGGTGCAGCAGCACAACGTGAAAGAGGAGCACATGCTCTACCCGGCCTGCGACGCGCACCTGGGCCAGGGTTGGGGCGCGCTGCAGGGGCGGTTCCCCGCGACGCGATGAGCGCCGACGGGCGGCTCAGGCCAGCGTGTGGAAGACGCGCTGGACGTCGTCGTCCTGCTCGAGCAGGTCGACGAGTTTCATCACCTCGGCGGCCTTGTCATCGGGCAGCTCGGTGGGGTTCAGGCAGATGTACTCGGACTCGGCGGAGATCGGGGTGATCTTCCGGTCCTCGAGGGCCTTCTGCATGGTGCCGAAGTCGTTGAAGGCGCAGCGGATGACGATCTGGGGCTCGCCCTTCTCGCCGGTGCTCTCGCCCATCTCCTCGAGGCCGAAGTCGATCAGGTCGAGCTCGAGCGACTCCTGGTCGATGCCCTCGGGGTGCAGGCGGAACACACCCATGCGCTTGAACTGGAAGGCGACGCTGTTGGCCATGCCCATCTGGCCGCCGCCCTTGTTGAAGCGCATGCGGACGTTGGCGACGGTGCGGGTGTTGTTGTCCGTGGCCGTCTCGACGAGGACCGCGACGCCGTGCGGGCCGTAGCCCTCGAACAGCGTCTCGGTGTAGTCGCTGACGTCCCCGCCGACCGCCCGCTTGATGGCCGACTCGACCTTGTCCTTGGGCATGTTCGCCGCGCGGGCGTTCTGGATCACGCGGCGCAGGGCGGGGTTGGAGTTGGGATCGCCGCCGCCGGACTTCACGGCGATGGAGATGTCCTTCCCGATGCGGGTGAAGACCTTCGCCATGCGGTCCCAGCGGGCGAACATGACGTGCTTGCGTGTCTCGAAGATGCGTCCCATGGGTCGCTCCGGTCCGGAGATTTCGGGGGAATCTGGAATTTCGGGGGCCGGATATTACGCCCCCGTGCGCGAAAAATCACGCGTCTTGCGCGGCCTCAGATCGCCGCCCCGGGCAGGCGGGCGACCTCGACGAAGTCCGCGGCGGCGTCGGACCAGGCGAACAGGGCGACCTCGACCACACGCTCCGCGTCGATGCCCACGACGAGCTGCTGGACCGGAAAGTTCGGGCCGTCGCCCCAAGGGCTGCGGGCAACCCGGCGGTCCGTCTCGGAGAAGTAGGCGCGGCCGTTGGGGTGCGAGTGGTAGAGCACGCGCGCCGGGCGGGGGCCGTCGAAGCTGCTCGAGAGCTCGAAGAGGTCGTCGCCGTCGATGACGTAGGCCGTCTCGGCGGACCGACCGGCCGTTTCGGCGTCCGGCGCAGCGTCCTGCGCGTTGTCGCAGGGGCGGAAGGCGTCGACGGCGTCCGGCGCGTCGGCGGGGCCGGAGAGCCAGCCGCAGCACTCGGCGGGGAAGGTCTTGCGGGCGTGTTCGAACACGGCGCGCAGGAGTTCGGCGGGGACGACGAGCGGCGCGGGGGTCATGGAGCCTCGGGCGGGGGCACGTTGGTGAAGGCGGCGCGGGTGTCGAGCTCGACGACCTCGGGCGGGAGACGCTCCGTCACGGCGGCGGCGCCGATGGGCCCCGTGCCCACGAGCACGTAGTCGGCGGCGTAGCGCGGGTCGAGCTCGCCCTCGGGTGTGATGAGCCAGCGCATCGCCATGCGGCGGGGCACGCGGATCACGCCGGGCTCGACGTCCGTGCCGAAGACCTTGTCCCAGACCGGCGTGGAGACGCCGTGATTGTCCAGCGGGCGGCCGAAGTGGTGGTGGAAGTGGTGGCGGCGCAGCCAGCGGCCGTAGGTGTTCGTGGGCGGATGCGTGTGCGCGCGACGGTGAATCCACTCGTAGGTGAGGTAGGCACCGATGAAGCCGACCTGCAGCGCGACGGCGATGGGCCAGCCCATCACGGCGCCCACGACCGGCACCATCACGAGCGTGACGACGAGGCAGAAGAAGCCCTTGTCCAGCGTGCTGGCGAAGTAGTCGCGGCGAGCGTGGTGGGTCAGGTGCTCACGACTGGCCATGCCGCGGCCGCGCATCGCGTGCATGAGGAACCGATGCAGCAGGTACTCGGCGAGCGTCCAACCGATGGCGCCGACGAAGAAGGCCGAAACGAGCGGGAGTGTGGACATGGCGCCATCCTGCAAAGCGCGCGGCGCCGCGTCAATCGCCGAGGGGCTTGCATCGGGACGCGGCTCGGGTTAGCGCACGCCGATGCACACCCCCTGGAACGACCTGTGGTCCCGCGTGGAGGCGGCTTTGGTCCGCGAGCGCGCGGCGGCCGTCGACTTTCGACACGATCTGCACCGACACCCCGAATTGTCGCGACAGGAGCACCGCACCACGGCCCGTCTGGCCGAGGCGCTGGCCGATCTGCCCGTGCGCATCCGCCGCGGCAAGGACGGCCTCGGCCTCATCGTCGACGCCGGGCCGGACGCCCCGACGCGGGTGTGCCTGCGGGCCGACATCGACGCGCTCGCGCTCGACGAGCAGTCGGGCGTGGCGTTCCCCAGCGAGCACCCGGGCGTGATGCACGCCTGCGGCCACGACGTGCACACCAGCGTGGTGCTGGCGGCGACGCGGGCGCTGGTGACGGGCGCGCCGGAGGTGCCGCTCCGGTTCCTGTTCCAGCCGGCCGAGGAGGCCACGCCGGGCGGGTCGATCGACCTCATCGCCGCCGGGGCCGTCGAGGGCGTATCGCACGTGCTGACGGTGCACTGCGACCCGACGCGGCCGCTTGGGCACGTGGGTCTCCAGGCGGGCGCGCTGACCGCCGCCGTCGACGTCTTCGAGGTCACGCTGCGGGGCAACGGCGGCCACGGCGCCCGTCCGCACGAGACGCAGGATCTGGTGCTCGTGGGGTGCGAGGCCGTGCAGGCGCTCTATCACGGGCTGGATCGCGGCGTGGACGCCCGCAAGCCGCTCGTGATCAGCGTCGGTGTCTTTCGTGCGGGCCGCAGCAGCGCGAACGTGATCCCGGCCGAGGTGTTCTTCTCCGGGACCATCCGCACCACGGATCGCGAGGTGCGCGACGCCGTGCCGGCCATGCTGGAGCGGGTGCTGGGCGGCATCGCGGCGATCTGGCAGGTCAAGTACGAGCTCGTGCTGACGCGGGGCGCGCCGGCGGTCGTGAACGACCCGGCCATCGTCGAGGCCCTGCGCCAGGCCTGCACGGATGTCGTGGGCGCCGGGAACATCGAGCCGACGGGCCTGCCGAGCATGGGCGGCGAGGACTTCGCCTGGTACCTGGACCACGTGCCCGGTGCGCTCCTGCGGCTGGGGACCGGCCTGGGCGCGCCGCTGCATTCCACGCGGTTCGCTGCGGACGACGGCGCCATCGACGTGGGCGCCCGCATCCTGGCCAACGCCGCGCTCAGGCTCTCGCGGACCGGTAGCGCATCGCAATGAAATAGGGCCCGGCGAAGGGCAGCGCGTAGAGCACGAGCGGCAAGACCGACGCGCCCCGCCAGAAGAGCAGCCCGAAGAACAGCGCGGCCGCCAGCATGCGCGGGATCATGGTCTCGCGGTCGACCATGCGGTTCACGCGGCGCCACTGGAAGAAGATGGCCGTGAAGCCCGAGGCCGTGGCCACGGAGAGCGCCGTGGCCGCCGCGGCGGGCAGCGGCTCGCGCAGGCCCCAGCGGAAGCCGCCCCACCAGAAGGCGAGCAGGAGCGCGTGCGTCGCCAACGGCGCGAGCACGAGCAGCGCCATGCGGGCCTTGCCCTGGAAGCGGTCGAGGCAGGCGCTGGCCGCGCCCGCGTAGAAGCCCCAGCCCAGAATCCCGATGTAGGGCACGTCGAAGAGGCCCGGCTCGTTCCAGGACCACAGGCCCGCCCGAACGGCGATGGGCTCCACGAGCGCGGCGTCGTAGACGACCATGATCGCCACGGCGACGGGGTGCGCGCGCCCGGACGCGGTGCGGAGTCCGAGCGCATGGCAGACCTCGCGGGCGGACAGGATCACGAAGGGCCAGATGACCGCCACGAGGAGCGGCACGCGGTCCACGAAGAGCTTCCACGGCGCGTCGTACTGGTAGAAGTCGTACAGGCGGATGCAGGTGTCCTCGGCCAACCAGGCGCCCGCGCCGAGCAGGGCGATGTCCAGGAGCGCGTTGCGGCGGGCGGACGCCGGCGTACCGGCCGGATCGACGACCGACGCGGCGAGGCCCCGGCGCAGCATCAGCGCGAGGAAAGTGGTCAAGATGACGAGCGAGGCGAGCTCGACGACGGTCAACGGGTTCAACGGAGCTCCTGAAGCAGCGATTGCAGCCCGGTGCGGGCGTCCGAGAGGCGCGCGTCCGTTTGCGCGGCGGGGCGGCCGGCGGGGAAGTGTTTGTCCAGGCGCGCGAGCGCGGCGGTCGCGACCTCGCGGGCCTTTGCGCGGTCGCCGCCGGGGGCGCGCAGGAAGCGGGCATGCCGCAGCGCGGCGAGGGCTTCGTCGAGCGCCTCGGCGTCCCCCGCGGCAAGGTCCTGCGTGAGCGCGTGGGCCAGCTCGGCCGCCCGGGCGGCCGTATCTCGGGCCTGGGTCCAAAGCTCGAGCTTGCCCTGCAGCACGGCCAGGTTGCCCAGGGCGACCAGGTGTGTGCGCCGGCCCTCGCCGGTGAGCGTGGCCGAGAGCGCGACGGCCTCTTCGTAGGCCGGGAGGGCCTCGCGCGTCTCGGCGCCGGCGGACCAGAAGGCCCCGAGGTTGGAGAGGGCGCGGGCCAGCTCGCGGCGCGTGTCGGCGGCGTACGAAGGATCGACGCGGGAGAGCCGGGCCCTGCGCGAGGTCACGACGGCCTGGAGCGCGGTGCCCGCGGCGGCGCGGTCATTGGCGCGCTCGGCCCGGTCGGCGGCGGCGACGAGGCGGGCCTCCAGGAGCCGCGCGGCGCCCGGATCCGTCGGCCGCTCGGCGACGAGGCGCTCGGCGAGGGCGCGGGCGCGGGTGTCCAGGGCGCGGGCGCCGGGCAGATCGCCCTGTTTCTCCGCGGCGTCGGCGGCGGCGGCGAGCACGCTCAGCGCCTCGGGGCCCGGGGGGGCGTGATCCGCGGCGGTGGCGGCCGCGGTGAACGCCCGCGCGGCGACGTCCGCCGGGGCGCCCGGCAGCGTCGCGGCCCGCATGAACGTGCGCGCCAGCACCACCGCGACCTCGGGCCGGGTGGCGGCGGGCCCCTGCCCCACGGAATCCGCGGTGGCGAGCAGGGCGCGGCGCACGTCCTCGACGGGCACGCGGGCGGCCTCGGCACGGTCGGCGTAGGCGTGCGTGGTCGCGAGCGCGTCCACGCTGGACCGGGGGTCTTCCGGGGCACCCACGCGGATGTCCAGGGCCTGATCCATGGCGCGCTTGGCGAAACGCACGGCCTCCATCGGCTGGTCCTGGCGGACGGCGAGCTGCGCCTGCCGGTCGACGACGGCGAGGCGCGCGCGGGCGAGCGTCACGTCGCCGGGGGCCGCCTCGAGCGCCGCGTCCAGGTGCGCGAGGGCCTCCGTGAGCGCGCCCTCGGCCTTGGGGAGCGCGCCCTCGGCCAGGGCCTCCTCGGCGGCGCGCACGGACATCTCGGCCCGGGTGGCCGGCGGGATGCCCGCCATGGGGTCGCGCTCGAGGCGCGCCTTGACCACGAAGCCGCCGACGACGGTCATCACCAGCGCCGTGGTCACCAGCGCGGGGAACCGCCACGACGCGCGCGGGCGCCCCCCTCGGGGCAGGGCGAACGCGGGCGGCTCGGGCGGCTTCGGCGACGGCACGCGGGGAACGTAGCCGATCCGGTCGGGCACCGCGAGGGCCGCGAGCGCCGGGAAGTTGACCCCGGCGCCCGGAGGTGGCACCGGGTGCCCATGCCCCCATGGTTTCACGCCCCGGCGCTCGTCGCCCTCGCCGACGCGCACCCCACGCCGTTCTACGCCTACCACGGTCCCACGCTGGACGCCGCCGCCGCGCAACTCCGCACGCTGCGCAGCGTCGACCGCATCTTCTACGCGCAGAAGGCCAACGGACACGCACAGGTGCTGGCCCGGCTCGCGGGGCACGGCCTCGGCCTGGAGTGCGTGTCCGCCGGTGAGCTCGCCGCGGGCGACGGCCTCGACGCGCCCCTGCTGTTCACGCCCAACTTCGCCCCCCGCGCCGAGTACGCGGAGGCGTTCGCCCGGGGTTCGCACGTCACGCTCGACGGCCTGCACCCCCTCGCCCGCTGGCCCGAGCTGTTCCGTGGGCGCGACGTGCTGTTGCGCTTCGACCTGGGCGTCGGCCGCGGTCACCACCGCCACGTGCGGACCTCGGGCGGCGACGCGAAGTTCGGCCTCGCGCCCGAGGACCTGCCGGCCGCCCGCGACCTGGCGGCCGCAGCCGGGGCGCGCATCGTGGGCCTGCACACGCACAGCGGCAGCGGCATCTTCGACGCCGGGACCTGGGCGGAGCACCTGGATGCCCTGCAGCCCCTCGCCGAGGCCCTGCCCGACGTGCGGATCTTCAACCTGGGCGGCGGGCTCGGCGTGCCCTACGGCCGCGGCCACGTGCTCGACCTCGCCGCGGTGGACGCCGCCCTCGCCCAGGCCCGGGCCCGCGCACCCCGCGCCGTCGAGGTCTGGCTCGAACCGGGCCGGTTCCTCGTCTGCGAGGCGGGGGTCCTGGTCCTCCGTGTCACGCAGATCAAGGACAAACACGGGCGGCGTTTCGTGGGCGTCGACGGCGGCATGAACGCGCTCATCCGCCCCGCCCTGTACGGCGCGCGCCACCCCGTCGTGTCGCTCACCCGCCCCGGGGCGCCCTCGGCAGGCCGCGTGACGCTCGTGGGCCCCTGCTGCGAGAGCGCGGACGTGCTGGCCCGGAACATCGCGCTGCCCGAGGTCGAGGAGGGCGATCTGCTCGCCCTCACCCACGCCGGTGCTTATGGTTTCACGATGGCCTCTCGCTACAACCTGCGCGAGGTGGGCGAGGTCTTCATCCCGGGTTGAGGCCGGGGCCGAGCCGCCAGATCCACGACTTGGTGGGCGGCGGGCCGACCTCGGGGAAGTCGACCGGCATCGTGCCCACACGCTCGAGCACGGCGCCCGGTGGCAGGCCCGCGGAGACCAGGTCGTAGAAGCGCGCGGGCGTGACGCCGCGGTGGTTCGTGACCGTGAGCAGGCGCCCACCGGGGGCCACGAGGGGCAGCGCGGCGGCCACGAGCGCGGTGTAGTCCTGCGCGGCGGACCAGCGCTTGCCGCGCGCGCCGACGCTCGTGCTGGGCGGGTCGAGGATCACGAAGTCGAAGCGATCCGGACGCTTGGAGAGGCGCCGCAGCCAGTCGAAGACATCGCCGTGGATCGTGTCGTGGCGCTGCGGATCGGGGTCGACGCCGTTCGCCGCGAGCTGACCGGGGATGCGGGCGAGCCAGTCTCGGTCGAGGTCGATGCTGACCGTGCGCGCGGCGCCGCCGACCGCCGCCGCGACCGTGAAGCCGCCGGCGTGCGCGAACGTGTTGAGCACGCGCGCGCCGTCCGCCCGGGCGCGCAGCCAGCCGCGTTGCGGCCGTTGGTCCAGGAACAGGCCCGTGCTCAGGTGCTCGGCCAGCACCACCCGGTACTCGACGCCGTTCTCCCGCACCGCCAGCGGTTGCGGCGCGCGCTCGCCGGAGACGTGCGCGGGGGGCGCCTGGCGGCCTTGGGAGCGGTCGCGCAGGGCGTCGATGCGGTACACGCCGCGCGCGGGGGGCAGCGGGGCCTCGGGCGCGCCGGCGTCGTGCTGCACCCAGAGCCAGTCGCCGTAGCGGTCGACGTACACACCCGGCGACGCGTCCCCCGCCCCGTTGCGCTCGCGGAAACACGTGTTGTCCGGGTCGGCGCGCAGCCCGGCGCGCAGGCCGGTGGTGTCCCCGCGGGCCGCCGCGAAGGCCGCCGGCGCCGGCGCCTCGAACACGCGGCCCCCGGGCAGCGCGATGCGCTCGCAGTGCAGCATGAGCCGCGGCGCGCGGACGTCCAGGGGGTCGCCGTAGCGCAGGTCGCCCCGGATTGGCGCTCCGGCCGCCGCCAGGTGGGCGCGGATCTGGTGGGTCCGACCCGTGATCGGGCTGGCCTCGACCAGCGTGCCCGCGACGCCGCGCCGAATCACTCGATAGCGCGTCTCGGCGGGTTTGCCCCGGGCCGCCGGGACCTCACCCGTCAGCGTGCCGGCGGCACGCGGGAGCGGCGCATCCACCACCGCCAGGTAGCGTTTGTCGGCGCCGCCGCCCTCGAAGGCCGCGGCGAGCGCCCGGGCCCCCGCCGGCGAGCGGCTGAAGATCAGCACGCCGCTCGTGTCGACGTCCAACCGGTGGTGCACGCCCAGGCCGCCACCCAGGAACGTGAACACGTCCGGCCGCTCCGTCGCCTGGTCCGGGTGCGTCAGCCAGCCCACGGGTTTGTCCACGGCGATCAGGTCGGCGTCCTGGAACAGCAAGGCCGGCCGCTCCCCGGGCGCCGGGTCGACGGAGAGCAGTTCGGGCCGCCGCGGGCCCCGGTCCGGCGGTCGCACTCAGTCCGCGCCGCGCGGCACGGCGCCGGCGGCCACGCGCTGATCGTGCGTCGTCATGCGCGCCCAGGTCGCGATGAAACGCGTCGGGCCGCGTTGCACGGCGGCGTCGTACCGGGCCGCGGCGGCGTCGTAGGTGGCCTGCGCCGTGCCCGTGTCCCCGCCGGCGGCGCGCGCATCGGTCAACGCGATGAAGGCGGCGTCCGCGGCCTTCCGCAACCGCGTCAGGCGCCCGAAAAGGCCCGTGTACGTCAGCAGGAGGCCGCCCACGGCGCCCATCGAGAGCGTGATGGGCCACGCCGGCGCGAAGCTCATGAGACCCCCCCCGTCATCGAACCCCTGCCCGCTCCAGATGCGGGCCGAGCTTGCCGGACAACATCAGGAAGTACATCCGGAAGTCGCCGCGCAGCGACCACGCCGGGTAGGTGAACGTGGCCGGGCGGTTCTTCTCGATGATGAAGTGACCGACCCAGGCGAAGCCGTACCCGAACACGGGCGCCAGGGCCAGGATGGCCGGGTTCAGCGTGGCCACGGACAGCGCCAGGCAGCTGAGCGCGCCAGTGGTGCCGATGAAGTGCAGGCGGCGGTTCAGGGGGTCGCGGTGCTCGCCCAGGTAGAACGGCCAGAACTCTTCGAAGGTGGTGTATCGGGTCTCGGACATGGGCGCCAAGATAAGCGGGCGCGCGGCGCGGAGCAACCGCCGCCGGGCGGCTCAGGTGCTCTCTTCGACTCTTTCCACGCGGTCGTCGGCGCCGAGGCGCCGCTCGCCGGAGGCCACGCCCGGCCCCTCCAGATGCGCCAGATCGTGGCGGCTCAGGTCGAAGAAGTCGGCGTTCTCGGGTGTCCGGTCGCGCGTCTGCAACTCCAGCCGACGCAGCGCACCGTCGATGCAGACCTCGACGTCGCTGCGCCCCTTGGCGTCGTTGCGCGCCGTCGTCACACGGGCGAGCGTGCCCTTCGCGTCCGGGCCGAGCACGGGGGGGATCTGCGCCCCCGGCGGGGCGAGCACGAACCACGTGGCCTTCAACACCTCGCGCAGCAGCCCCGTCTCGCGGTCCACCGCGCGCACGAAGGGCGGCCGCTCGAAGTGCCACTCGCCGTGACACCACCCGTCCGCGGCGGCCAGGGCCGGGCACGCGAGCGCGTTCGGACATGGCGCCACGACCTGCCAGCCGGCGGCCACGGCCCGGTCGCGCAGCGCCAGCACGCGCCGCGACTCGGCCGACGACGCCGGCTCGATGGCGACCCACAGCCCGTCCGGGGAGAGCAGACCGCGCAGGTCGTCCAGCAGCCGCGCGTCGTGGCGCGCGTCGAGCTCGTTGAGCACGTTCATGCAGAGCACGAGGTCCCAGCGCCCCTCGACCTTCATCGGCGCCGCGAGATCCAGCACGCCCGTCGTGACGGGCACGCCCAGCGCGCGCATCAACTCCTCGGCGCCGGCGGCGGCCTCGCGCAGCACATCCGTGGCGCGGAGCGTCCACTGCTGCCCATGCGCGGCGGCCCACAGCGCCAGCCCCGCGACGCCCGTGCCCGGGCCGCACCCGAGCTCCAGCGCGCGCCCGCCGCCCGCGGGCAGCAGCCCCCGGGCCTCCAGGCGGTCCAGCACCGGCCAGAGCTTCGGTGCGTTCGTGCACAGGTAATAGGTCCGGTACGCGGCGCGCAGCTCGGGGTCACGCAGATAGCCGCCGAAGCCGCCCCGCGCCCGCGTCAGGCCGTGGTTCAGGCGGGTCACGCCGGCGGCGATGCGGCGCACGGCGGGCCCCGCATCCAGGGGCTCGCCCTCGAGCTTCTCCAGCGCGGTCAGGAGTTCCTTGGGCAGGCGGAGACGTGGACCGGCGCGGCGTGCGTTGCGACTCATCGGGCGCAGGGTGCACCAAGGGCCGCGCCGAGGAAAGCACCAGACGCGCGCGCGGCTCAGGCCCTGAGGGCCGCGGCCACCGTGCTGCCGATGAAATAGAACACGATCAGGTACGCCGGCCCGGTCGCGGCGAACACGCGCTTCGACTGCGTCCTGGAGAGATTCTTGCCGAGCAGGAACGGGTAGGCCGTCCGCAGCGCGACGTAGGCGCCGCCGAGCCACGTCGCCGACTGCGGTGAGACGAACACCGCGTGCAGCCACATCGACGCCAGGAACGGTCCCATCTGCTCGTGCGTATTGATGACCGCGCGATCCGCCGCGAGCATCCGCCCGTCCTGCCCGAAGTAGCGATCGAACACCTCGCCGCGGGCCGCGTATTCGGCCTGCAGGGCGTACTTGGTGCCGCGCTGGAGTCCGAGCAGGAGGGCATACCAGAGCCCGAAGTAGGCCGCGGTGACGAGAATGGGGCCTGAGTAGGTCGCTGCGTCCATGGTCGCTCCCCAGCGTCGGAGACACGGCCGCCAGTGTGCGTCGACGGGGCCTTTGCCGCAATGGGCGGCGCCCGAGGGTCGCCGCGTGTTAGCGTCGGCCCATGCGTGCGCGCCCTGGAATGCCCCTCGTCGCCCTGCTGCTGCTCGCGGCGCTCCCGGCCTGCCGGCCCGGTGCGTCCACGGACGCGCAGGCCGGCCCCGAGCCCGTCCTGCCGGCCCTCGAGCGCGCGTTCTCCGCGCCGGACCCGGCCGAGCGTGCCGCGCGTTTCGACCCGGCGGCGCTCGTCGCCTGGCAGCGCCTTCAGGGCGACGCGACCCTCCGTTTCCTCGGGGTGTCCGACCTGCGACCGGGCCCGGGCGATGCCGACGCGGCCGCGGCGACGATCGACTTCGACCGCGAGGGCTGGCCCATGGCGGTCGGCCTCACGCTGCGCCACACGGACGCCGGCTGGCGGATCGCCACGGTGGACGCCGACAGCGCGTTGCAGCGCCGCCTGAGCGCCCTCGGGCAGAACGGGCTGCCGCGCGCCGGTGCCGCCCGCACCTGGGCCGGCGGTCTGGCCGGCCGGGACGCCGCGGGCCGCCCCACGGCCGCGATCCTGGTCCTCGCGACGCCCGCCGGTCTCGAGGTCGACGGCGGCCCGCCCCTGGCGCCCACCCCGGCGGCCGTGACCGACGCGCTGCGGGGCGCGGTCGCTCGTCGAGAGGCCCTCGCGGCGTCCGCGCACGCCACGGCGCGCATCCAGGCGGCGTTCGCCCTGCCGCGGGACACACCCGCCGATTTGCTGCCGCGCCTGTCCGATTGGGCGCGCGAGGCCGGCGTGGGTGAACATCTTCTGGTGGTGCGCAGCGCGGACGGCGGCCCCGCCGTTCTGCCCCTGCCCGCCGTGGAGCGCACGCCGAGCCCACCGGCGCCGCCGACGGGCCCCGGCTGCGCGCCGGTCTCGCCCGCCGCCCAGCTGCCCCTGACCTGCACGCCCGCCTACGCCCCCTACCTGGTCCTGCGGGCCACCCCCGAGGGGCAGCGCCTCGAGGCGTCCGGCGAGTCCGTCGTCCTGGGCGACCTCGTGGACGCGAGCGTGCCCGAACACCTGGGCCCCGCCCTCGCGAAGCTGCGAAGCGCCCACCCCGGCCTGCTCGGACTCCGCGTGCTGACCGGTGCGGACGTGAGCCACGGCCAGCTCGTCGGGCTGCTGGACGCCGCGCGCATCGCGGCCCCGGACCTGCCCGTGCTGCCCGAGTTCGACGAGAGGGCCCCATGAAGGCGCCGTCGCTCGCCCTCTCCGTGGCGCTCTGCGCCGCCTGCGCGCCCGAGAAGGCCGCCGTCGTGGCCGACGACGCCGAGTCCGCCGCGCGCGCGCTGCTCTCGCCCCGGCTCTTCGATCCGACGCTCGCGCTGCAGGCGCGCTTCACCCCCGACCGCTCGCCGGACGCTTTCCCGCTGCGCATGATGGCCGACGGCCCCGGCGACCTGAAGACGGCGCGCCTCGACCGGCTGCGCATGATCGACGGCCGTGCGGTCGTGACCGCCCGCGTGACGCTGGACGGCGTGGCGCAGCTCTTCGGCTTCTGGCTGGAGCGCCAGGAAGGTGTGTGGCGGGTGGCCGGCTGGGAGGACACGCCGACGCCCCTGCCCTCGCCGGACGCGCCGGTGCCGGAGCGCGCGCCGGACCCCCCCGCCGCTTTGCTCGGGCCGTTCTTTCGCGCGGCGCACCCGGTGCTCTCCCTGCCCTTGCCCACGCGCGCCGGACCAGACGCAGGCGACGAAGGCGGGTCCACGCCCGCGACGGTGAAGGTCGATCTGAAGCCCCCGGCCGTGGCCGGCGACTGCAAAGCGCGCGAGGTCGCGGCCAGCGTCGAGCACGCCACGGGCGCCCTCACGGCCTGCTACCACACCGCGCTCGCCGGCGAGGCGCCGCGGCTCGGCCGCATCACCTACCGGCTCCAGTACAACCGGTCGGCGCCGGGCCCGCGGGCCACGCTCGTCGAGTCGACGCTGCTGCTCACGGGTCTGACGGACTGCCTCGGCGCGGCGCTCGAGGCCACCCGCCTCGAGGACCGCACCTGTCAGGCGACGCTCCCCATCGTCTTCATCCCGGCGAAGGTCACTTCTCGGTGATGAGACAGCGGCTCTGCTCGCGCATGAACTGCGCGACGTAGTAGGGCCCGCAGCCGCCCTTGCCCGTGGAGCCGGAGCCCTTCCAGCCGCAGAAGGGCTGCGCGCCGGGCCAGGCCCCCGTGGTGGCGCCGGAGCGCTTGTTCACGTAGGTCACGCCGGACTCGATCTCGTCCCAGAACTGCTCGATCTCGGCCGGGTGAGCGGAGTAGAAGCCCGCCGTCAGGCCGTACTCGGCCTGGTTGGACTCGTACAGCGCCTGCTCCAGCGAGTCGACCACCCCGAGCGTGAGCAGCGGCAGGAAGAACTCCTCGCGGAAGAAGTGCGAGTCGAGGGGCGCGCGCACGATCGTCGGGGCGACGAAGTGACCGTGGTCGAACTCGCCGCCGCGCAGCCGCTCGCCGCCCGTGAGGATCTCCAGGTGCTCGCGGGCGTAGGCCGAAAGCCCAACGAACTTGCGCAGCGCGCGCTCGTTGATGACCGGCCCGAGATACACCTCGCGGCGGGTCGGATCACCGGCGACGAGCTTCTTCGTCCGCTCCACCAGCTTCTCGGTGAAGGCCTCGGCCACGGCCCGGTGCACGTACACGCGGGAGCAGGCCGAACACTTCTGGCCCTGCAGACCGAAGGCCGAGCGCATGACACCCTCGGCGGCCATGTCCAGGTCCGCCGAGTCCATCACGATGGTCGGGTTCTTGCCGCCGAGCTCGAGCAGGCAGGGCTTGACCCAGCGCGAGGACAGACCGGCGTACATGCGCAGGCCGACCTCCTTGGAGCCGGTGAAGACCACACCGTCCGTCAGCGGGTGCTGCCACAGCGGGTCGCCGATGACCGAGCCGGAGCCCGTGACATAGTTGAACACACCGGCGGGGATGCCCGCGTCGCGATAGATCTCGTAGAGCTTCAAGCCCGTCCAGGGCGTGTCCTGGGCGGGTTTGTAGACGACCGTGTTGCCGGCCATCAGCGCCGCCGAAGACATGCCCGCCGACAGCGCCGCCGGGAAGTTGAACGGCGCGATGCAGGCGAACACACCGAACGGCCGCAGGACGTCCGTGTTCTTCTCGATGGGCGTGATGCGGTTCATGTCGCGCACGAAGCCGTTCGTCTCGTCCATCTGATCGCAGTAATAGTCGATGAGATCCGCCGTCTCCTCGGCGTCCCCCATGGCCTCCATGCGGTTCTTGCCCACCTCGACGGCCATGACGGCGGCGAGGTCGAACTTGCGCTGACGCGTGATCTTGGCGGCGTTGCGCAGGATGGCCACGCGCTCCTGCCAGGGCGTGCGGCGCCAGGCGCCCTTCTGCGCGGCAGCCGACTCGATGGCCTTGCCGGCCAGCTCGGCCGTCGCCGCGGCGAAACGACCGAGCACCACGCGGGTGTCGATGGGCGACAGATCGACCATGCTCGGAAGCGGCGAGGTGACCGGCTGGTGGTCGATGTAGAGCGGGTGCTCGGCGCCGGACTGCGCGCGAACCGTCTCGAGCGCCTGGTCGAAGAGCTGGTGGGCCGCCTCCATGTCCGCGGACTGGGAGGTGTAGGTGATGCGGATGTCTTCGGGCTTGGGCAGCGTCATGGCTTCGGACGACTCCGTGGGTTTCGGGGTTGGGTTTCGGGCTTCAGCGCGCGGCGTCGGACAGCTTCACCTGGAACGAGATGCCCCGGCGGGCGACCTCGTCCATCACGGCCTTGGCCGTCGGCTGCGCGTCGAGCAGCAGGGCCTCGAGCGCGCGGGCGCCGGCGGGCACGCGGCCGGCGGCGATCATCTCCATCATGATGGCGCAGTGCCAGCCGGTCAGGCGCTCCATGCCGGTCAGGCCCGTGGACTCGTCGAACTGATCCCGCAGCGTGACCACGGCCTGGGTGGGTTTGCCGGCCTTGGTCCCCACGGCGCGGCAATACATGATGCACGTGTCCTTGAAGCTCGGGGCCGTGATCTGCTTGGCCAGGAGCATGTGATAGAAGTCGCGCGGCACGATCGTCCGCCCCTCGGGGCCGAACGCCACGGGCGTCTCGCTGAACAGGCCCAGGGCCTTGAAGGCCGAGAACCAGGCGTGGTGGCCCGGCAGGCGCAGGATGCGCGTCTCGAAGTGTTTCACCCGGCCCTCGAAGGACCACGGCGCGGTGGAGCCGCCGGCGGCGATGAAGCTCTCGTAGGTGCCGAGCTCGCCGAGGTCGTCCGTGCGCAGGCCGCTGAGGGCCTCGAGGTCGACGATCTTGCCGTCGCGCAACTGCGGCACGAGGCCGTCGTACTCGTTGGTCAGACCGTTCAGGTGGAACGCGCACATGTAGTTCCAGGGCGGCTGCGGATCCTGCGGCAGGCCGGCGTCGCTCAGGTGCAGCTCGTCCGTCCGGTCCAGGTGCTCCATCGCATACACGGCCAGCACGTTCACCAGCCCCGGGCCCATGCCACAGTCCGGCAGGATGACCACGCCGGCCTCGCGGGCCTGCGCGTCGAAGGCGAGCTGCTCGCGCACCACACCGGTGTGGCCGCCCATGTCGACCAGGTGGCGGCGGGTTTCGATGGCCAGGCGCGTCAGGGCGACGTTGAAGTAGTAGGGCACGGCGCTCAGCGCCACGGTGCACTCGAGCAGCGCCGCGCGCACGCCGGCCTCGTCGTCCGCCTGAAGCTGCCGCGGGCGGGCGACGTCGCGGCCCACGAGGCGGTTCACGCGCTCGGCCGCGGCCTGGGCCACGGCGAGGTCGCGGTCGGCGAGCACGATGTCTTCGGCGCCACCGAGGCGGCCGAGGTCGACGGCGGCGGCGGCGCCCTGACGGCCCGCACCGAGAATGAGGTAACGCATCACGAACTCCTGGCAGAGGCGACCGCCGAGGGGCGATCAGGCGGCGCATCCTAGCGCCTGCCGGTCGCGGTGGCGAGGGTCAGCGGACTCAAGGCGGGCCCACGGTCTGCCGACGTGAATCTTTGAGACGTCCATGTCCGACACGCTCCCCCACCCCGCCCGCCGCGCCTCTCCACCGAGGACACGCTGATGCGCGTGCTCGTCCTCACCGACCTGCCCGTGGCGCTCCCGGCCGGCTTGACGCCGATCAGGGCCGCCGCCACGGCCGCGCCGGCGCTGGTGGTCCTCAAGGGGCCGGCGAGCTTCCAGACGCTCGCCCTCGCCGCCCACGCCCAGCGGCAGGGCGCGTGGCTGGTCGCGCTCTGGCCGCCGCCCGCCCTGCCCGAGGATCTCGTGCCCGACGAGCGGCTCGACACGCCGACCACGGACGACGCCGAGCGCGAGTGTCTGGACCGTCTGCGGGTGCTGCGGGGCGGTCACACCGCGCCGGCGCGGGCGGCCGCCACGCCCGTGTCCGATGCCGCGCTGGCGGCGGCGTGGCGCGCCCTCGGGCAGGCGGCGTGCGTCACCACCTGCACGGGCGAGATCCGGGCCGTGAACGCCCGCTTCGCCGAGCCCGAGACCCCCGATGGTCGCGACGCCCTGGTCGGACGCGCGCTCGGCGAGGTCCTGGGCGCGGCCACGCCGGATGACCCGGGCGTCGCCGAATTGCTCGCGCGCGCCGTCCGCTCGGGCGCGGAGCGCGGGCACCTCGTGCGCGCGCTGCCCGACGGACGGAAGCTGCCCTTCAGCGTCGGTCTGGTGCGCCTCCCCGCCCACGCCGGCGAGCCGGATCTCGTGGCCGTGACGCTGCTCGAGGCGGGCGAGCCCGCCGAGCCATCGCCCCCAATCACCCCCATCCGCGACGACGCACCGATTCTCATCGTCGACGACGAGCGCGACCTGCGCGAGAGCCTGGCCTGGTTGCTCGACCCCATGGAGTCGCGCCTCGCCGGCTCGTTGGAGGAGGCCCGGGCGATCCTGTCGACGGAGCCGATCCGGGCGATCCTGTGCGACCTGCAGTTGTCACCCCACCTGGGCACGGATCTGTTGCCCTGGCTGGCCGTCCATCGCCCGATGCTCCTCGGGCGTTTCGCCGTGATGACCGGGGGCGCGGTGGGCTCGGGCGCCGCCACGGCCTTGCAGGACACGGGCGTTCCGGTGCTCGAGAAGCCGTTCTCCCGGGACGCCGTGGCCGCGCTGCTGGTGAAACTCTGTGGGGTGGACCTGGACAGACCGGAGACTCACCCGGGTAACTCCTGATGCGCCCGGCGGGCCGACCGCCGATGCTGGCGGTCGAACCATCCCGGTCAGGGGAACCCGGAATCTTGCGCCGTGCCATCCGCCACCTCGAGGTCGAGCCAGAACTGCGGGCCCTGCTCGCGGTCGACCTGCGACAGTCGACCGCCGATGGACTCGATGGCGGCGACGGCGACGGCGAGGTCCATCTCGTGGGGTCCGACGGCGCCGTCCTGATTCACGCCGGCGGCGCTGGAGAGCACGCGCTGCTCGCCCTCGGCGGGCAGGCCATCGGGCACGGAAAGACGCAACCGCCCGGCGACGATGCCGTGCTCGGCGATGGCCACCCGACGCTTGGCGGGCGCGAGCTCGCTGGTCCGCCGCGGCTGCAGGTGGCGCAGAAGCGAGACGACCACGACCTCGAGGTGCGCCGGGTTGCCGCGCACTCGGGGCAGCGTCGCCATCGTCGGCGGCAGCACCACGTGAAGCCCGGAGCCATCATGTGCGAAGGCGCGGGCGGCGCGCTCGAGCGCCAGGGTCAGGGGGGCGCTCCCGGCCTCGACCTCGCCCCGCAGGATGAAACTGCGCAGTCGGTTCACGATGTCGCCGGCGCGGCGACCCTGGCCGGCGGCCTCGTTGAGCGCGCCGAGGATCGCCTTCATGCCGGGGTGGTCCAGGTCCATGCGCTCCAGGCGCATGCGCACGCCCTCGACCCAGCTCTGAATGGCCGTGAGCGGCTGGTTCAGGTCATGGGCGATGGAGGCCGCCATCTCGCTGACGAGGAGCGAGCGCAGCAGGCGCTCCCGCTCCGAGGCCCAGCCCTGGGCAAAGGCCTCGGACTGCGCGCGGGCCGTGTCGTCCGTGAAGGTGAGGAGCGGCAGGGACTCCGTGCCCAGGTCGACGGTGTGGGTCACGGCCTCGAGGCGCCGCATCTCGGGTGTGCCCGGCCGCACCTTGAGCGTGGACCGCGTGTCCGTCGGGGCCTCGAGCGCCGCGGCGAAGGTCTCGGGCAGGTTCGCCTCGAGCTCTGGCACCAGGCGCCGGGCGAACGCATTGGCGATGAACCGTTCGGCGTTCACGCGCAGCACCAGGCCGACGGGCAGCATGTCCGCCGCCGCGCGAAACTGGCCGAGGGAGCGCTGGCGCATGACCTCGACCTGTGCGAGGCGTTCGGCCTCGATGACCTCCGTCAGATCGCGGACGAGGCCGCCGACCAGCGTGTCGGAGCCCTCGATGCGAAACAGGCGGGCCTCGAAGGTGCGCCACCCCAGAGTGTCGTGCCGGTAGCGGTAGCGCACGGTCTGTCCGGGCGCGTCCGACTCCCACGCGCCGCTGGCCGCGGCGATGGGCAGATCCTCGGAGTGCACCCGCGAGAGCCACGCCCGGAAGTCCTCGATGAGCTGCGCCTCGGTGAGTCCCGAAAGACTCTCGAGCGCCGCGTTCGCGTAGGCCAGGCCCGGCCGCGCCGTATCGAAGATGAAGACCGCCTCCGGAAGCTGCGCGGCGAACGCCGCGACGGCCAGGTGAGCGGGGCTCTCTTTCAGCATTTCGGACATGAAATCGGTGCTCCTCGGGCGTCGATTTTGCGAGTAGAACACGCAAGCGCAAAAGGCAGGTGAAGGAAGCGATGGAGGAGATTCAAGTGGAAGCCGAGAACCGGACGCAGCGCGTCTACATCGTCGACGACGACGGGGCCGTCCGGCAGTCGATCGCGTGGCTCATGGAGTCCGTGCATCTGGCGACGGAGTCCTTCGCGTCCGCGGTGGACTTCCTTCAACGGTATCACCCGTCGATGCGTGGCTGCGTGGTCCTCGACCTGCGCATGCCCCGGATGAGCGGACTCGAGCTGCAGGAGGCCCTCAACGAGGCCAACTGCGACCTGCCCATCATCTTCGTCACGGGTCACGGCGAGGTCAGCTCCGCCGTGCAGGCGCTCAAGGGCGGCGCGTTCGACTTCCTGGAGAAGCCGTTCAGCAACAACCGCCTGCTCGAGCGCGTGCAAGCCGCCCTGACGTGGGAGGCCGAGCGTTGGGCCCGCGCGATGGACGAGGCACAGATTCGTCGGCGCTTCACCACCTGCACGGCCCGCGAGCTTCAGGTCCTCGACCAGCTCGTCGGCGGCGCGTCCAACAAGCAGGTCGCCGATGCCCTGGACATCTCGATCAAGACGGTCGAGGTGCACCGGGCGCGCCTGATGGAGAAGACCGGCGCCTCGTCGTTCGCCGAGCTCGTCCGCTTCGCTCTGGCCCGCCCGACCGAGGGCTGAGCCCTCGACCTCGGCGGGGGCGTTCACGTCGCGCGCAACGCGCTGGCGGCGATGCCCTGCGGCCCCAGGAGCCACAACACGCCGTCGACGACCCCCAGGCCGCCGACGCTGGTGCGGCAGGTCATCAGCATCCCCTCCGCGAGGCCGGTGAGCGTGACCGGGCCGGTCAGCCCGCGGCCGGCGTCGGCCCAATCGCCCAGATCCACGGGGCGCAGCCGCAGGGGCGCGATGCCCTCGTGCGGGCCACGCGCCGTCTCGGGCGCCGTGGACCCGCCCTCGTGGACCAGCCGCGCCGTGCACTCCAGCCCCAGCGTTTCGAAGCGCAGGTGCACGGGCGTGACACCGGCCGCCATCGCGTCGAGCCACGCACGCATCCGGGGCGCATAGGCGGTGGTCTGGGCGTGGGCGTCGTCCGCCACGGCCCGCTTCCACAACGCGAGCAATGCCGGCGCATCGGAGTACAGCCCGGCCCGCCCGGCGAAGCGCCAGCCGGCATGGGGCAGCTCCACGTGAAGCCGGGACGACGGGCGCGCCTCGACCCGCCCGCGGCCGGCGTAGTGATCGCCTTGATGCGCCCAGGACACGACGACCTCGCCGTCCAGTTCCAGGGGCCGATGACCCCGCAGCGGCGCGAGCCGGAGCACGAAGCCGCCCCGGTCGAGCATCACGGCCTCGAGCGAGGCCGCCCGCACGGGCCCGCCCTCGACGGGCGCCAGCGTGACGGGGTGACGCCGGACCTGCGCGACCAGGGCCGCGTCGAAGCGGGGGTCCTCGATCAGCGGCTCGGCGATGGAGGCCAGCGCCAGGTGCGGGTCCCAGGCGGACTCGACGCCGGGGGTCACCGAACGGTCCCCCGTGGTCAGCCCGGTCCAGCTCACGAGTCCGGACAGAAAGGGGTGTCGCGCGTGTGACATGGCCCAGAGGTAACAGGTCACGATGCCCGTGCCATCGGGTGCATTGCGCGACGCCCCCGGGAAATCCCTGAGTCATCTGACCATTGTCAAGTCGCCGGGTCGCGACCCGAACTCAGTTCCGCGGCGGCGCCGCCAGCGGCAGCTTGACCTCGAGCAGCGCCCCGTCGCGCCGGACGGTCAGCACCACGGACTCGCCGACCTCGTGGCTCTCCAGCGCGGCGAGCAGGTCGTCCGTCGTGTCCACGCGCTGCCCGGCCACGGCCACGATCACGTCCCCCGCGACGACGCGCCCGTTGCGCGCCCGGGCGGCCCCGCGCAGGCCGGCCACCGCCGCCGGGCCCCCGCGCACCACCTGGCCGATCATCGCGCCGACCAGGCCCATGCGCCGGGTGAAGCGGTCGTCCACCAGGTTCACGCCGATGACCGGGCGCACGAGGCGACCGTGGCGGATGAGCTGCGGCACGAACCGGTTGATGATGTCCACGGGCACGGCGAACCCGATGCCGGCGCTCGCGCCCGAGGGGCTCTGGATCATCGTGTTGATGCCGATCAGGCGCCCGGCGCTGTCCAGCAGCGGGCCGCCGGAGTTGCCCGGGTTGATGGCCGCGTCCGTCTGGATGCAGCCATCGATCTCGCGCCCCGTGATGGCCTTGATGGTGCGGCCCGTGGCGCTGATCACTCCGGTGGTGAGCGTGTGGTCGAGGCCGAAGGGGTTGCCGATCGCATAGGCCGACTGGCCGACGAGCAGGTCCGACGAGGTGCCCACGTCGATGGGGCGAAGCCGCGCGCCCCCGCGGACACGCAGGACCGCCAGGTCCTTGTCCGGCGCCACGCCGACGACCTCGGCGGGCAGCGACGTCTGGTCGTCCAGGGTGACCTCCACGGCGCTCGCCTCGGCGATCACGTGGAAGTTCGTGACGATGTGTCCGTTCTCGTCCCAGACGAAGCCCGTGCCGCTGCCCTGGGGCACCTCGGTCACGTCCGCCGTCCAGAAGTCGCGGTAGCGGCTCTTGCTGGTCACGAAGACCACCGAGGGCGCCACGCGTTTGAACAGGCCGATCGTCTCCTGCTCCGCCGCCGAGAGCGGACCCCGCGGGGCGATGGGCCGTCCGCCGGACTCGGCCTGCGCGACGCCCGCGAAGAGACACAGCCACACCACGGCCAGCGCGAGCGCGCTCAAGCCTTGAGGAGCGTGGCGATGCGCTCGAGCCCGGGCACGTGGCTGCAGATGACCTTGACCGAGACCATGATGGGCACCGCAAGAATCGCGCCGATGGGACCCCACAAGAACCCCCAGGTAAGCATGGAGAGAAGGACGACCAGGGGCGAGATTTCGACCGAACGCCCCACGAAACGCGGATCGATGTAGCTGCCGATGACCCCGTTCACCGCCAGGAGCCCGCCGCAGACGCCGGCCAAGCCCCAAGGCGACATCTCCGGGTCGATGCCGGCGACCAGCATCGGCGGCACCGAGGCCAGAATCGCGCCCACGGTCGGGATGAAGTTGAGCGGGAAGGCCAAGAGGCCCCACAGGACCGCGAAGTCGACGCCAAAGCCGGCCAGGAGCAACCACACGCACACACCCGTCAGCGCGCTCATGGCCGTTTTGGCCACGACGTAGGCGCGAACGTCCTCGCCGATGGCCTCGAGCGAGCTGAGCAGGGCGTTGTCCCGACCGAACGCCTCGACGATTTTCTCCCGCAGTCGTCGCGCCTCCAACAAGAGGAAGAGGTTGATGACCAACATCAGAAAGGTGGCGACCAGCGCCGTCGTCAGGAACTGCAAGGTGCCCCGGGCGAACCCCAGACCCTCTTGCATCACCTCGGGCAACACGGTGCCGGTCAGGTTTTGTTCCAACGCGACGCGCATCGGCCCGGCGGTGAACTGCGACAGGCCCCAGTTCACGAAGTTGACGAAACCCGCCGCCAGGACGGCCTGATACTCGGGCAGCTTGCGCACGAACTCGCCGAGCGTGCCCGCGAAGACCGTCCCCAGAAACACGATGGGCAGCGTGGCCACCCCCTGCGCGACGATGATCGCCAGGACCGAGGGCACCCGGCGCCGCGTGAGGAACCGCACCACCGGGAACATGAGGAACGCCAGCAACACGGCGAGCACGAGCGGCACGAGCAGCGGGCGCGCGTGCGTCAGGAACACCGCGAGCAGCATCACGGAGCCGAGCCGGTAGGTGATGCGCCGGGAGATGCCGCTCCCGATCAGCGTGGGTTCACTCGGCAAGGAGCCAGGCTTCATCGACCAACTCGAAACCGCCGTCGTCGACCGGGTCGACCAGATCGTCCAGCTCGCCGCGCCGGACCTCCATCATCTCCGCGAGGCCCGTCTCCAGGGCGCCCAGGTGGGGACGCAGCCGGGCGAAGCTCTTGGCCGACAGGTGCAGGAGCACGCCGCCGTCGGGCATGCGCACCGCCGCCGTCGTGGGCTGCCCGGTGAGCAGCGAGAACTCGCCGAAGGCGTCGCCCTCGGTCAGCGTGGCGACCCGGAGCGGCTCGGCGCCCGGCGTGCGCGTCCAGACCTCGGCGGTGCCGTGCAGGAGCACGAACAGGCCCGGCGAGGCGGCCCCCTGCGCGAAGACCTCGGCCCCGGCGGCCACGGGCTGGAGCTGGAAGGCCGGCACGAGGACGTCCGGCACGCCCGTGGCGGCGAACAGACGACTCGTGCGCAGGACGTTCTGCAGGAGGCGCTGCTTCACCACGCGCTCCAGGTGCTCATGCAGGTCCGGCGCCTCACGCTGCAGGCGGTCGAGCGACGCCGCGTCCAGGCGCCAGGCCAGGACCGGCTCGAGGGCGATGACCGACGCGCGGCGCGGCACGGCCGTGAGCAACGAGATCTCACCCAGGAGCGAAGGCGCCAAAGCCACGGCCAGCTCGGTCACGGTGCCATCGGACTGCCGCGCCTCGACCCGCGCCTGACCCTGGGCCAGCAGGTACAGGGTGCGGTCGGCGTCCCCCTGGCGGATGAGGGGCTCCCCCGCCTTGAACGACACCTCGACCATGGCCTGCGCCACGGCGACGAAGTGGGCGGCGTGCAGCGCGGAGAACAACGGCACCACGGGCAGCGGCGCGCCCGCGGGCAGCGTCAGCCCGGCCAGGTCCGTCAGCAGCTTGATGGCCAGCGAGATCTGGTCGTCCTCGTCCGCGGGGACACTCTCGGCGCGGGCGGGCGGCATCGGCGGCGGGAGCCGGGGGCCGGCGGCCGGGCGGTCGGCGGAGTAGCGGGCGGCCAGGGCCTCGAGCGCGCTCTGGCGGGCCTGGCCGGTGAGCTTGCGCAGCGCGAGGGCCAGCGCCACGGCGAACTGACCGCGCTCGGCGGCCATCCGCGCCGTGGCCGCCCAGGCGCCGCCGGCAGCGGGCACCCCGAGGGCTTCGAGGCGGGCGCAGAGGGCCGCGCGCGGGCCGAGGGCGGCGGGCGTCTTCAGGATCTGATGCAGCAGGGGAGCCAGGGAGGCGTCGGTCGAGCTCATGGGGTGAGGACGTAGCGGAGAACCGGGGCCCGAGGCAACCGTATCGACGCGTCCGGCCGCTCCCCGCGCCGGGCGCGGCAGGAATCGCCGCGAATCCGGTCGAATGCGAAGAAAAGATCGCATACGGCGCATCGATTCGTTCAGGATCATGCCCCGCCATCCGAAAACGTGAAAACCGAATCCACCATGACGACCGTACGCACTTCCCCGAGCATCGGCATCATCGGCGGTGGCCTCCTGGGGCTGTCGCTGGCCCTGCGCCTGCGCGCCGTGGGCTACGAGGTCGTCGTCTACGAGCGCGCGCCCCGCGGCGGCGGCCTGGCCGCCCCCTGGTCCATCGGCGAGTTCACCTGGGACAAGTTCTACCACGTGATCCTGATGTCCGACCTGAACGTGCGCCGCCTGCTGGACGAGCTCTCGCTGACGGACGCCCTGCGCTGGAACACCACGCGCACGGGCTTCTTCACGGACGGCCGGCTGCACTCCATGTCCGACTCGATGGAGTTCCTGCGGTTCCCGCCCCTGAGGCTCATCGACAAGTTCCGGCTGGGCGGCACGATCTTCTACGCCTCGAAGCTTTCGGACTGGCAGGCCCTCGAGGGCGTGGCCGTCACGGACTGGCTGCGCCGCCTGTCGGGCGAGCGGACCTTCGAGAAGATGTGGCTGCCGCTGCTGCGCGCCAAACTCGGCGAGAACTACGGCAACGCCAACGCCGCCTTCATCTGGGCGACGATCTCGCGCATGTACGCCGCGCGCCGTTCGGGCCTGAAGCGCGAGATGTTCGGCTACGTGGACGGCGGCTACGAGACCATCGTGGGGGCCCTGGAGCGGCGCCTGGCCGCGGACGGCGTGGAGTTGCGCTGCGACGCCGCCGTGACCCGGGTCGACACGACCGGCGGCAAGCAGCGCATCACCCTGGCGGACGGCACGCGCCGCACGTTCGACTCGGTGGTGGTGACCGCCCCGGCGACGCACATCCCCGAGCTCTGCCCCGAGCTCGGCGACCCGGAGAAGGCCCGCCTCAAGGCCATCACGTACCACGGCATCGTGTGCGCGTCCGTGCTGCTGAAGCGGCCGCTGGCCAACTACTACGTCACGAACATCACGGACGCGGGCATGCCCTTCACCGCCGTGATCGAGATGACCGCCCTGGTGGACCGCGAGCGGTTCGGCGGCAACGCGCTGGTGTATCTCCCGCGGTATCTCACGCAGAGCGACGCCTTCTGGGAGCACGACGACGCGACGGTCGAGCGTCTGTTCCTGGACGCCCTCGCCGGCATGTACCCCGACTTCCGGCGGGAGCACGTCGTCGCCTTTCAGGTCGCCCGCGCGCGGCAGGTGATGGCCCTGCCGACGCTGCATTATTCGACCACGCTGATGCCGGCGATGGAGACCTCGCGCCCGGGTCTGTTCATCGTGAACTCGGCGCAGATCCCCGACGGGACCCTCAACGTCAACGAGACGATCGGTCTGGGCGAGCGCGCCCTGCCCATCCTTCGCCAGCACCTGGAGCGCCGCCGATGATCGCCGCCGTCTCGCTCGACGCCGACAACCAGTGGTCGTACATGAAGACGCACGGGGACGCCGGCTGGGAGAGCTTCCCGTCTTATCTGGACGTCCTGGTGCCGGTCACCTGTGATCTGTTCGACGAGCTCGGTCTGAAGATCACCTGGTTCATCGTCGGGCAGGACGCCGCCCTGCCCGAGAACCGCGCAGCGTTGTCCCAGCTCGTCGCCCGTGGACACGAGGTCGGCAATCACTCCTTCAAACACGAGCCGTGGCTGCATCGCTACAGCCGCGCGGAGATCCGCGAGGAGCTCGCCCGCGCCGAAGGGGCCATCGGCGAGGCCTGCGGGCTGCGACCCATCGGGTTCCGCGGGCCGGGCTTCTCGCTGAGCACGGACGTGCTCGAGACCCTCGCCGACCGTGGCTACACCTACGACGCCTCGACCCTGCCGACGTGGATCGGTCCCCTCGCCCGGGCCTACTACTTCCGACAGGCCAAGCTGACGGCGGAGCAGCGCGAGGAGCGTTCGATGCTCTTCGGGCGGTTCTCCGAGGGCCTGCAGCCCAACGGCCCCTACCGCTGGCAGCTCCCCTCCGGGCGCCGGATGCTCGAGCTGCCGGTCTCGACGATCCCGGCCCTGAAGACACCGTTCCACCTGAGCTATCTCATCTACCTGGCCCAGGCCAGCGAGCGGCTGCTGGACACCTACCTGACCGTGGCCATCACGGCCTGCCAGCGGCTGAACACACCGCCGAGTTTCCTGCTGCACCCGCTGGACGTGCTCGGTGGCGACCAGGTGCCGGCGCTCAAGTTCTTCCCGGGCATGGAGCTCGACGGCGCCCGAAAGCGCGAGATCTTCCTGCACGTGCTCGGCCGCCTGAAGGCGTCGTTCGACCTGCTGCCCATGAACGAGTACGCCCGGCGCCTGAACGAGCGTCGGGATCTGTCGCTCCGCGTGGCGCGCTGAGCCATGTGCGGGTTCGTCGCGGTCTTCGACCGTCAGGGGCGCGCGGCCGGTGAGCAGGCCGAGATCCTGACGCACATGGCGCACACGCTGCGCCACCGCGGCCCGGACGACGAGGGCCGATACTTCGACGGTCCGCTGGGGCTGTATCACCTGCGGCTGTCGATCATCGACCTGGCCGGCGGGCATCAGCCCATGCACGACGCCGCCGGGCACCTGACCATCGTGTTCAACGGCGAGATCTACAACTACGTCGAGCTTCGGACCGAGCTCGAGGCCGCGGGCGCCGTGTTCCGCACGCGCAGCGACACCGAGGTCATCCTGCAGCTCTATGCGCTGCACGGTGAGTATGGCTTCGGGCGCCTGATCGGCATGTTCGCGTTCTTCCTGTACGACCGCGTGAACCGGCGCGGCGTGGTGGCGCGCGATCACTTCGGCATCAAGCCGCTGTATTGGCAGGCGGCGCCGGGACACCTGGCCTTCGCCTCGGAGATCAAGGCCCTGCTGGCCCACCCGGGCGCGCGCGCCGAGGCGGACGCCGAGCGGCTCGGCGACTACATGACGCTTCAGCTCGTGCCGGACGCGGGCACGCTCTTCGCCGGCGTGCACAAGGTCCTGCCCGGCCATCTGATGGTCGTCGACCTGGCCCCGAACAGCCCGACCTGCGGGGAGATCGTCCGGGATACGGTCTTCTGGGAGCCCCAGTATCGCATCGACCACGACTTGACCGAGGAGAAGGTCGTCGACGAGGTCCGGGCGCTCATCGAGGACAGCGTGCGCATGCAGGTCCGGGCGGACGTGCCCATCGGGGCGCATCTGTCGGGTGGCACCGACTCGAGCATCGTGTCGCTGCTGGCCGCGCGGCACTGCCCGCAGGGCATCAACCTGTACCACGGCCGCTTTGCCGAGGGCCCGGACTTCGACGAGTCCGAGTACGCCCGGGCGGTGGCGCGGCAGGCCGGCGACCGCGCGCGCCTGGTGGAGATCGTGCCCTCGGGGGCCCAGTTCGCGGCGCTCATGCCCCGCCTGATCTGGCACATGGACGAGCCGGTGGCCGGCCCCGGTCTGTTCCCGCAGTACATGGTCTCCGCGCGCGCCCGGCAGGACGTCAAGGTCGCGCTCGGCGGTCAGGGCGGCGACGAGCTCTTCGCCGGCTACACCCGGTACCTGGTGGCCTACCTCGAGCAGACGCTCAAGGGTGCCATCCAGCAGAGCAACGACGAGGGCGAACACATCCTGAACCTGACGACCATCGTGCCCAACCTGCCGGAGCTGCGCGCCTACCAGCCGCTGCTCAAGCGGTTCTGGCGCAGCGGTCTGTTCGGGCCCATGGACGCCCGGTACTTCCGCCTGATCGACCGCCTCGAGGACGCCGAGTCCCTGCTCACGAGCGGCTTTCGGGCGTCGCTGCGCCCGGACCTGGTCTTCGCGCGGTTCCAGCGGCAGTTCGACCACCCCGGCACGCGCTCGTACCTGAACAAGATGCTGGCGTTCGACCTGCGGGTCATCCTTCCGGCGCTCCTGCACGTCGAGGATCGCGTGAGCATGGCGGTCTCGCTGGAGTCCCGCGTGCCACTGCTGGACTGGCGCCTGGCCGACCTGGCCGGCCGCGTGCCCGCGCGCCTGAAGTTCCCGCAGGGTCGCCTGAAACACCTGCTCCGCCAGGCGTTCCGCGGCCTGCTCCCGCCCCAGGTGTACCATCGCCGCGACAAGATGGGTTTCCCGGTGCCACTGCATCGGTGGGCGGCCACGCCGGGACCCACGGCCGATCTGTTCCGGGACACGCTGCACTCGCAGGCCTGCCGCGAGCGCGGTCTCTTCGACCCCGCGGCCGTGGAGCGCGCCTTCTCGGGCAGCGAGCCGTTCAGCCGCCGCCTCTGGGGGCTCTTGTCCCTCGAGCTCTGGTTCCAGACTTTCATCGACGCCGCCCCCGGCGGTCGTCCACCCCCCACGCCTGCCACGCTCCCAACGATCGAGGACGCAGCCCATGCCATTCCAGGGTGAAGGTTTCACGCCCGCCAACTGGCGGATTCACAAGATCGGCGTCATCGGCCCCGGCATCGTGGGCATGCCCATGGCCGCCCTGCTTGCCCGCGCCGCCCGCGACGGGGCCTTCGAACCCGACGCCCGGGTCGTGGTGGTCCAGCGCCGCTCCGAGACCTCGGGCTGGAAGGTGGACGCCATCAACGCCGGCAAGTCTCCCATCGGGGGCGTGGAGCCGGACCTCGAGGCCATCATCGCCGAGTGCGCCGCGGCGGGCCGACTGTCGGCCAGCGACGACTACACGCATCTGTCCGACTGCGATCTGGTGCTGGTCTGCGTGCAGACCGACAAGGATGGCCTGGTGCCCGACTACGGCCCGCTGGACGGCGCGCTGGAGCTCCTGGCGCGCCACCTGGCCAATCGCCCCGCGGGCAACGTGCCCGTGGTGGCCATCGAGTCGACGCTGGCGCCGTCGTCGATGACGACCGTGGTCCGCGAGCACTTCCGCCGGCACGGCCTCGAGGAGGGCCGGGACGTCCTGCTCGGCAACTCGCCGAACCGCGTGATGCCCGGTCGCCTGATCGAGCGGGTCGCCGCCGCGGACAAGCTGATCGGCGGTCTGTCCGCCGAGACGCCGACGCTCATCGAGAGCGTCTATCGCCACATCGTCACGCAGGGGACGCTGCACACGACCACCAGCATGACGGCCGAGGTCGTCAAGACGCTGGAGAACGCCTACCGCGACGTGCGCATCGCCTTCGCCGCCGAGGTCGTGCGCCACTGCGACGCGCAGAACATCGACTTCTTCGCCCTGCGGGACGCCGTGAACGCCCGGGCGCAGCGCGGAGACGCCGCCTCGGCCGACGCCGCCGCCGTCCCCGTGGGCGCGCTGCTCGTGCCCACCGTGGGCGTGGGCGGGCACTGCCTGCCCAAGGATGGCATCCTGCTGCGCTGGCGCTACAACGCCCGGTTCCCGGATCGCATCACGGAGAGCCTGATCCACCGGGCGCGTGTCATCAACGACGCCTCACCGGGGTACACGATCGCGCTCGCCGAGCGCACGTTCGGTCCCATCGACGGCCGCAAGGTGGCGGTGCTCGGCGCGGCCTACCGCGGCGACTCCGACGACACGCGCAACGCGCCGGCCCTGAGCCTGTGTCGGCAGCTGCTCGACCGCGGCTGCGCCGTGACGCTGCACGATCCGTTCGTGCGCGCCGGGGACCAGAACCTGCGACGGACCCACCTGGACGCGATCTACACCCAGGACCTGGACGCGGCGCTCGCCGGCGCCGATCTGGTGTTCGTCTGCCAGGCCCACCAGCCCTACCGCGAGGGCCGCGCGGCTCTGTTCGCCGGCCGCGTGCGCGGCGTGGTCGACGGCTGCAACGTCTACACGGCCGCCGAGATGGCCGCCGCCGGCGTGGGATACACCGGCATCGGCCGGGGCACCCGCGCGCCCGCCGCGGACCTGGTCGAGCGCGTGTTCACGGCCTTCCGCACCATGGAGCGCGGGGTCGCCGAGGAGCTTCGGGACGTGATCGACTTCCTGAACGCCCACCACGCCCAGGGCTACGACCGCGTGGACTTCGAGGCCGTGCGCCGGCTCGCCGCGACGTGTGTCACGGGCTGCGACATCGCCCTGCCCGGGCCCCGCCGCGGCTTCTTCGATGAGAACGAGTATCACTCCACGCTGGCGCCCCGCGCTTGACTCGGCGCCTGTCTTTCCGGGGTCTTTTCGGTGTGAACTGAAAATCTGTTGGTTTTTCGGGGTGTGTTCGGCTATCTGTGCGGCGCATTTTTGCTCAGAAAGGACCGAACCCATGTCGCAGATCATCATCGAGATCCCCATCGAGGCCCTGACGCGGGCCAACGTCGCCAAGGCCCTGACGGAGCTCACGCTGGCCCTCGGCGGCCACGCCGCCGCCCCGGCTGCCGCCCCCAAGGCCGCCGCTCCCGCCGTCGTCGTGAGCGAGTACGTCGCCAAGGCCGCCGCCGATCACCTGGCCACGCCCGCCCCCAAGGCCGCGCCGGCCCCCACGCCGGCCCCCGCCGCCGTCGAGGCCCCCGCCAAGCGCAAGGGTGGTCGTCCCCCCAAGGCCAAGCCCGCCGTGGCCGCCGCGCCGGCCCCCGCCGCCGTCGAGGCCCCCGCCAAGCGCAAGGGTGGTCGTCCCCCCAAGGCCAAGCCCGTCGTGGCCGCCGCCCCCGCGCCCGCCGCTGCCGCCTCCGGCTCCGGTGGCGAGAAGTGGCGCAACTACGTGGCCAACCTGCCCGAGAACTCCCGTCGTTTCCTCGAGCTCCTCGAGAAGCAGGGCCAGCTCACGGTGAACGAGGCCGTCGAGAAGCTGAACCTGCCCGGCCCCAAGGCCATGGGCGGCCTGACCGGCGCCATGGCGCGCTGGGCCCCCAAGCAGGGCATCCAGATCCCCTACGAGGCCAAGGAAGCCGCGGACGGGACGCGTTACTGGGTGTGGAAGGGCATCAAGTAAGGCGCGCGTAGATCTCCGGGCGTCGGTCGGCCAGAAAGCTGAACCGGCGCCGGATGTCGGCCACCGCCTCGCCCCCCACCTCGCCCCCCACCCGGGCCTCACAGCCCGCGGCCTGAGACCTCACCTCGCCCAGCGGCCCGATCAGGGCCGAGTCCCCCGTGTAGACCAGCCCGTTGCCTTCGCCCACGCGGTTCACGCCGAGGACGAAACACTGGTTCTCGATGGCCCGCGCCCGCAGGAGCGTGGACCAGGCGTCGCGCCGCGGCTCGGGCCAGTTGGCGATGACCACGAAGAGGTCGGTCCGCGACGCGGCGGCGCGGAAGATCTCCGGGAAACGCAGGTCGTAGCAGATGACCGGCGTGACCCGAAGGCCCTCGACGTCGAAGGTCACGAGCCGCTCGCCGCCC
>CAINDO010000015.1 GCA_903847385.1 uncultured Myxococcales bacterium
ACGCCCGCCGCATACATGCGAGCGCAGGCCGCCCGCACCTGACGACAGGCCCGAGGCTCACCGGCTGATCGAGGGCGTCGCGACAATGCTCGCATGCTGGAGATCCGAGATCACCTGGGCTTCGCTGATCGGTCACCGGTCCAGTTGCACCGCCGGGGGCAGAACCCGGCCGGACCGCTCGACGAACTGAGCGCCACCACGCACCGAACCGTGGACCACCCGCTGAGCCCATCCCGTATCAATCGCTCGCAGTTTGCTGGAGAGCGCCGACGGTATTGGGCACAGAGAGCAAGGACACTGTTGGGACAGGACTGAACGATGACCTATGGCGAGATTCGAGAACGGATGCGACGCTTCCAAGAACGGCAATTCGTCGGTGGTGTCGCTGACGGAAGCATCTTTGCGGCGCAGGCACAGTTTGAGGGGACGTTTCCGGCGGATCTGGTGGAGTACCTGCGGAACCTTGGCGCTGGCCATGTCGGTTCCGAGGAGTTCATTGGCTTGGGCGGACCCAAGCATCTTGATGTCGTGCACATGGCAACGCACTTGCGAGAGCCATCGACGCATGGGTCGTTTCCACGATCCTTGGTCCCTCTGCGTGAGGACGGGTTCGGCAATTACGACTGCGTCGACCTTCTCGCATCCACCGAGTCGCACTCGCAGGTCGTAGCATGGCAACACGATGCGCATGAACAGCCGGCAGGAACGCAAACGATCCTGGGGCTCTGGGTGTGGTTCGATCAGATTCTCGACATCGTCAGTGAGGACGGCTGACGCCCGGCCCGCTCGTCGGAGAGCTTCCAACCCCTGAGGCCCGATGGCGCTCGCGCCTTCGCGGAGCGCGACAACGGAAAGCCTGCGGCGCGGGCGACATTGCGCAAGCCGCGTTCATCCACGGGCTCGGAGGCGCGCTCGGCGTTGGCATCGCTGGGCGGTTCGGTGCCCATGCGGCCACACAGTGCGCCGGGCGCGCGCTCTTCGCCGAGGTCACCGGAAACTTGGCCGGCGAGCTCGCGGCGCAGAGCGTCAGCGTCGCCTTCGGCCAGGCGAGCGGCGTGGACTGGCGGTCGCTGGCGATCTCCGCGGCGATCGGCGCGGCGCCGAGCGTGTGGCGGGCGGCGATGGGGGTGGGGTGAGGCTGGAGACTGCCCCAGGCGTTTGCAGTTGACCACGAGGCGCTCGGGCGGCAAGGTTCGCGGCGGATCTTTGAAGAGCCGGTGGATGAGGCTGGTGGTGGGGCAAGGGGCGGTGGAGAATTCGGTCCTGGGGCCGTCGGAGCGCCGGTCCCGGTGACGCGCACCACATCCGACAACGCGGCGGGGCTCGGCCGGAACATGGGACGTGAAGGTCGCCATGCTGGCCCTGGTCAAGCCGCGGGACACATTGTTCCCTCGACTGGGTCTAACTGGACGCTGAAAACGTCCATCCTTGGACTTTTTCGGCCCCGCCGCGCCATTCGCTCCGCACTCCGTCGTGAACTTCGGTTCATCAGTCGCGAAGTGCTTCAACGATAGAAACTGAAGGTGACTTTGATGCGGCTACCTACGGAGTCAGAGCTGGTTCAGGCGATCACCGACGCAACCCGTGCGGCGGTAGGAGCACTTTTCGAGTGCAATCCGGGACACCGGTTCTACTATCTATCTCTCACGACGACAGGTGAAGCGCACTCGCCGGTGCTCTCGGCATGGTCACGCGAGGCCCTTGCCGGAGAGGCTTCGCGCAATCCGAATCGAAGTGGCGCGGCGTGCGATCTCAAGTGGTCGTATGCAGACTCCCCATTTTATGGTTTTGGGGAACAGCACTTCGCAGGCGTCCGAGGACTGTTCGAGGCCCGGCGCGAAGCGCTCGGGACGGACTTCAAGCGCGAGTTTGATCTTCGACTCCGGGCGATGGAGGCAGCCATCCGCGCGCTCGACCAGGAGGGGCTATTCTCCCGGAGTTGGGATCGCCAAGCGATCGTGGTCAATGTTGAAGTCATGCCACCCGATGCAACAAACGTCGAGCGCGCGATCCGGCTCAATCCGCCAGCAGCGCTTGCGGACTGGCTGAGTGAAGCCGCGGAGCTCTGATGATTCGCAGGCATCGAGAACGGGTCGAGATCTGCCATGGCTGACTTGCGCGGTCTAATCGAGGGTGGCTCCTTTGCGTGGACCGTCACCGAACGGCCCCACGCGGCGCAGGGCGTTGTGGTTGCTTTCCCGCTCACGGCGTTCATGGAACCCGCTGGGGTTCGCAAGGTCGTGTCTGGCAAGCACGGCTCGCAGGCGCAAGATTGCCTCCGCGCCCGCGCGGCTCCACCGCCGCCACGCGGCCCTGCGCTCCCGACCACCTTGAATCTGCACCAGGGAACTTACGCGATCGCCAGGGGGGTGAGTCGGGTCAGGTCCACGCGCTCAGACCAGCGCGGCATGTCGCCGGGTGCTCTGGTTGGCTGGTCCGCGGCGACCGGCGCGCGCAGCGGTCGTGATGACCATCGTGAAGCCTGGGCGAGTTGCGATCCCGAGCACGCCGCGCTCTGGCCGTTGGGGCGCAACGACTTCCCCGACGACCGCGCACTCCCCGGCCGCGCGCCGCTCGATCGCGCCGCCGAGCGGAGATTCGAGTGGGTCCACAGCCACGGCGTGGTCGAGCGGATCCGCGACCGAGTGACTGGCCAGCCCGTCGAGCTCGCGCCCGACGCCGCCGCCCGTTCGACGGGATACCCCGGCGCTGCCCCAAGACCTGGTCCCGCGACACTCGCGACCCCGACCGCGGCCCGTTCGGCGACAGCGCCTGCCGGATATGACGCCAGCGCGCGACTCTACGCAGCCACGCCGGGGCTGGTCCTCGAAGGCGACCGCGTCCTGCCCGAGACCTGGGGCTGCTGCGCATACGGCGGCGGGGATACGGTCGGTCGGTGGGACCCCGGTGGGCTGTTTGCAAGGTTCGTCTTCGCGGGCGTCGTCGCGGCGGCGATCGCGGCCGGGTCGCTGTCGTGCGGGGCGGAGGTTGCCATCAGAGGTGACGCCGGCGACATCGCAAGGGCCGCACGCTTCCACGGGCTCTGCGGCTCGCTCGGCGCCGAGCGCGTGATGGTGGGTGGCAGCTCGGGTGTGGGCAGGCTGGCGAGTACCGTACGTCTTCGCTGTTGACCGCGACGCGATCGGGCGGCAAGGTTCGGCGCGGATCTTTGAAGAGCCGGGGGGTTGGCATCGGTTCGGCGGCTGGAGCCTGGACGTCCCCGTGCCCAAGCCGAACCTGCGATTCGCCCGGAGAAGCCGCTCGACTTGCTGCGGACCACGCCATTCCGGACGCGACTGTCGTCGAACTCCCGGGATACCGCTGAGCGGATACACCGGCAGTTCGCGTGGGAGGTCCATCCGCGCCGCTTGGCTCGCCTCACTCTGCTGCCTTGCGAACCAGAGAGCGTCGCGGCGGCGGAGCCTGGCCTGCAGGACAGAGACTCGCACAAAGAACGCTGCGGTGTGCGGGCGCCCTGAGAACACGCGCGAGCGGTCGTCGAGTCGGGACAATGAGAACTTGCAACCCGCCGGAGTGACGGGTGAGACCGGAACCCGGGTGCCACGGAACCGAAGATGATCACGTTGACGATTGCCCAATCAGAGGTCCGCGATGCCGTTGAGCGGCTGGTGGACGACATTGTCGCCGGACGATTTCAGGATCTCGAGGCCGATGGCCGTCTCGGGACAACAACGGCGGGTGAACTGCGGAACGCCGTTCTGCACTATGGCCGCACGATCACTCACTTGCCGAGTGAGGCCTGGCGTCTTGTCGACGAGTTCTTCGATGAGACTCGTCCCGATGAAATCTCAATGGACGTTCCTTTGTGGACAGTCGAAGAGGGGCGCAGCGATCTCACTTTGAGCGTGTCGTGCCGCCGAGATCGCACGGGCATCTCCGTCGCAATCGAAGACTTGCACGTCCTGTAGACATCCGACTCAACCTCCGCGGTCTCGGCGGAGACCACCCGGTCGCGGGGAGGGCGGAAGCGCCGTCTCCGCCGGTGCAGACTCGAGGTCGTCGACGGGTCGCCTGCTCTTTGGTCGGTCGACGCTGCCGGCGGACCATGCGTTCGTCGCGTCGCGGCACCGCCGGCCCGACGACGTGATCCCGGGAACGGGCAGGTTCGACGAGTGACCGATCAGCGAAGCCCCCGTGCCTTCGTGTCCTCATCGTGAAACGCTTCCTCCAGGACTGGAGGACGACATGGCGGGACGGAAGATCCAGGATGAGGCTGATGCGGTGCGGTGCCTCGACGCGCAGTGTGCGAGCGG
>CAINDO010000016.1 GCA_903847385.1 uncultured Myxococcales bacterium
CTGCGCTTTGAAGCCCGCCGATCTCGCGTTGGCACCCGATGGCGTCGATGCTGACGAGCCGCCCACCTCGGCCTCGGCGTGCCGCGCCGAAGCCGCGCCCGCGGTCATGTCGGGAGTGCCCGAAAATCAGCCCCCGCCAGAGTCGGCGATCCCGGCGCAGGGCGAAAATCAGCCTTCGCCGTAGTTGACGATCCCGGCGCAGGGCGAAAATTAGCCTTCGCCGTAGTCGGCGATCCCGGCGGAGGGCGAAAATTAGCCCTCGCCGTAGTCGGCGATCCCGGCGGAGGGCGAAAATTAGCCTTCGCTGTAGTTGACGATCCCGGCGCAGGGCGAAGATTGGCCCTCGCCAGAGTCGGCGATCCCGGGCGGGGGGCAAACTTTCGCTTCGGCGCCTGTACGACCGGGCGCCTCCTTGACACTTTGAACCGGGCGCCTCCTTGACACATTCCGGGGTCGGCAGGACTCGGTCCGGGTGCCTGGCTCACTCGGACCGGGACTCGACTATCACGGTCCGGCCTCCTCTGAAACGGCGACCGGGTCGTGCGGGACGCGAACCGGGGGCCTCCTTGACACGGCCCGGAGTGGGGTCGACGCAGACCGGGCGTGACCACGACACGGACCGCTGGGGCCGAGTCACGTGCCAGCGCGCCGTTGACACCGCTGCGACGGGGGTCGAGGGATGGCGAGCGGGCGGGCTCGGGCAATGCGGCCGGTCGAGCTGCCCCTCCGAGTCGGGGGTTCTCGGCCGCCGGGCCGGCCCGGCTCGGGACGGCTGTTCCATGGAAACGGTGCGTGTCCGGCAGAGCCGGACGTGGCCTGCGACCACCGTTGCGGACTGCGCTTGCGGACTGCGCTTGTGTGCCCGGGGACGGCTCGTCGACGGAGCACCGCGCCAGGCGGTGCGGGGCAGAGTCACTCGTCGGACGTCGGGTCCTCGTGTGGAGCCGGTGGGTCCTCGACGGCCTTGGCGTGAGTGCCGGGAACGAGGTCCGGGAGCTTGACCCCGACCTTCAGGACGCCCTTGTCGATCTCGACGGTGCACAGTCGGACTGGACCGAAGCTGACGAGCCAGCGGCCGTCGTCCATCTCCTGAAAGCCGACGGGCTCGCCCTGGAGAACCTTGCCAATGGGGAAGATGTGTCCTCGCCAGGAGACCCGGCCGTTGTCGTCGACCTGCCGGACGTGGACACCAGGCGCGTACTCGGGAGACGGGATCACGGCTGGATAAGGGCGCCAGGACGTCTCGTAGAGGCGGGCGGGGCAGCGCTGCCCGATGGCCTCGTGCGGCCGCTCGTGGTTCCAGATTCGGCGGAATCCGTCGAACCGTCGCTGTTGTTCGACCATGCTGTGTTTTCCCTCGTCGATGGCCTCCTCGAGGGTCCGGTGCATGCGCTCATGCTGGCCGTTCTGCTCGGGGTGGCCCGGCTCGATGCGCTCGAGCTCGATGCCGAGCTTCACCCACCAGATGCTCAATCGACTGAGCCTGCCCAGCGAGCCCGCGTTGGCGAACGGAACGCCGTTGTCGCTGCGAATGCGCGCGGGCAGCCCGAATTCCCGAAATGCCGCCTCGTAGTGGGGCCACGCCGCCTGCTCGCTGGTCGACGGCAGGGCCTCGCACTTCAAGAAGTAGCGCGACCATGCGTCCATGAGCGTCAGCGGGTAGCAGCGGCCCTGTGACAGCCGGAAGCTCCCCTTGTGGTCGGTCGTCCAGAGCGCGTTCGGACAGGTCGCCTTCGTCAGGTGCGATGGGCTCGGTGGCACCCGCAGGCGCCTCTTTCGCGGCGCGGTCAGCCCCCGCCGATCAAGGATCTCGCCGATCGTGCTCGTCGCCGGCGGAACCAGGTCCGGACGCTGTTCGATCAGCCACCTGCGCACCTTCTTCGGGCCCCAGGTCGGGTACTGCTTGCGCACCGCGACCACCGCATCCTCGACCGCCTCGGAGGTCATGTTCGGGTGGCGGCCCGCGAGTGGCGGGCGGTCCGAGAGCCCCGCCGGGCCGAGCTCCTCGAAGCGCCGCTTCCACGTGTAGCCCGTCTGCCGGCTGATGTTGAACCGCCGACACAGCGTGGCGAAGTCCTCCTCTCCGGATTCCAGCGCCACGATGAACTTCATTCTCTCCATCTCCTGATTCGTTTCCAGCCAGGGCATCCGCACCGTCCGCAATCGAGGGTTGGTGCAACACGCTGCCTGAACCCGAAGTGTCAAGGAGGCGCCCGGTTCAAAGTGTCAGGGGAGCGCCCGGTTCATACCGCCGTAGACGCGAGCGGCGCGCCCGGGAGCACCGCCCCTCACTCCATCGGCAACGTACACCCCGCCTCGCGCGACGCCGCCAGGTCCAGGTCGCCGTCGGCGAGCACCTCGACCATCGCGGAGACGAGCTGCGCCGTCAGCACGAGGTGCGGGTAGTCGACGTTGTCCGCCGTGTCGCAGGTCTCGTGGTAGCAGGTCGGGTCCGGGGTGTGAAAGAACACGTTGGGCACGCCGGCCTCGCAGAAGTTCACGCTGTCGGAGCTGTCGCCGGTGTCGTCCAGGTTGAGCTTCAGACCGGGGAAGTCGCCCATCACGGCCTCCAGGGCGGCCCGCGCCACGGTGTCGGGCCCGGCGTCGAGCGCGTTGAGCACGCCCTCGGCCTCGTAGGTGCCGACCATGTCCAGGTTGACCATGAACACGGTCTGGGCCAGGGGCAGGCCCGCCGGCGGGTGCTCGACGTAATGAGTCGAGCCGTCCAGATCGACCTCCTCGGCGCCGAACGCGACGAACACCAGCGTGCGGCGGGGGGCGGTCTCGCGCTCGCTCATGGCCTGCGCCACGGCCAGCATCGTCGCGACGCCGGACGCGTTGTCGTTGGCGCCGGTGTAGACGCCGGTGTCGTCCTCGCCCAGGTGGTCATGGTGGGCGCCGACGACGATGATCTCGTCGGAGAGCTCGGAGTCGCTGCCCGGCAGGACCCCGATCACATTGGCCGTGTCGCTGCCCTCGCTGTCTTTGAAGGGCTGCTCGTAGGTGTCACCCGGAGCCTCCAGGCCGAGACACTCGAACCGCGCGGCGATGTGTTCGCGGGTGGTGGTGTCCCCCGCCGAGCCGGACGCGCGACCGGCCAGGGCCGGATCGGCCAGGAAACCGATGCGCGCCCGCAGCGCGGACTCGGAGAACGCCCCGCCCTGATCACAGGTGGCGCTTTCAGCGCCATCGCCCGCGTCGTCGGCCTGGGACGTCGAGTCACATCCGGCCACGAGCGTGGCACAGAGCATCAGACCGCGGAGTGTGTGCGTGTTCGAGAGGTCTCGCATCTATCGCTGTGCCTCCACCACTTCGGCCATCCGCGCCAAAAGACGATCCCGCCGCAACACATCGCTCACCAGCGTCGCGGCGCCGGCGGCCGCGGCCTCCGGCGTCATCGCGGCCTCGCCCAGGAAACTCTCGATGCTGCGGCCCTTGGCGCTGCCGGTGTCTTCCAGCGCCGTGGCCAGGGTGTGCGTCCACTGGGCCTGGTCCTTCAGGCGGCCGAGGCGGTCGATGAGATAACTGAGCGCGTAGAACAGCGGCGCGGGCATGTGCAGCGGGCGGTCGCCGGGGCCCGGCTCAGGCAGGCGGTTGAAGGGGTTGCCGACGATTTCAGGGGCCAGGTAGGTCTCCCAGCCCGGGGGCGCGGGTGTGTCGGCGTCGAGCACGAGCTGCCCGCCCAGCGCGGCGGCGTAGACGCTGATCCAGCGGACCTGGCGGCGGGCCTCGTGCAGACCTTCTTCGAGTTTCGTCAGATCCAGGGCGTCCACGGCGGACTCCACGTCGGCCAGCGTCTCGGCGAAGAACGCCGCCCAGGCGCTGCGCAGCCGCTTGGCGCCGGGCCAGTCGACCTTGCGCAGGCGGCGCTCGAAGCGGTCGGCGCGGGGCTCGAAGCTCTCGGGCTCAGCCAGATAGCGGTGGGGCGTCCACTCGCGCGCCGAGAGCCAGGTGACGGCGGCTCCGCACGCCTCGACGTGTCGCTGCGCCGCCCAGGCCACCACCGGCCGGGGCAGCTTGTACGCCGCGGCCTTCTGCCCCACGACCCACCAGTAGTCGATCTGCCCGAGCACGTCCTCGACGATCTTGGTCTCCAGGCGCAGTCGGTCGAAGAGCTCGGCGTCGGCCGCGTTCAGGTCGTCCAGGTCGAGCTTGCGGAAGACCCGGGCCAGCCCCTGCAGCATGAACACCGGCGTGCGGCCGCCGGCGGTGTAGAGCGCGTGGCCGAACAGGGCGTCCGGGCCGTGGTCGGCCTCGCGCGCCGTGGCCTTGCGCAGACTGTCGCGAAAGGCGTCGAGCGGGCCCAGGAAGCGGCTCAGCGAGGATGGGTCGGCGGACTCGGTCTTCGGTTTGCGGGGCATGCGTGTCTCTCGTGACGGGGTGCTGCACGCTACCAGACGCGCCGCCACATTGCGGCGTTGGATTGCAACGAGGCCCGGCCCTGGGCATTGTCGGGGCCCCCACACCGCTCCGGAGACCGCGACATGGCCATCACCCCCGACCTGAAGCCCACGGCGTGCATCCTGTGCAGTCAGAACTGCGGTCTGCAGGTCGCCGTCGAGGACGGCCACCTCACCCGCATCCGGGGCGACCGCGCCCACCCCGTGTCGCGGGGCTACACCTGCGAGAAGGCCCTGCGCCTCGACCACTACCAGAACGCCGCCGGCCGCCTGGACACGCCCCTGCGGCGCCGCCCCGACGGCAGCTTCGAGGCCATCGACTGGGACACGGCGATCAGCGAGGTCGCCGCGCGGCTGGGCGCGGTCCGGGACGCGCACGGGGGCGCCTCGATCTTCTACTTCGGCGGCGGCGGCCAGGGGAATCACCTGGGCGGCGGCTACGGCCGGGCCACGCGGGCGGCGCTGGGCATGAAGTACGCGTCCAACGCACTGGCCCAGGAGAAGACGGGCGAGTTCTGGGTGGACGGCCAGCTCTTCGGGCGGCCGCGGTGTCACACGGCGCCGGACTTCGAACACGCCGAGGTCGCCGTGTTCGTGGGCAAGAACCCGTGGCAGTCGCACGGTTTCCCCCGGGCGCGCGCCACGCTGAAGGCCATCGCGGCCGACCCGGCGCGGGCGCTGATCGTGATCGACCCGCGCCGCACGGAGACGGCCGAGCTGGCGGACATCCACCTGCAGGTGCGCCCGGGCACGGACGCCTACGTGCTGGCCGCGATGCTGGCCGTGCTGGTGGAAGAAGACCTGTTCGACGACGGTTTCATCGAAGATCACACCACGGACTTCGAGACCGTGCAGGCCGCGGTGGAACACATCGACGTGGCCGAATATTGCGCCCGGGCCGGCGTGAGCGAGGCGGTGGTGCGACAGGCGACGCGCCGCATCGCCGCCGCCGAGAGCGTGTCGATGCTCGAGGACCTGGGCATCCAGCAGGCGCCCCACAGCACGCTGAACTCGTACCTCGAAAAGCTGGTGTATCTGGTCACGGGGAACTTCGGCATCCGCGGCGGCATGAACATCCACAGCCGCTTCGTGAGTCTCGGCGGCGGGGGCGGCGGCGGCGCGAACGCCGGCTCGCCCGTGGGCGGGCACCGCATCATCTCCGGTCTCATTCCGTGCAATGTCATCCCGGACGAGATCCTGACGGACCACCCCAAACGCTTCCGGGCGATGCTCGTGGAGAGCGGCAACCCGGCGCACTCCCTGGCGGACAGCCCGCGGATGCGCGAGGCGCTGCAGGCGCTGGAGTGTCTCGTGGTGATCGACATCGCCATGACCGAGACGGCGCGCCTGGCCGACTATGTGTTGCCCGCGGCCTCGCAGTTCGAGAAGTGGGAGATGACTTTCTTCAATCTGGAGTTCCCGCACAACAGCCTGCAGTTGCGCGCGCCTCTGCTGCCGGCGCGGCCGGGCACGCTGCCCGAGGCCGAGATCCACCGGCGGCTGGTGCGGGCGCTCGGGGGCTACACGGACGCCGACCTGGCGCCCCTGCACGCCGCCGCGGCGCTCATCCCCGAGCAGGGGCGGGGGGCCTTCGCGATGGCCTTCATGGGCACCGTGGCGATGCGGCCGCCGCTGATGGCCTTGGCCCCGGTGATTCTGTACGAGACGCTCGGCCCGGCGCTGGGCGACGCCGCCGAGGCCGCCCTGTTGTGGGGCGCCGCGCAGAGCTGCGCGATGACGTTCCCGGACGCGGTGAAGCGCGCCGGCATCCCCGGGGACGGCCCCGCGTTGGGGGACGCGCTGTTCGACGCCATCCTGGCGAACCGGTCGGGCATGGTCTTCAGCGTGGACGACTACGACGCGACCTGGCAGCGCGTGGAGACGCCGGACCGCCGCGTGCGTCTGGCCGTGCCGGAGCTGCTGGCCGAGCTGGCCACGCTCGCCGAGGCGCCGGCCCGCGACCCGGACTTCCCCTTCGTGCTGGCGGCGGGCGA
>CAINDO010000017.1 GCA_903847385.1 uncultured Myxococcales bacterium
CTCGTAGCCGAAGAGCTCCGACTCGATGAGGGTGTCCGGGATGGCCGCGCAGTTGACCTTGATGAAGGGTTTGCTCGCCCGGGGCGAGTACTCGTGCACCGCCTTGGCGATCAGCTCTTTGCCCGTGCCGCTCTCGCCGGTGATGAGCACCGTCGAGGGCGTGGCGGCGACCTTCTCCACGATGTCGAAGACCCGCTGCATGGCGGGGCTCTGGCCGATGATGCCGAAGCGCCCTTGCCCCTCGCGCGCGGGCAGCGAGGTGGTCTCGCTGGCGCTCAGCCGGCTCGTCGTGACCGCCTTGGCCACGACCTTGGCCAGCTCCTGCTGGTCGAACGGCTTGGTGATGAAGTCGAACGCGCCGAGCTTCACCGCCTCGACGGCCGTGTCGATGGTCCCGTGCGCGGTGACGATGATCACCGGCAGGTCCGGCGAGCGCTGGGCGATGCGCTTGAGGAGCGCCATCCCGTCCAGGTTGGGCATGCGCAGATCCGTGAGCACGACGGCGTAGTCGTCGTCCACGAGCATGTCCCAGGCCTCGGCGCCGTCCTCGGCCGTGTCGACCTCGTAGCCCTCGCGACGCAGGAGTCCCGCGAGGACCTTGCGCAGATTGCTTTCGTCGTCGACGACCAGGATGCGGTCGGTTGCGGCACTCAAGAGGGGCGCCTCCGGGACCAGATGCGGGCGCAGTCTAACAGGGGGCGACGCGCAGGGAAATGGACCCGGTCTACCTATGGTAGATTGCCCCCATGCCCCCTCGCCTCCGGCGCCTCGCGGCGCTCGGGCTGACGGCGCTGTGCCTCTGGTCGTCGGCCGCGCGCCCCGCCCGGGCCGGCACGCCGTTGCCCGGCAACCAGACCATCGACACGCCGCACTTCCGCCTGCACGCCCCGATCGGGCTCGAGGCGGTGGCCTTCCGGGCGGCGCGGATTTGCGAAGAGGCCCACGGCGTGCTGGCCCCGCTGCTGCGCCACTGGCCCTCGGAGCGAACCGAGGTCTCGATCACCGACTTCGGCGACTCGGCCAACGGTTCGGCCACGGCCCTGCCCGCGAACCGCATCACCCTGCTGGCCGCGCCGCCGGCCATCGACGGCAACCTGGGCGACTACGACGACTGGCTACGGCAGCTCATCTACCACGAGTACACCCACATCCTGCACCTGGACACGGTGCACGGGGTCCCCGCAGCCCTCAATCACGTCTTCGGCAAGAGGTTCGCGCCGAACCAGAACATGCCGGCCTTCGTGATCGAAGGCACGGCGGTGTATGTCGAGAGCCTGACCTCGGGCCGCGGGCGCGTCCGGTCGGCCATGTTCCGCGGCTGGCTGCGCACGGCGGCGCTCGCGGACACGCTCCACGACGTCGACGTCGTCACCCACTACCCGCGCACGTTCCCGAGCGCCAACGTCTGGTACATGTACGGCGGCCACTTCATGGACTGGGTCGCGCGGAAGCTGGGCCCGGACGTGATCGGCCGCATGTTCGCCGCCTACGGCCACGACCTGATCCCCTTCGCGATCAATCGCGCGTCCCAAGAGGCCACCGGGCGGCCACTGACGGAGCTCTGGTCGGAGTGGCAGGCCGACCTGCGGGCCGAGGCCCAGGCCGAGGCCGGGCGTCGCGGCTTCACCGACGCCGACGTCGGCCGCACCACGCCGTTCCCGCTGACACACACCGGCAATCGCCACGAGAACCCGCGTTTCCTCCCGGACGGCCGCCTGCTGAGCACCGAGGCCGATCCGGACCTCGAGGCGGACATCTACGATCGCGGCCCGACGGGGACGCAGTCGCCCCGCACGCACCTGCACCTGGACGGCACGGAGCGTTGGGACGTCTGCCGGCAGACCGGCGCGCTGGTCTTCGACCAGGTCGACATCCACGCCGGCGCCTTCGCCTACACCGACCTGCACGTCTGGGACGGCGCCCACGAACGCCGCGTCACCCGCGCCGCCCGCGTGCGCGACCCGGGCTGCGCGCCGGATGGCCGCTGGGCGGCAGGCGTACAGATCCTCGAGGGGCGCACACGCCTCGTGCGCGTCGACCTGACCGACGGCCGCATCGACCCGCTCTGGGATCCGGGCGGCCTGGACCAGGTCGCCCACCCCTCCGTGTCGCCGGACGGTCAGACCATCGCGTTCATCGTCACGCAGGCCGGTCGGCGCGACGTCGCCACGCTGCGGCTCGCTCCCGGAGGGCCAGTGTTCGCCTGGCGCACGGCCGACGACGCCCTGGAGTTGCGGCCGCGCTTCACACCCGACGGCGCCGAGCTGCTCTACGCTTCGGACCGGAGCGGGGTGTTCGAGCTCTACCAGGGGCCCCTCACGGGCGGCGCACCCGACCGCCGCCTGACCAACTCCATCGGCGGCGTGATCGAGGCCGACTACCGCCCGGACGGCGCGGCCCTGGCGGCCATCGTCCTGACGGCCGAGGGGCAGGACCTCGCCTGGTTCGACGCGCCCGCCGGCAGGGACTTCGGCCATGCGCTCGATCTGCCCCCCGGTCGCGCGCCCCGTCCCGACGTCGGCGACCGACCCCTCCCGACATCACCATACACGCCGTTCGAGTCCCTCTGGCCCACGGTCTGGGCGCCGAAGATCGCCGTGTCGAGCCCCGAGTCCAACGCCGACCAGTTCGGCCTGACGGTCGACGGCACGGACGCCCTCGGCCACCACGCGCTCCTGGCCGACTTCACCACCCGCCCCGAGGCCGGGGGGTACGCCGCGCGCTTCGCCTGGGGCTACCGGCGCCACACGCCCAACTTCGGCCTCTCGGGCTCCCACGAGACGCGCGTACGCGACGGCGGACAGTTCTACGCGGATACGCGCCACCCGCTGCGCGAGAACGTCACCACGGCGGCGGCCTCCGTCGGCCTCGGCGTCAGCCGCAGTGGCCACGCCGGCTCCATCGCCGCGCGCTACTCCGGCGCCTGGTTCACCCCGGCCGAGAACCCCGCGCCCACGCTCGACCCGCTGGACACGCCGCCCTTCTTCGGCGAGCCGAGCCGCACCACCGACCTGACGCTGTCCCTGCGCTACCGCAACGTCGGCCGGCGGATGGAGGCCATCAGCGACACGGACGGGTTCGCGCTCGGGGCCACGCTCCGCCTGCGCGACGAGCTCATCGGCAGCCGCGCGCAGACCGCCGAGGCGTTCCTCGACTACCAGCACTACGTCGGCCTCTGGTGGCACCACGTGCTCGCCCTGCGGCTGTCGGGCGCCTTCGGGGCCGGGGACGACCGCCAGGGCGTCTACTACGCGCTCGGGCCCGCGCCGGAGCGCAACGTGCTCCTCGACGCGCTCGACCAGATCGCCTTCGGGTCGACCTTCCTGCGCGGTTTCCCCGCCGCCACGGCGCGCGGCAGCCGATACGTCCTGGCCACGGCCGAGTATCGCGTCCCCGTGTTCTCGCTCTTCCGCGGGTTCTCGATGGTCCCCGTGTTCCTTCGCAACCTGGACCTCGCGTTGTTCTCCGACTGGGCTCAGGCGCGAGACACCGGCCTGCGTATCTACCCGGATTCATTCTATAAATCCGCCGGCGTCGAGCTGGTCGCCCGGGCGCTGCTGGGATGGCGGCTGCCCATGGACACGCGGCTCGGGTACGCCCGCGGCTTCGGCGACGCCGGCGAAGATCAACTCTACTTCTTCCTCGGCAACTGGTTCTGAGCCCGGACATGAACGCGACCCCACCCGCGAAGCCACCCGCACCGCCCTCGCCCCGCGCCGCCCTCTTCTGGTCCCTCGCGCCGCTGCTCGTGTTCTACGTGGTCGAGGATCAATGGGGCACGACGGCCGCGCTCGTCGCATCGATGCTCTTCACGATCGGCGACCTGGCCATCACGTGGCTCCGCCAGAAGCGCCTCGACCGCGTCGCCCTGGTGACCGGCGGCCTGGTGCTCGGTCTGGGCGGCCTGAGCCTGCTGAGCGACGACGAGCGCTTCATGCTCTATACGCCCGTCGCCTCCGACGCGCTCTTCGCCCTGTTCCTCGCCGGCAGCGTGTGGCGCAAGCGCCCGCTGATGCTCGTGCTGGCCGAGCAGCAACAGCCCGACCTGGCCGCGGATCCGCTCCGAAGGGCGTTTCTGAGCGGCATGACCCTCCGGCTGGCGCTGAATCTGGCCGCCCACGCGGTCGTCACGGCCTGGTCGGTCACGGAGCCGCGCGAGACCTGGCTCTTCGTCTCCGGGCCGCTCCAGTACATCATGCTGGGCGGCCAGTTCGTCTTCGAGATCGCCTGGGGGCGCCACACGCTGCCCCCGGAGCCCGAAGACCCGCCTTCGAGCCCCTGATCGGGCCCGGACACGTTGCGGCAAAGGCCTGCCCCTCGGCATACTGCGCCGATTTTGCGCCGCGGGGAGTGCCCATGAAGATCCAGTCGAACCGTTCCGTCGTCTCCACCCTGTCCGTCGGCCTCGCGGCCCTCGCGCTCGGCGCCTGCGGAGGCGAGGGTGTCACGCGGCCCGAGCTGCCGAGCACCACCGCGGACGCCGGGTCGGACGCCGCGATCCTGACCGACGCCACGCAGCTCGCAGACGCGCCGGTCCCGGCCGAGCTCGTCACGTTGACCATCGACGCGCCCGTCGCGGGCCAGTGGGTCAACAGCCGCCGGCTCGAGGTCCGCGGCGCCTTCACGGGCAACCCCGAGGCCATCACGGTCGACGGCCAGCCCGCGGTCCTCGGCGACGGCACGTACAGCGCCACCGTCGACGCCCAGCCGGGCCCCAAGACCATCACGGTCGCCGCCGGCGACGTCACCGCCACGGTCGACGTCAACGTCGATCCCGTGCCCCCGGCCATCACCCTCACCGCGCCCCAGCGCGGCGCCTGGACCGAGGCCGACACGGTCGCGACGGCCTTCGAGGTCACGGACGAGAACGGCCTGACGGGTGTCTACCTGAACGAGCGGCGCCTGCCCGGTGGCGGCCCCGGGTTCATGGTGGACGCGCCCCTGGCCACGGGCCTGAACATCCTCAGCGTGCGCGCGGACGACCTCGCCGGGAACACCGCCCGGGAGTCGACGGCCGTCCTCGCCGGGCCCACGCGCGATCCGGAGCTCCCCGCCGACGGCGCGTTCCGCGTGCACATCGGTCCCCGCGCCCTGCGCGGCGTCGGCGCCGAGGCCGCGCGCTACATCGACGAACTCGACCTGCGCGCCCTGCTCCCCGCCGAGCCCGTCGAGGCGGCCGGGTTCCTGATCACCATCAACGACGTCCGCCACGCCCAAACCACGACGGTCGCCCTGACGCCGGAGCCCTTCCAGCTCCGCGCGCAGCTGCACGTCGAGAACGTCGAGGTCGACGTCTCCATCCTCATCAACGAGGTCCCCTACCCGGTCACCATTCACGCGGCGGCCCTAGAGGTCGGCGGCCTCCTGTCGCCCGGCGTGTTCGACGGCGAAATCCGCACGGGGGTGAGCGATCTCACCCTCGATCTCGTGGACTTCGGCGTGGATCTGACGGGGGTGCCGTCGTTCGGCGGCCAGCCCGGCGGCGAAGAGAACCTGCTCGAGCAGTTCGTCGAGGCCGCGGCCCAGAACCTGGCCAACGAGCTCGTCCCCGGGCTGCTCGACACCGCCCTCGCCGAGTTCGACAAGGTCTTCGACACGACCCTCATGGGCGTCGCGCTGCGCATCACCGTGGTGCCCGAGGAGCTGCTCGTCCGCGAGGACGGCCTCTCGCTCAAGGCCGGCGCGGGGGTGGTGCTCATCAGCCCGCCCGCCGCCGCCCCCGCCGCCCCGGGTTACCCCGGCCGCGTCTCCGGCTGGGACGGCGTGCCCGACGGCGAGGACCTTGCCGTCGCCATCGACGACGACCTGATCAACCTGCTCCTGTTCCAGTTCTGGCAGTCCGGCGTGGCGCTGCCGGTCATCGACCGGGCGTTCCTCCAGGCCCACCCGGGCGCCGCCGACCAGTTCGAGAGCATCACCGGGTTCCTGTCGGCCACGGCCTTCCCGGACCTCGCCGCCGGCACGCCGCTGCGCATCGCCACGCTGTTCTCGCTCCCCCCCGTCGTGCACGTCGTCCAGGACGCCTCGGGCGGCGCGGGCGTCACGGTGGGGGTCGGCGACCTCGGCATCGCCATCGACACGGACAACGGCCAGCGCCGCCGCCTGCTGGACGGCGCGGCCTCGCTCGTGCTCGAGGCCAGCCTCAGCATCGCGCCCAACGCCCAGGGCACCCCGGGTTTCCAGGTCGCCGTCGGCCGGTCCACGACCGCCTTCGACGTCCTGACCGAGACGCTGCGCGGCGAGATCGAGGCCTCCGTCGAGGCGCCCATCACGGCGATGCTCGGCGGCGTCGGCCAGATGCTCCCCGGCCTGGTCAGCGGCGTGCCCGTGCCGTCCTTCGGCGCGCTGCCCGTCTCCGGTTTCCAGGTCCGCGTCGAGCCCAACGCGCCGGACTTCCTCCGGGTGGACGCCGAGATCGGCGCGACGCCCTGACGCCCCCGGCCTACTCGGCCTCGCGCGCGCTCAGGACCGCCCGGTAGGCCTCGTCGCGGCCCAGACCCGTCCGGCGGGCGAGCTCCTTCGCGGCCCGCGCGCCCGTGAACCCCTCGGCCAACACGGCCCGCGCCGCCGAGGCAATGTCGTCCGCCGTGGGCGCCTCGTCGCGGACGACGGCCCCGCCCACGAGCAGCACCACCTCGCCCCGGATGACCCCGGGTGTCTCGGCGAGCTCGGCCAGCGTGCCGCGCCGAAGCTCCTCGTACATCTTGGTCAGCTCGCGCGCGATGACGGCAGGCCTCGCCCCGCCGAGCACCTCGGCCGCGAGCACCAGAAACTCGGCCAGGTCGTGGGGGCCCACGTAGAAGACGACCGTCTCCGGGGCGCCCTGCAGGGCCTCGAGCATGCCCCGCTGCGCCTCGCGTTTCCCGGGGGGAAATCCGACGAAACGGAAGCGGTCCGTCGGCAGGCCCGAGGCGCACAGCGCCGCGATGGCCGCGCACGGGCCCGGCACCGGCACGACCGTCAAGCCGGCCTCGGCCACCGCCCGGATGAGCGGAAAGCCGGGGTCGCTGATGGTCGGCGTCCCGGCGTCGGACACCAGCGCGACCTTCTCCCCGGCCTCCAGCCGCGCGATCAGGCGCTCGGACTGTCGGTCCTCGTTGTGGTCGTGCAGCGCGAACATCGGCCGCCGGGGCAGGCCCAGCAGCTCCAGAAGCTGCCCCGTGCGCCGCGTGTCCTCGCAGGCGATGACGTCCGCCTCACGAAGCACCCGGAGCGCACGGAGCGTGATGTCCTCGAGGTTGCCGATCGGCACCGCGACGACAAACAGGCGCCCGGACGACTCAGCCAATCGCGAGGCCCAGGGCCTTGCGCAGCTTGAAGTAGTTCTCCGAGAGCGCGTAGAGCACCAGCTCGCGGACCCGGTCCTGGACCGGCGCCTTGCTGAACTGGCCGGGCTCGTTCTTGATGCAACGGACGGCCGCGCCGAGGTCGTTGCTGAGGACGAAGGCCAGCCGGTTGGCCGAGTGCTCGACCATCTCGAGCCACTTGGACAGGTTCAGGTGCTGCTGCTGGTTCTCGCTCATCTTGGCGATGATCTTGCTGATCTCCTGGAGATCGGCCGCCGGGATGGACCGGAAGCTCTCGAGCAGGTCGTCGTCCTTGAAGGGCACCTCGGCCGTCGGGTTCACCAGCTTCATCACCGTGTACACGATGGTGAAGAGGCGGCCCTTGCGGCGCTCGTAGGTCGGGTCGATGGTCGCCGTGTAGAAGTGCTGGCCCATCATCATCAGCTGCTTGGCCGTGATGAACGCCAGCTCCTGCAGGGAGCGACCGCTGAGCACGTCGCCGCCGACCATCATGCCCGGCGGGTTCAGGTTCGCCGAGAAGATGCCGTTGCCGCCGTCCGGAATCCGGTAGACCTCCACGCGGTGCAGACGCGTCACCTGCGTGACGTAGTTCAGCACGTTGTTGAAGGGCGTCTGCTCCGTCGCCTCGACGAGGTCCTTCTTCTTGTGGAGCTTCAGGTCCTTGTGCTGCTGCGCCATCAGCGGGACCGTGTACTGGTACAGCCGCTGGAAGAACTGCGCGAGGAGCAGGCTCAGCTCGGGGTGATAGATCAGGCCCCACTGCTCGTTGTCGAGCGCCTTGCGAGCCTGCGTCAGCGTCTTGGAGCGGTACTTCTCGAAGAAGGCGCGCTCGTCGGCGTTGGCGTGACCCAGGTAGGAGAGCACCTGGCAGACGCACCAGGCCTCGTCGTAGCGCCCGCTCTCCATGAAGAGCCGCCGCACCTGCTGGTAGCTCTCCACGTTGCGCGGGTTCAGCTCGATCATCTTGTAGTGCTCGGCGATCGCCTTCTCGGGCTGATCGTTGAGCTCGAAGAGCTCGGCCACGATCGTGTGGACCTGGAGGTCGTCCGGGGCCTTGGTCAGCGCGATCTTGTAGGCCTTGATGGCCTCCTCGTACTTCTTCAGGCGGGTCCGGTTGATCTCGCCGAGGCCCTTGGCCAGCGTGATGACGAGCTTGTCATCCAGCTTGGTCTCCATGGCCCGCTTCAGCATCTTCCGGTAGTAGCGGTCCTGGCGCTCGTAGTCGCGCTCGGTCGTCAGGATCTGGTCGATGGCCTGGAACGACTTGAGCATGCTCGGGTCGGCGTCCAGGGCCTTGTCCAGCGTCCGCACGGCCTGGAAGTTGTCCTTCAGCTCGTCCCGCTGAATCACGCCGATCGTGTAGTAGTACTTCGACTGGCGCGACAGGTCGCGCTCGAGCTCGGCGAGGCGCGTGAGGATCTCGACGGCCTCGTTCCACTGGCGGGCCTCCTGGTAGAGGTCCAGCAGCTTCGAGAGCACGAGGCGGCTGTCCGCCTGCACGCCGAGGGCCTCCTTGTAGGCCTCGACGGCCTTCGGGACGTTCCGCAGGTGCTCGCGCAGGATGTCGCCGATGGTGACCAGCGACGTGAAGCGCTCGTTGGCGTCCGTGTCCAGGGCCAGGAGCGCCCGGCGGTAGTGGATCACGTCTTCCCAGTCGCCCTGCTTCTCGTGCAGGTCGACCACGGCGCGCAGCACGGTGACGCTGCGGGGCTCGATGTCCAGGGCCTTCTTGAAGAAGTCCAGGGCCTTGCGGCGCTCGCCGACCTTCAGCTTGATCTGGCCCTGGCGGTAGAAGATCTCGACGACGTCGTTCTCCGAGAGGTTCTCCCGGTGGTGGACGAGGATCGTCTGGTAGATCTTGAACGCCCGGTCCCAATCCTCGCGGCGGAACAGCAGATTGCCCATGCCCTGCAGCGTCGGCAGGTGGGTGCTGTCCAGCTCGTAGGCCGTCTTGTAGTGGGCGATCGCCTTCTCGTCCTTGTGGAGCTGCTCCGCGACGAAGCCGAGGCGATAGTTCAACAGCTGCAGCTCGCGCACGTCGGCGTTGGCGGCCGTCCGGGCGTTGATGATCAGGTCGAGCAGCGGCTCGGCGCGCTCCCAGCGCTTGTCCGTGAGGTAGACCTCCACGAGCGGGGCGGCGGCATCCACGTTCTCGGGATGCATGTCCATGGCCTGCTCGTAGTAGTCGATGGCCGCACCGCGGTCGCCGAGGTACTGCTCGTAGACCTGCCCGATCTCGAAGAGGCTGCGCCCCTTGTCCGGGAAGCTCTTGGTGGCGGCTTCGACCATCTTGAGCGTGCGCACGACCTCGGGCCACTCGGCCCGCTGCTGGTGCACGCCCTTGAGGGCCTGCAGGGCCGGCAGGTACGCCGGATCGTGCTCCAGGGCGCTCTTGTACCAGCGCTCGGCCTGATCCAGGTCCCCCACCCGCGTCTCGTACACCTGACCCACGCGGTACTGCCGGTCGAGCACCAGCGGGCGCTCGGTCAGCAGGTGCGCCTCGCGGCTCAGGGCGTCGATGCAGTTCGGCCAGTCCTCGACCTGCGCGTAGAGCTCACCGAGCGCGGTGAGCGTCTGCAGGTTGCGCGAGTCGATGGCCAGGATCGGCGTCAGGTTGTCGATGGCGGCGTAGGGATCCGAGAGCGGGCCGCGGTAGAGCGCCGCCAGGTTCGTGTAGACCTGGATGCGCGCGCGGTCGTCCTGCAGGGCCTCGAGGTGCTGGCGGTAGACGTCCGCCAGGTCGTGCCACTGCTCGCCATCGCGGTAGAGCCGCTCGAGGGAGCGCACGGCGGGCGCATTGGCGGCGTCCACCACGAGCATCTTGCGGTAGGTGTCGACGGTCGACATCCGGTCGCCGAGCTCTTCCTCCTGGATGAGCGCGATGCGGCCGTAGATGACCAGCTGCTGGGACGCCTCGGTCTTGACGTTCAGCATCATCTCGTACACGTCGAGCAGGTCGCGCCAGCGATCCTGGGACGTGTAGAGCTTCTCCAGGGCGGTCATCGCGTCCGTGCAGCGGTCGTCGACGGACAGCGCCTGGCGGTAGGCGTCGATGGCGCGCTCGGGGTTGCCCAGGCGGCCCTCGTAGAGCTCACCGATGCGCAGGTGGTTCTCGACGATCTGGTTGGACTCGTAGATGACCTGCGTCTGGCGGACCAGGATGTTGATGAGGTCCTGCCACCGCTCGCGCACGGCGTACAGGCGCTCGAGAGCCTGCAGCGTGGGCAGCTCGGTGTCGTCGATCGACATGACCTGGCGCCAGGCGTCGATGGCGGCGTCCGTGCGCTCGAGGCGCTCTTCCAGGATCCGCGCCATCTTCTCCAGGGCGGCCTTGCGCTCGTCGGGCTCCGTGGAGAGCTCGGCGCGGCGCTGGAGGACGGTCACGACCTCGGGCCACTTGTTGTAGCGCTCCAGCAGGTTCTGCAGGGCGTCCAGGGCCTTGAGGTTCTCGGGCTCGATGGCGAGCACGTACTGGTAGTGCGTGCCGGCGTGCTCGGGCGTCTTCAGCTCGCGGTCGTACACCGTGGCCACGCGCAGGTGCAGCGCGACCGAGGCCTGGACGTGGCCCATGCCGTGCAGCACGCCCTCGTACAGCTGCACGAAGTCGTGCCACTTGTCGCCCAGGCCGGCGAGCCGCTCGAGCTCGGCGCCGAGGCGCTCGTCGTCCTTCATCTCCTCGAAGGCCTTCGACAGCACGACGAAGGCGTTGTCCTCGCTCTGCAGCTTCGTCTCGAAGACGTTGGCCGTGCGCTTGAAGAGCTCCTCGCGCTCGAAGGCGTCCGTCGTCGTCTCCAGGCGCTGGAGGAGCAGGCCGACCAGCTCCTCCCACTGCATGTCGGCCTCGTAGAGCCGCTCGAGCTCCTGCGAGGCGTCCAGATTGGCGGCCTGCAGCTCGAGCACCTGCCCGTAGGCGCGCTTGGCCCCGTCGGCCTCGCCGATCTTCTTCTCCCACATCTCGGCGATGCTGAAGAGGATGCTGACCTTGTCGAAGGCGTCCGGCGTGATGTCCGCCTTGCGGTCCAGGATCTCGACGCAGGAGCGCCAGTCCCCGGCCGCCGTGTAGAGCTCCTCGAGGGCGTCGATCGCGTCGGCGTCCTGCGGGGCCAGGTTCAGCACGCTGCCCCAGGCCCGGATGGCCTCGGTCGGGTTCTCCAGGGACTTCTGGTACAGCTCGCCCAGCTGCCGATAGAGGTCCAGGCGGCGATCGTCACCACCGGAGAGCAGGTCCAGCAGGCGATGGTCGGCGCGCGCGAGCTCGGCGAAGTCCGCCGTGCGCTCGTGCAGACCGCGGATCGCCCACAGCGCGGGCTCGTTCGTCGTGTCGCGCTCGAGGACCTTGTTCCAGTTCTCCAGGGCGTTGCGCTCGCGGTCGAGGTAGTCGCCCCAGACGCGGCCCAGCTTGGAGAACAGCTCGATCTCGCGATCGTTGTCGTTGTCCGGCAGGTTGACCTGGCGGTCGCAGACGTCCACCAGCTCGCGCCAGCGCTCCTGACCCTCGTACAGGGTCTCCAGGGCGCGCAGGGCCGTGGGATCCTCGCCCTTGAGGTCGAGGACCTTGTTCCACAAGTCGATGGCATCGTCCGGGCGCGAGAGCAGGCCCGAGGCGAGCTCGGCCATGCGGGCGAAGAGCAGCGCCTTGTCGGCGTCGTGCTCGGCGACCTCGGACTGGCGATTGTAGACGTCGAAGAGGGGCTCCCACTCCTCGCGCGCCTGGTAGATCTGCTCGAGGCGAGCGAGGGCACCGAGGTGGTGCGGCTCCTGCTCCAGGATGCCACGGTACTGCTCGACGGCCAGGTCCAGCTCCGTCAGCCAGGTCTCGTAGACCTGGCCCAGGCGGAACATGAAGGCCAGCAGTTCGGTCTCGTCGTAGGTCGCGCTGATCTCGCGGCGCAGGACCTCGACCAGCTCCGCCCAGCGGTGCTGGGCCACGTAGAGCTCGTCCAGCCCGTTCAGGGCGGCGGCGTCCACGGGATCGATCTCGAGGATGTAGCGGTACATCCGCTCGGCCGACTCGTCCTCGCCGATCTCCGTGCGGTAGACCACCGCCATCTCGTGGGCGAGGGACTTCAGGAGCTCCGTGTCCTGGGTCCGGTGCATGCCCTCGGTGAACGTGACCACGAGGTCGGCGTACCGACTCGTCGAGGCCGCCAGCCGCGAGATCTCCTTGCGGGCGTGCTCGTCCTCCGGGGTCTCCTTGAAGGAGGTAGCGAACCAGTCGAAGGCCCGGCCCTCGTCCGAGAGCTTCTCCAGGTTCAGGTCGGCCAGGCGGTGCAGGTGCTGCGTGCGGTCGTCCCCGGGCTCCTTGAAGGGCAGCAGGGCCTCGAGCACGCCGTGGAGGCGCGGCCAGTCGGCGCGCTCCAGGTAGAGGGGCTCCAGGATCTCGCCGATCTGCGGGCGCTCGTGGCCGGCCTCGAAGAGGCGCACCAGGGCGGCCACGGCGTCGACCTGCTCGTCCTGCTCGAGCAGGACGTCCTTGAAGACCTGGATGGCCGAGGGCACGTCGTCCAGGGCCGTCTCGTAGAGGCTCCCCAGGCGCAGCAGAACGGGGATCCGGCCCGCGGCGTCCTCGGCGCGGCCGACCTCGGCGCGGAGGATCTCCGCGAGGTCCGACCACATGCCTTCCTTCTGGTACAGGCGGTCCAGGGCGTGGATTGCGCCGTCGTGATCGGGCTCGATCTCCAGCACGCGGCGGAAGCGCTCGATGGCGTCCACGTTGGAGCCGAGCTCCTCCTCGTAGATGCGGGCGACGCGCAGGTAGAGGTCGCGGGCGGTGCTGTCCGCCGTGACGTTCCCGAGCTGCTCCTCGATCAGCGTGACCAGGCGGTCGAACGCGCCGAGGTTGCGCGCGACGCGCTCCAGGGAGACGAGCGGGGGCTCGTGCGTGGGCTCCTCGCGGAAGGCGTCCGCGTAGGCGTCGAAGGCCAGGTCCGAGTCCGCGAGCATGTTCTCGAAGGCGTCGCCAATCTGCATCCGCAGCGCGGTGCGGGGCTCCTGCTCCGAGGTGACCTCGAGCAGCGAGCGCCAGGCACCGATCAGGCGCTCCCAGGCGCCGGCGGCCTTGAGCACGGGCTCCAGTACGGCCGTGGCGGCCACCGCTTCACGGTCGGACCGGATGAGGCCCTCGAGCGCGGCGAGGCTGGGCTCGTGACCCGCCCACTGCGCCAGGATGTCGCGGTAGCCCTCGATGGCGCCGCCGACGAGGTCGAGCGCGGTCTCGTGGAGATTGGCGATCCGGAAGTGCAGGGCCACCTGCGCCTCGGGTTCGCTCACGACGGCGACCTCGCGCTTGAGGATGCCGAGCAGCTCCTCCCACTTCTCCAGGCGATGGTACAGGCTGTCCAGGCACTGCAGCGACGTCAGGTCCTGCGCGTCCCAACCCAACACGGTCTGGTAGGTCTCGACCGCCCGGGTCAGATCGTCCAGCTCGCGGTCGTAGGCCGCGCCGATGACGTAGTAGATGTCCTTGCGGGCGGCGACGTCATCCGTCAGCTCCGCCTTGCGGTGCAGGATCTCGAGCAGGTCCTCCCAGCGGCCGAGCGCCAGGAAGATGCGCTCCAGGGCGTCGAGCGCCTTGGCGTCGATCGCGTCGACCTCGAGGACCGCGCGGTAGATCTCCACGGCGCGGTAGGGGTCGCTGAGCATCTCCTCGTGGATCGCGCTGACGCGGAAGAGCAGGTCCTTCTTGCCCTCCGGGGCCTCGGTCAGCTCGCTCTTCCGCAGCAAGACAGAGACGAGCTCGTTCCACTGCTCGGTCTGGAAGTAGATGTCCTCGAGAGCGCCGATGCACTCCAGGTCCGTGTCGTCGCTGGCGTAGGCGGCCTCGTAGTGACGGCGGGCGCCGGCCAGATCGCGCAGCTGATTGAGCTGCACGCGGGCGACGCGCTTGTGCACGTCCGTGGCCACGACGGGGTCGGTGATCTCGTCGACCTGGCCTTCGTAGACCTCGACGAGGTCGTTCCAGATCTCCAGCGCTTCCGCGATGCGAGAGAGTTCGGCGAGCGTGCGCTCGTGACCCGGCTCGACGGCGAAGGCCCGCGCGTAGCTGCGGAAGGCCTCGTCCGGCGCGCCGCCGCGGTTCTGGTGCAGCTCGGCGATGCGGTGGAGGAGCTCGACCTGGCGGCTGGTCTCCTCGGCATGCGCGCGCTGGATCTCGTAGACGCCGATCAGCTTCTCCCACTCGTCGTGGTTCCGATAGATCGGCTCGAGGATGTCCGCGATGGTCGCCTGGTAACCCGGATCGGCCAACAGCCGCTCCAGGGCGCCGAGGGCCTCGGCGTTCTCCGGGCGGGCTTCCAGCACGGTGCGGTAGGAGTCGATGGCCTGCTGGGCGTTGCCGAGCTCACCTTCCTGGAGCGCGCCGAGGCGCACGCGCAGGGCCGTCTGCTCCGCCTCGTCCTTGGTCAGCGCGAGCTGGCGCTCGATCACCTCGGCGAGCTCGACCCACTGTTCCTGGCCCGCGTGCAGGCGGTCCAGGGCGCGGAGCGCACGCACGTTGTGCTCGTCCGCCTCGAGGATCTCGCGGTAGGTGATGATCGCCTCGGTGGCGTCCCCGAGCATCTCCTCGAGCAGGTTGCCGATCTGGAACTGCAGGGCCTCTTTGCCCTCGGGGGCCTCGGTGAGCTCGAGCTTGCGGCGGTAGATCGCCAGCAGCTCGGGCCACATCTCGCCCCGGGTGTAGAGCCGCTCGAGGCTGTCGATGGAGACCTTGTTCTCGGCGTCCAGGTTCAACACGCGCGTGTGGGCGTCGATGGCGCGCGGCAGATCGCCGAGGCGCTCCTCGTAGACGACCGCGAGGCGGGCCAGCAGTCCGCGCGCGAGCGCGTCATCCTTGACGTCGGGCACGACCTCTTCGAGCAGGGCGGCGAGCTCGCTGAACTTCTGACCGACCTCGGCGAGCTCGGACAGGCGCGTGACGGCCACGTGGCTGTTCGGGACCTCGCGCAGCGCCCGGGCGAAGGCGTCGAAGGCACGCTCCACGTCCGCCGTGCGGGCCGTGTGAAGGGACCCGATGCGCTCGAGCAGCTCGAAGCGTTTGGCCGTCTCCTCCGTGTCCTCGAGTTCGATCTCGAGGACGCGGACGAGGGCCTCCCACTCGCCCTGGTCGTGATAGATGGGCTCGAGGATCTTGGCGACGCCGCCCCGGAACTCCGGGTCGATCAACAGGCCCTCGAGGGCGCCGCGCGCCTCCGGGTGCTGCGGGTTCGCCTCGAGGATGTCGCGGAACGCCTCGACGGCCTCGGCCGTCTTGCCGAGGGCGTTGAGCTCGATGAAGCCGCGCTCCAGCTTGATCGCCAGAACGTCGCCCTCCCCCGTCACGGAGGCGAGCTGGAGCTCACGATGCAGGATCTCGTGGAGTTCCTCGTACCGCTCACCGGACTGGAACAGGCGGTGAAGGGCCTGCAAAGCGTCGCGGTCCGCCTCGTCCTCGTCGACGATGGCGCGGTACTTCTCGATCGCCGAGTTGGCATCATCGAGCTGCTCCTCGTAGATGAGGCCCTGCTTCCGGAGCAGGAGCTTGCGCGCCGTGACGCCGTCGGCCAGCACGAGCTTGCGGTCGATGACCCCGAGCAGGTCGTGCCAGTTGGCCAGGCGCGTGTACAGGCTTTCGACCGCGTCCAGGGCGATCTCGTTGTCCGGCGCGATGCTCAGCGCGTCGTGGTATCGCGCGAGGGCATCGTGGACCTGCCCCATGTTCTGGTCCAGGATCCGGGCCAGGGTCAGGGTGATCTCGAGCTGCGCCTCGGGCTCGCCGGCGGCGTTGCCCAGCGCGGCCACGAAGTCGTCGTGCACCGTCGACCATTGATGCGTCAGACCACCGAGACGCTCCAGCTCGGTGCGCGCCTCCGCGTCCGTCGGGTGCTCCTGGAGGACACGGCGCGTCCACTCGAAGGCCGAGTCGGGGTTCCGCAGGTGCTGCTCATAGATGCGCGCGCTGCGCAGCATGTAGAGCCGGCGCTCGATGGGGTCTTCCTCGTGCTCGAGGAGGACGTCCAGCACCGTCGCGAGCTTGCGGTACTCGTGGGCCGCCTCGTAGATCGGCTCGAGGGCGCGGGCGCCGACGAGGTTGCGGGGCTCGATCTGGAGGATGCGCTCCAGGGCCCGCACGGCGCGGTCCTTCTGCTCCAGCTTCGTCTCGTAGATCGTGGCCGTGCGGAAGAGCAGGTCGATCTTCGTGGTGTCGTCCTTCTGAACACCGACCTGGCCGTCGAGGAGGCGCACGAGCTCGTCCCACTTCTCCCGGGTGCCGAAGTACTCGGTCAGCCCCTGCCAGTCGCCGAGCTCGATGAGGGCCTTCTTGAGGCTCTCTCCGGCGCGACGGTGGTCGGGCTCGATGGCGAGGAGCTTCTGCCAGACAGCGACGCTGCCCTCGCGGTCGCCGACGCGATCCTGGAGAACGACACCGGCCTTCTGCAGCAGGTCGACCCGCTCGGCGACGTCCGAGACCTGGTCGACGAGCTCGTTGGCGGCCTCGACCATCTTGTCCCAGACCTTCTCGGTCTCGTAGAGGCCGACGAGGGCGCGGAGGGCGTCGATGTCCCCAGGCTGAATCGAGAGCACCTGCTCCCAGAGCTCGAGCGAGATCGACGGGCGACGGATCTTCTTCGTCGCGTTGTCGGCGATCTCCTTGTACTTCGCCGCGCGGGTGGCCGAGTCGGTCTCGGTGTCCGCGAGCTGGCGCTGCACGGCCACGAGCTTCTCCCACTCGCGGCGCTTCTCGTACATGTCCTGAAGGTTCTCGATGGCCGTGCGGTTGCCCGCATCGTCCCCGAGGACCGCCTCATAGGCCTTGATGGCCTCGGCCTGGTTGCGGAACTTGTCCAGGTACAGGTGAGCGATCCGCAGGTTCAGCTCGACCCGCTCGGTCAAGCCGGTCGCGCCATCGACCTGCTTCTGGAGCAGAGCGACGAGGTCCGGCCAGCGCCGCATCGCCTCGTACTTCTCGGCGAGCGTCGCGATGGCGTCGCTGTCGTTCGGGTCGAGGCCGAGGACCTGGTTGTACAGGTTGACGACCATCGCATCGAGGTTCAGGTGCTTCGTGTAGACGCTGATCAGCGACTTGAGGCCGGCGATCTTCGCGTCGCGCTCGAAGTCCGGGATCTCCTCGACCTCGAGCTTCAGGACCTCGACATAAGCGTTCCACTTCTCCCCCGCCTTGTAGAGCCGGGAGAGAGCGCTGCGGGCCTCGCGGTCCGCCTTGTCCGCCAGGTGGACCTGCCGCCAGAACTCGGTGGCCTTGTCGGGCTCCCCCGCCCGCTCTTCGGCGAGGATGGCCATCTGGCGCAGCGCCGCGGAGCGGTTCGCCGGCGTGTCGCCACCGGCCGCGTCCGTCAGCATCTGCTGAATGTTGCGCCACTTGCCGGTCTCGACCAGGCGCTGGATCTGCCACTCGCGCGCTCCGGCGTCGTCACCGGAGACCTTTGCGAGCTCGCGGAGCTTCAGGTCGGTCGTCTTGCCCTCGTCGAGGTGAAGCGTGCCGAAGAGAATCCGCTCGCCGTGCAGCGCGTGCGCCGCCGAGGGGAACTCCGCCACGAGCGCCTCGATGCCCTGCGCGATGGCAGCGGCGACCTCGCGCGGCGCCTTCAGCTTCCGCCCGACGCGGGCGTAGACCGTCACGCTGCCGGGTGCGTCACGCAGCGCGGCGAGGTACAGGTCAGCGAACCCAGGCACGTTGCCAGCGTCCGCGGCCATCTGCGCAAGGGCCGCGAGGCGCTCGTCCGAGTCGCCGCCGGCGAGCTGTGCCTGAAGCGCCGCGACGTCCGCCTTGGGCGCCTGCACGGGTTCCGGCGCAGGCTCTGGCTCCGGGGCCGCCTCGACCGCGGCCTCAGGCTCGGGCGCCGCTTCGACCGCGGGCTCCGGCTCGGGCGACGCTTCGACGGCGATCTCCGGCTCGGGCGCCGCTTCGACGGCGATCTCCGGCTCGGGCGCCGCTTCGACGGCGATCTCCGGCTCGGCCGCCGCTTCGACCACGGGCTCCGGCTCAGGCGCCGCTTCCACCACGGGCTCGGGCTCGGGCGCCGCTTCGACGGCGATCTCAGGCTCGGGCGCCGCTTCGACCACGGGCTCCGGCTCGGGCGCCGCTTCGACGGCGGTCTCCAGCTCGGGCGCCGCTTCGACGGCGATCTCCAGCTCGGGCGCCGCTTCGGCGGCGGCCTCCGGCTCGCCTTCAGGGGCCGCAGCCGTCGGCCCCCCGAGCTCGGCGAGCTGGGCCTGCATCTCGGTGTCGTCGGGGCGCAACGCGAGGTAGCGCTCGAAACACTGCCGCGCCATCTCACGCTGGTCCAGGTCGTACAAAAGGACGTTGCCGAGTTCCTGGAAGATCTCGGCCTGCCGGTCGGCGTCCTCGACGGTCTGGAGTTCCAGATCGAGGAGCTGCGCGACCATCTCCCAGTTGCCCACCTGGCGGTAGATCCGGCGCGCGGCGTACAGGGCACGCAGGCAGCGCTGATCGGCCTGGAAGGCGGCCTGGTAACACACCATGGCGCGTTCCTGATCGGCGAGCTTCTCCTCGAGAACCTCACCGAGCTCGTAGATGAGCTCAGCCCGCGCACCGGTGTCCTCGGTACGCTCGACCTCCGCCTCACCCACCTGGACCCACGCCTCCCAGTCCTCGAGCTGGCGCAGGATGACCCGCATGCGGCCGAGCAGCACGAGCGGCTCCGGATCGCCCGGAACCGCGGCCCCGTAAATCTCGACGGCGCGTCGGCCATCCCCGAGGCGCGTCTCGGCGACCTCACCGGCGCTGCGGAGAAGCGCAGCGGCGCGCTCGGGCTCGGCCGCGTTCTGCGCGAGGTGGACGTACAAGTCGACCAGAGGACCCCACTGTTCCTCCGACGTCAGCAAGGCCTCCAGCTCCTGCGCTGCAGACGCGTTGCCGGGATCCTGGACCACCACATCGAAGAGCTCGCGGACACGCTCGTTCATCAAAGTCGCCTTTTTCCGGACGTCCGAGGAGGTCGTGGCATCGCCACGAAGTCAGAATATGCCTACAGCGATCGCCGTTTCCGGAGAAACGGCGCGATTCTTATAGCACCGGGATTGCCGACCGACAACGGCGTCGGGCGGTCACGAATCGTCGAGCTTTTGGGGGAACTCAGGGCGCCGACGGGGGCTGCGCGGCCTTGTACTCGAGCTTGGCGATCGTGTCCTCGGCGGTCCGCACGCGGAGCGGATCCTCGTCGTTGGTCTTGCGCGCCAGGTAGAGCTTGAGGAACTGGATGGCCTGCTCGGCGTTGTCGTTGTCGAAGTACGCGATGCCCACGTTGAACAGGGCGTTCGTGAACGTCGGCTTCAGCTTGATCGCCGCCTGGAAGGCCGCAATCGCGTCGTCATAGCGGAGCTGGTTCTTGTAGATGACACCCAGGTCGTGGTGCAGCTCGGCGAAGTCGGCGTTGTTCTCGATGCCGTTCTTCATGACCTGGATGGCCTGCGGGTACTTTTCGAAGCGCGCGTAGAGGTTGCCCAACGCCTGATAGGGCTGGGCAAACCGGGGCTTGAGTTTGATCGCCTGGATGAACTCTTCTTGCGCCCGGTCGAACTGCGCCTGGGACTGCAACGCGACCCCGAGCTCGAAGTGCGTCTCGCCGTGGTTCGGGTTCTTCTCGATGGCCTTGCTGAAGGCGTTGATGGCCTGCGGCCAGTGCTTCAGCCGGGCGTGCACCTTCCCGAGGTGATAGTGGTAAAGCGCGGCCTCGGGGTTGAGCTCGACCGCCTTCTCGAAGTCCTTGATCGCCTCTTCAGGCTGGGAGGCCTTCTCGGCCCTCAGCAGCCCGCGCTGGTAGTAGGCGGCATCGTTGGTCGGATCGGCCGTCACCGCCTGATTGAACCCCACGATGGCGCCGGCCGTATCGCCCGCCTTGAACGTCCGCACGGCATCGTTCACCAGCTTGTCGGACTGATTTCGCTCCACATTGCAGGCAAGAGCGAGCACCGACAGGGTCGAGAGCCAAAAACGCTTCATCGTGTTCCTCCGCGCCGGGTGCACACCGACGCCAATGGTTCGGCGGTTCTGGTAACAGAGGGGGTGCGCAACGTCAAGACGGGGGCGGGGGCAGGAGAAGAGATCGGCAGGAGAAGAGCGGGAACACGGGGGGAAGATTCGGGTGAATCTCAGTCCGATGCTTTGAAGACGAAGGGGTATTTGACGATCACGATGCCGCCGCCCTTCGGCTCGGGGAACACCCAGCGCTTGATCTTGTCGACGAGGCAGTTCTCGACCTCGCGGTCCCCCATCGTCGAGTCCTCGACCGTCGCGGCGATCACGCTTCCGTTGCCGGAGATGGTGAACTTGGCGGTCACCTTGCCAGCCAGGTCGCGCTTCACGTTCAACTGCTTCTCGTAGCAGTACTTGTACTCGGCCGCATGCTGGCGAATGATCCGGCGAATGGTCTCCATGTCCAGCGAGCCGCTCACGATGGGCGTACCGGGGATGACCTTGGGGATCTTCCCCGTGCGGGACCCGTAGTTGGTCACGCCCTTGCCGTAACCCGAGCCACCCTCGCCACCCCCGCGGCCCATGGTGCCGATGTTGCCGACGCCGATGGAGCCGTCGGCGAAGCCGCCACCCCCTCGACCTGCACCCGCGACGCCAAAGCCACCGTAGCCGGAGGCCTCGCCGGTCTTCTCGCCGAACATGTTGCCGAGGGCGCTGACGGCGTCCGCGCCGAGCGCGCGCTCCTGATTGCCCCACACCGCGCTCATCTCGCCTTCCAGCTGATTGAACGCCGCATCGGCGGTGCGGAGCGCCTCCATCTTGGCGCGCTCCTTGGCGAGCTGGATCTCCTTCTGATCAGGCGGGCCCTTGATGGCCCAGCGCTGATTCTTCTGGTCGGAGTCCTTCTTGCCCATCTTCCCTTCTTCGTCGCGGGCCTTGGCCGCGGCCTCTCCCTCGTCCTCCTTGAGGCCCTTGAAGAGGTCTTCGACCTTCTCTTCCTTCTCCGTCTCCGGCTTGAGCATGAACTCGACGTACCGCTCCTGGACGTCGAAGGCGTCGAGCTCGAGTCGCTCGGCGTCCTCGGGAACGCTCAGGATCACGGCAGCGAAGAGCGCGTGCAGCGCAGCGGCCGCCAGGAGATACCGGCCAAACCGGCCATCGAACACGGAGAAAAGGCCCGCCGGGGGCAGCGGCCGCGCCGCGGCGACGTGATTCACCAGGAAGGTGGAGTCACCGAAGTGCAGGCGGGCGCGAGCCTTTTGGGGCAGACGCAGCGAGTGGCTGCGGGCCACCGTGGTGCTCTTGCCCAGCTTGCCAGCGGATTTGAGCTCGTCGAGCGAGTAGACCTGCCCATCGAGCATCACGTCGCCCGTGATGTTCTCCGGCACGTTCACGATCATGTCCGAGCCGTTCGTCCCCGCGAGGACATACGGATCTTCGGGCACGAGGTCACCGCGAATGAAGTGCGTCACCTCGTTCGACTGGCCGATCGTGAAGGTCCCCTCGTCCCGAAGGTGGGCAATGTCGATGACGACGTCACCGAACATCGCGACGACCTCGAGGGCGCGGGAGCCGTCGGAGTCCGATTCGTCCTCTTCGAACGTCGGGGTCGGGCGGCGGGCAGGCTCACTCGGCCGCACCATCGCCGTGGCCATGGCAGCATCATCGGGCCGCGGGGCGCTCGCACTCTGACCGGAGATGGTCACCACGACGCGGTGACGGCCGAGGGTGAGCGTATCGCCGGAGCGGAGGCGCTGCCGCGTGACCTGCTGGCCGTTCACGAAGGTGCCCTTCGTGCTGCCCAGGTCGAGCACGACCACGTCGTCCGCGCTCCCGACTTCGATGACCGCGTGCATGCGCGACACGTCGTCATCGTCGATCCGGAGGTGGGAGGACGAGAGCTTGCCGATCTTGATCTGCCCCTCGGCAAGGACCTCGGTGCGGACCAGCTGCTCGCCGTCGTAGATCTCGAATTGAATCGGTACCTTGGGAGTTTCCATTGGGTCTCTCAGATGTCCTCGGCCGACTTCAGCATCTCGGGCACGAAGGACTCCCGGATGCGAATCAGGCTGCTGTGGCGCGCGGCGCGACGGGCGTCGAGGTATTCACCCTCGGGCCGGATGAACGCGCCTTCGACCACGTCGTCCTCGAAGTCGTAGACCGTCTCCTTCTTGTAGACGACCCCCGGCGTGTTGGGGTCCTCGATCGTGTCCGCGCCCGCTTCCTGAGCGGATGCGAACCCGGGCAGCACGACACCGCCCGCAAGAAGCAAGAGGTTCATCAGTTTCGAGCGCATGCACGACTCCTTTCGACCGATACGTACGCGGCGGCCGCAATATAACCGGGGAGCGCGAGCCTTGAAAGCTCACTGCTCCGTTCAGACAACGTCGCTGCCGAAAGGTTCCAGAAAACTCACGGCGTCGGCGGCGCTTCCGCGGGCGGCGGGGCAGAGCCCTCGGCCGGCGGCGGATTTGCCTTCTGCTGCTCGGCGGCCTTCTTGTCGGCCTCCGCCTGCTGCCGCATCATCTCCTCGGCCTCCTTCAGGTTCTGCATCTGAATCTGGACCTGCTTGATCCGCTCGGATGCGTCCTTGCGGAGCGCCTGATTCGTCGCCTCGAAGCGCAGCGCGCTCTCGTAGGACTTCACGGCATCGGGCAGCTTCTGCTGGAACTCCTGCTGGAGCACAGCCAGGTTGAACCAGGCGGCCGCGTTCTTCTCATCGGCGGCGAGAACGGCGCGATAGCCTTTCTCGGCTTCCTCGTAGTTGCCCATGCCGCGCGCAGCGACGGCACGCGAAAGCACGGCGTCCAGGTTCTTCGGCTCGACCTGAACGGCCGTGTCGAAGGAGCGGAAGCTGCGCTCGTAGTCCTTGTAGTTGAACGTGATCGACCCGATGTTCATCAGGGCCGGGAAGTACCGCGGATCCGCGGCGACGGCCTTCTCGAACGAGGCCATGGCGCGCGTCACGTCCGCCATTCGCATGTTCACGAGGCCGAGCAGGTTGTGCACCGCCGGCGCCTTCTCGTTGACCGAGAGCGCCTGCAGGCATACGAGCTTCGCCAACTCGTACTTGCCCATGTCGAAGTAGGTCCAGGCGAGCACCACGTAGGCGTCAACGTTCTGGCTGTCCTCCTTCAACGCGGTCCGGACCCGTTTCACGGCGTCCGCGTAGTCCTTGCGATTCTTGGAGTACATCGCGAGGTTCAGGTGCGCGTAGCCGTTGAGGGGCTCGACCTGAATGGCCTGCTGGAACGCGGCCTCGGCCTCACCGCGTCGGCCCTCGACCTGATACATGACCGCCAGGTTGACCAGGCCGTCGCCGGCCTTCGGATCAACGGTCTGGACCTTCTTGTACCACTCGCGCGCCTCGTCTGCCTTGCCCTGCAGCTCGGCGACCACGCCGAGGTTGAAGTAGGCGAGCGCGAACTTGCCGTCCTCGTCGGCGGCCTCTTTGAGCGAGGACTCGGCGGCCGAGAGATTGCCCCCCGAGAAGCTCCCGGCGGCCTCTTTGAAGGCGTCGGCGGCGGCGCGCTTCACCTTGGGCGCCGCGGCGCGTGGGGTGTCGTCTCCGGTGCTGGCCGGCGACTGAGTGTCTTCCGTCGATTCGGGCTTGGGGGCGCTGCCACCACAGGCCGCGAGCATGGAAATCGAAAGGGCCGGCGTGAACGCGGCGCGGAACAACCGGCGGACCATCACTGCTCCTCCTGGGCGGGCAGGGTGCTGATGTAGGGCTGGCGGAAGGTCGGCGAACCGAAGAACTCCGGCTTGGAACGAACCTCGCCGTCGTACCGGTATTCTTTCGGGCTGAGACGGGCGAGCTCCTTGGCCGCCTTGTCCGAGTACTCGTTGAACCACCGAAGCTCCTGCGCCTTCTTCACGGCGGTCACGTAGGCCTCGACGGCCTTGCCTTCGACAGGCTGTGCGCGCTCGGCCATCGAGCCCTTGTACGTCTCGACCTGCTCTTCGTCGAAAGAGCCCGGGGCCGGCGCGTCGTAGATGTCGTTGGCCAACTGCTGGAACATCTCACCGATGCGCGTCAGGGCGGCAATCGCCCAGTTGGCGGACCGGAACTCGATCACCTCGAGGTAGACCGCGCGCGCCTTGGAGATGAGATCGCTCTTCTTGGCGATGACCTTGGCCATCTCCTCGATGAACTTCTTCACGTTCTGGTACGGGTGGATCTTCAGCTTCACCGCGTCGAACTCGCGGCGAATCGCCTCACCCATCTCGAAGCGTGCCTCGGCGACCGCCGTGAGGCCCGTCGTCAACGCCGTCTTCTCGGCGTCGGACAGCTTGGTGAAGGCGGTGTACGACGTCGTGAAGGCCTTCTGCGCCGACGGTTCGTCCTTTTTCTTCTGGTAGGCGTTGCCGATGTGAACGTAAGCCTCGAGCGTCAGGTCGATCTTGCCGGCCTTGCCGAACTTCTTCAGGTAGTCGTTGAAGTGGCGGATGACCTCGTCCCACTTCTCCTGTTTCTCGTAGGTCAGGCCCATCGTGAAGAAGACCTCGGCGGCCTCCTCGGGCTTGGAGCCGATGAGCTTCATGTAGGCGGCGGCGTCCACGAGGGCCTGGTCGTAGTCGCCGAGGCCCTGGCGGAAGACGGCCGCGTTCTTCAGGGCGTCGCGGGCGTTCTCCTCCTTGGGGAACTTCTCGGCATACGCCTCGTAGATCTTCGCCGCCTGGCTGTAGATGGCCAGCGCGTGCAGGTTGCCCGCGATCTGGTAGAGCGCCTTCGGGACGAGTTCGCTCTGAGGAACGTCGTTGACGATCTTCAGCTTCATCTCGATGGACTGCTCGAGCATCTTCTCGCGCTCGTAGTTCAGGGCGGCGTTGTAGAACGCCTTGTCCACGAACTCCGACTGCGGGTAATTGGCCGCGTACTGCTTGAAGCACGTCGCTGCGCGGACCCACTCCTTGGTGCGCTCGATGCCCTGGCACTTCTTGAAGGAGCTCTGCTGCTTCAGCTTGGTGAGCAGGGCGTAGAACTCGGGATCCCGCTGCGGCGTGTAGATCTTCAGGAACGTGTCGACCTGCTTCTCGAGGGCGTCCATGTCCCCCGTGAGGTTGTAGCCGTCGAGCAGGAGGTTGGCGGCGAAGACCGCGAGGCGGTGCTCGGGGTGCTTCTCCGAGATGTTCTTGAAGCGAGGCATCGCCTCTTTGAAGTGGTTGAAGTCGTAGTAGATGCGGGCCGCGTCGTACTCGATGTCGACGAGGTACTCGCTCTCCTTCACGAACTTCGAATAGAGGTCGCAGGCCTTGATGAACTTGACGTGGCTCTCGGGCAGGGGCTTCTCCGGGGGCGTGCCCCCCTCCCCCTTGGACTCGATGTCGTCGACCTTGCCGGTCCCCTGGTCCTGCTTGATGTCGATGAGCTTCTTGTAGGCGAGCACCTGACCCTGGGCGGCGTCCGGCGTGAACTCGCCGTCCGCCTTGATGTTCAGCGTCGCCTCGTAGCCCTTGGCCGCCTCCTGCCACTTCTGCCCGGCGAATGCGAGCTCGGCGAAGTAGAACTGGATCGTGTAGATGTTCGGCCCGTTGGGGAACACCTCCACATAGTCCTTATAGAGCTCGTACGAGATGGCGTAGTCGTCGTTGTTCTTCGTCTTCGTCCACTGGATGTGCATCTGGACGGAGAGGCTGCGGACGAGCTCTTCGATCTTGGCGCCGTCGGCCGCGACCTTCTTCGGGTCGGCGTCCTTCGCGTCGCGCACCTTGCGCCAGAGGTCGACGAGGCGCTTGACCTCCTTGACGATCTCGGTTGCGTCGCGGCTCATGTTTCGCGTGTTGAACGCGATCTGCATCTCATAGTGCACGGTCTTGTAGCTGTTGGGCTGCTGACCGATGAGGTCCCGGTAGAGGCGGTTCGACTTATCGAACTGACCCGTGATCGAGTAGAGGTCGGCAAGGTTCTCGGCGAGCGTCAGGTAGTCGTCGGGAGCCGCCTTGCGGAAGAACGGGATGGCCTGGTTCGGGTTCGCGTCCTCGATGTTCACGTAGGCGCGCACCATGTCCCGCATCGCCTCTTTCTTCAGAGTGATGCGGTTCGGCGCGGGGCGGCCCGTCTGCTCATTGGTGTACTTGATCACCATGAGGAACTGGGCAAGGGCCTGCTTGTAGTCGGCGGTGTTCATGAAACACCAGCCGAGCTTGTAGAGGGCGAAGCCGTAGGTGTCGGCGTCTTTGTAGTTGTTGACGACCTTCTGGTAGGCCTTCAGGGCCTGATCGACCTCACCGGCCTCGAAGTAGATCTCTCCGACGTTCGTCAACGTGTCGGCGACGTGCGGGGACTTCGGGTACCGCTTGATGAGCTCGATGTAGATCTTCTTCGCCTTCTCGGGCTCCTGCTTCTGCTGATAGTTGTAACCGAGCGCGAAGAGGACGCCGTCGAGGCGGGGGTACTGCGGGAAGTTCTTGACGATTTCGACGTACACCTTGATGGCGTCGTCGCGGTACTTCTGCGCCGCCACGAGCATCTTCTCGCGGTCGGCGGTGCAAGCCTTCTCGGCAGAGGCGTTGCCGCCGGCCTTCTTGAGGCAGTCGCCTTCCTTGTCGAAGGCGCGGATCGTGATGTCCGAGGACCGCTGCCAATACATCTCCGACAGGCGGTCGTAGAGGTCGGGCTTGGCCGGGTCGTTGTCGGGCGTCGACGCGATGAGCTTGCGAAGAAGCTCGAGCGCTTCGCGGAACTTGTCCTCGGACTGGGCCTCGGCAGACTTGCGGCCGCGAGCCTGCTCCATGTTGAAGCCGGGGCCCTTCTTGGCCGCGTCTTCCTTCTTCTTCGGGTCGACCTGCCCGAGGTCGGCCTGGCCCTGGGCCTTGATTTCGACCTGCCGCTTGGTGCCCTGCGCCGAGGCGCTCTCGGCGCCGCCGAGCAAGAGAAGGGCCAGGAAGCCGCGCAGTGCGAGGCTCTTGCGCATCATCGACCGCACTCCGACTTGATGGTGTAGAGGTAGTAGCCGAGTTCGTCGCGCCAGTACTCGCCCGAGAACGGCCAGTAGATGTGCTCGTCGTCGGTGGAGTAGAGGGGGCCGGTCTGCGTGGGGCGATTCTCGAAGCCCGCGCCCTGCAGGCGGTTCTCCAGGACACCCTTCTCCGCCGACGCGACCTCGAACTCGATCTTCAGGGACTGGCTGATCAGGTCGTTCAGCTCGTTCACAACGCGCTGGAGACGCGACTTGGCGAGGCCACCGGCCTCGTGCTCCGCCAGGGACTTGATGACCTCGATCTCCTGGATGATCAGCTTCGCCAGTTCGCTCTGCGCCCAGCTCGACTTGGAACGGCGGATGAGGTCGACCTCGCGGTCGAGCTCACGGACGTAGGCTGCGATGCGCTTGAGCTGCTGGTCCTGGAAGGCTGCGTTCAGGATCTGCTGGACACGGGGGGAGATGGACTTCCCCTCGGTCTGCAGTCGGCTGAGGAAGCCGTAGAGCTCGGAAGGGTCGGCATAGGACTCGAGGTAGCCCTTGATCTCGTCCCGCAGCGGCTCGTAGGTCAGGCGGAAGTTGTTGATGGCGTCGCGCGTCTTCGAATAGTTGCAGTTCGAGTAGAAGATCACGGCCGCGAGGATGCCCGCCTCCGGGAAGTACTCGTCTGCGAAGAACGGCGAGTTCAGCGTGTGCAGGTTGCCGA
>CAINDO010000018.1 GCA_903847385.1 uncultured Myxococcales bacterium
CGGCCACGTTCTCCGTCGCGCTCGCGCCGCCCACGGCCGCGCCGGCGTCCGCAGCGCCCGCCTCGACGCCGCCCACCACCACCCCCGCCACGGACGCCGCGCCGCGTGTGGACGCCCAGGGCGGCCTCACCGTGGGCACCGCGCCGCCGCTCGAGGAGACGCCGATCCCCGGCGAGAAGGACGAGGCCCCGCGCGTCCGCGCGCGGCGCCTGAACACCGAGGGTTTCCGGGCCTACGAAGCCGGCGACCGCGCGACGGCCCTGGCCCAGTACCGCAAGGCGACGCAGGCCGATCCGGCCTTCGCCCTGCCCTGGTACAACCTGGCCTGCATCGAGGCGCTGGAGGGCCGCGCGGACGCGTCCCTGGAGGCGCTCGAGACCTTCCACCGCATCGACCCCGAGGTCGACCTGCGGCAGCGCATCGAGACGGACCGCGACTTCGCCAAGGTCCGCGAACAGCCACAGTTCCGGCAGGGTCTCGAGGCGCTGCTGCGCCCCGCCCCGCCGCAGGTGCCTACGGCACGATGATCCGCACCGGGGAGATGTCCGTCGCGGGCAACTTGCCGGGGACCACCTTGGTCACCGTGAGCTTGCCCTTGACCCCCAGCCACTGACTGCGGGTCAACGAGACCGTCGAGGCCGTCCCCACGGTGAGGTTGGGGAACGAGAGCGTCGCGCCGGGCGACCAGGCCGTCGCGCCGGCGAGGCTGGACAGGCTCACGTTGAACACACGGCCGTCCGACGCGGTCAGCGTCAGGACCGGGTTCGTCGCGTACGTGCCGGCGGGCAGCACCTTGTTGATGCTCGCCACGAAGTCACCGCGCTGCGGCGCCAGGTCCAGGCGCGTGATCGTGAACTTGCACTCGGGGCAGAAGGGGTCCGGCGGCTGCGGGCCCAGGCCCGCCAGGGCGTACTGATCGACTCCGCCCAAGGGACCGCACGAGGCGGCGTCCGCGCACTCGACGACGGGGGCCGGATCCGGCACCTGGACGGAGCACACGATCGGCTCCATGCCCCAAGGCACGGCTGTCCACTCGGGCTGGCTCGTGTCGTTCATACCGCAGGTCTCGAGCACCACCGCGCAGCGGGGCGCCGTCGCCGGGTCCAGCACGCCGAAGGGCTCGGCGCCGGACAGGCAGGTCATGAGCTGCGGCGACTTGACGCAGTCGAGGGCCTTCTCCACGCGGTCGGCGCGGATCTCGCGCTGACGCAGGTTCGTCCCCGCGGGTGCCATCCGGCCCGTGTTGTATCCCGTCACGTAGAGCAGGCGCTGCAGGCGCTTGTGGTCGAGCGCGACGAGCCTGGACTTGCCGGCGGCCACGCGCGCCGCGTTGACCTCGGCGTGACGGCGCAGCGCGCGAGCGGCCAGCGCGCTGGTGAGCGCGGTCGCGGCCGAGGTGCCCGAGACCGACATGGGCAACGTGATCTCGGTCGTCCCGAAGGTGTCGTCCGGGGGCGCGACGGCAGGGTCGCACCAGGGAAACATCGAGGTCGGCGTCAGCCCCGCGGGCAGGTCCACCCCGACGGACGCGTAGACGTGCTCGCCCGGGGCCACCAGCGCGACCTCCTGGCCGTACATCGACAGCGCGCTGTCCAGGCCGCGATCGTCCACGCCGCCCACGGCGACGGCCAGCGCCACCGGTGTCGTGGTGCCGGCCGTGGTGAGCTTGCAGGACTTGCGCAGCGCCCAGGCCGCCGGGAAGAACAGGCCGCCGCCGGGGGCGACGTAGCTCGTCGCGCAGGGGTCCTTCTGCGGGTGCGCCGACGGGTCCACGGCCACGCCCGACAGGGTCGGCTCGCTGCGATTGCCGGCGGCGGCGAACACACTCACGGGGGCGGGGTTGTTGTCGGCCAGGCGGGCGCGCTCCAGCATGAAGCGAACGGACTCGCCGGCGGGATCCTCCCAGAGGCCGCAGGTGTCCGGGCCCGGCGTATAGACGCCGGCGTTCACCTTGCCCGGGAGCCATGCCCGGTAGCCGAACTCGGAGGGCCAGCCCAGGCTCAGGTTGATGATCAGCGGCACGCTCGGATCGCGCGCCGGGTCGTAGAGCGCCCGGTCCAGCGCCCAGGCGACGTCGCCGATGGCGGTGGTGCTGTTGGGGTCCAGCGCGATGTAGGAGCGGATCCGGGCCTCGGGCGAGGCCTGACGCATCAGCAGCGCCATCGCGCTGCCGTGGCGGTGGGGGATCACGTCGCCCACGGCGGTCGGCGGCGTCGTGTAGTCCACCTCGATGCCGGCGAGCTCGGCCACGAGGGGGTCGACGCCGGAGTCCACCAGCGCGATGTCCACCGGGTAGAGCGCCGCCGCGGCCGGGGGCGGGGCCGGGTAGGCGGGCGCCAGACCCAGGTGGTCCATGTGCCACAGCGTCATCTCGGGCGAGGCCAGGCCCTCGGCGCTCTGCCCCATGGCCTCGCACTCGCGCCCGATGTTCAGGCGCGTCTCCGGATCCACGCCCCGCTCCAGGAACAACGCGCGCATCGTCGCGACGACGTCGCACAGCGCGCCGGTGTCCACGGAGAGGGTCGACCCGTCCGGCGCCGAGAAGCGGTAGCGGAGGAACCGCAGGTGAGCATCGGAGCGCCCGGTGATGGCCCGCTGGGGCAGGACCGAGTCCAGCGTGACCACCGGATCCGGCGGCGCGCAGACCGGATCGGTCGGGTCGCAGAACCAGGTGGCCTTCCGCGCCCGGGCCAGCGCCTCCAGGCTCGCCCGGACGAGGTTGGGCACCCGCAGGGTCGTCCACGGCTTGTTCAGCGAGAGTGGCACGTCCACGAAGAACACGTTGTCCTTGCAGGCGCGCGCCACGGGCTGGGCGTTGAAGGCCTGCGCGGACGCGCCCAGGGGCACGAGCACGCTCGAAACCGCCCAGACGGTCAGCAGCCGAAGCATCCAGTTTCTCATCGGTCGACCTCGCATCACGTCACTCCAGGAGATAGTCGATGGACTTGCGGAAGAGCGTCACGCCCGGCGGCGCCTCGGCGTCGGCTGGCGCGCCGGCCAGGGCGTCGAGCGCGCTGGCGTCGGCGGCCACGGCGAAGACCAGGACCGCCGCCCCGGGCGCGTCGCCGAAGAGCGCGCGACCGCCGGCCTCGAGGATCTTCGCGCCGTCCGGCGTCTCGTTGAGCAGGGCCGCCGGCAGGGGGGACAGGGTCGTCGTCCCCGGCCGCTGCACGAGGGCGCGCGCGACCGGCGCCGGGCCGACCAGGGCCTGCCGCGGGCGCACGACCAGGCGCACCTGACTCTGCGCACGAAACGTCCGGCGGTCGCCGGGCTCGTTCTCGGAGCGCGTCTCTGCCTGAGCGCCGCCGAACGCGCTGAGCTCGTAGTCGGGCGGCGCGAGCGGGCTCGGGCGCAGCAGGAGCGCCAGGCCGGCGATCATGGCCGCGGCGGCCAGCAGACCCCCCACGGCCAACCAGCGGCTCGGCCGCACGGCCGGCGGCGCCCCGGGGAAGAGCGCCTCGATGCGGGTGTCCAGCGCGGCGGAGGGCGCCGCGGCCAGCCCCCGCAGCAGACCGCGACAGAAGGCGCACGTCGTCAGGTGCGCCTCGACCCCCGCCTGCGCCTCGGGCGTGAGCACACCCGCCCGCAGGTTCACGAGCAGACCCGCGTCGAGGGCCTCCGCGTCGACGCAGTGGTCCGCGACCGGCGCCGGCGGCGACGATCGACGGATCAGCACGTCGAGCTCGGTGTCTGGATTCATCCTGCGCGCTCCCCCCGGAGGGCGGCGCCCCCCGGGTCGTCCGCGCGCGCTCGCCATGCCTCGGCGAGCCCGCGGATCTTGAACTGCCAGTTGTAGACCACCTGCGCGGTCACCCCGAGCGCCGCCGCCGCCTCCGGCACGGTGAGGCCGTCGACGTACACGAGCCGCAGCACCAGTCGGCCGCGGTCCGAGAGCTGGCCCTCGAGGTGCGCCCAGAGCGCATCGAAGCCCTCCGCCTGGGCCATCAGGCCCTCGGCATCGGTTTGGGCCGCCGGCACGGAGTCCGCCGCGTCCAGGGGCTCCGGGGCACGCCCCGAGCCGCGCTTCTCGGCCCGAGCCGCGCGCGCCTCGGTGATCACCAGCTGCCCGGCGATGAGCGACACGAACCCTTCGAGCGTCTTCCCGCGCGCGGGGTCGAAGGCCCGCAGTCGCTGCGCGTCGCTTTCCAGCAAGCGCGCCCAGACCTCGGAGACCAGGTCGTCCGCGTCGTGTCCGCCGGGGCCCGGCAGGCCGCGTGTGAGCCGCAGGACCCGCGCGCGGATCACCGGCGTCAGTCGCTCCATCAATCGCCGGACGGCCACCCGCTCGCCCCGGAGCGCGGCCTCGATCAGGCCCGCATCCGCCGCACTCGGCGCCGGCGCCGGCGCATGACCCGCCTTGCGCGTGAATCCGAAGATGGAAGCGAAGATGGAGAAGATGGCGAAGAGCACGCGCGCTTTTAGCAGCGCCGGAGCCGCCCGACAAGGCTCGGGCCACCGCGCGCTTGCGGCGAGCCACTTTCCGGCGATTCGGGCCCGCGCTGCGAACGTCTGTCACCCGTCCGCACGTGTTCGCACGGGCGGTGAGGTTCGGTGTGTGTCGGCGGGTCATCGGCGCGTCCTCCGAAGAGAGCTACGCGCTCGTGGCGCCGGTTCTTTTGCTCAGCGGCCGAATCCGGAGATTCCCAGAAATGCGAACAGCGCGATCTTCATGTCGTCGAGCTCGTTTCGTCGAGGTGTGGGGTCGAGCGCCGGCGCCCGAACCCCGGACCCGGCGAGCGATGGTAGAGCGTGCCCGCGAGCCCCCACAAGCGGGGTTCGCACCGGTCTTGCTCCGACGGCCCCGCCCGGCGCAGGCTGCGGCCGATGTCTCGCATGCCTGCCCACCGTGCGGTTCTCCGGTCGCTCGCCGCCCTCGCGCTCGTGTGCAGCGCGGGGTGCGGGCGCGACGCGCCTCGCGATGGGCCGGCGGAGGCCCCGAGCGCCGCATCGGCCGCGGTTCAGGCCGAACTGCACGGCGCCCGCCTGCTCCGCCGCGCGCCCGGCGCGACGGCCCCCGTCCCCGTCTTCGACGCCCGACGCGGCCCGGTGCTGCGCCTGCGTTCGGCGCCGCCCGTGGGGGCGCGCCTCGTCCTCGACGCCGGCCCCGTGCACCTGGAGGTGCCTGCCGAGGCCGCCGAGCGCCGTGCGGGCGGGTTCCTGTGGCGACCTGCTTCCGAAGCCCTGGCCGCCCTGCCCGCCGAGCCCGACGCCGCGCCGGAGCGCCCGGGGACACTGAGGATCGAGGCCGCCGACGGCCGCGTCGTGGCCGGGTTCGAGCTGCGCTGGGGCCGGGCCCCCGAGACCCTGCCCTTCGTCGCCGCGCTGACCGCGGACCGCCAGGCCGGCCGTGCCGCCGAGGCCCTGACGCGTTTGGAAACCGCCTGGGCCGACCTGGACGCCGAGACGCGCCTGTGGGCCGCGCCGGAGCGCGCTCGCCTGCACCAGCAGCTCGGCCGTGTGGACGCGGTGCGCGAGGACTGGCGCGTGGCCACGCAGCTCGCCCTGGACGCCGGCCTGCCCGGCGAGGCCTCGCGCCGCATGCGCGCCGCGGCCTTCTTCGCCCGCTGGCAACGCGACATCGCCGGCTCCCGCGCGCTCCTGGACGACGCCGAGCGCGCCGCGCGGGAGGTGGACGACATCGCCGGCCTGGCGGGCGTGCAGTACCACCGCAGCCAGCTCGAGGCGGAGCTCGGCCGCTACGGCCCGGCCCTGACCCTGCTGCACGCCGCCGCGGAGACACACTGGCAGCTCGGCCTGGACGACGACGCCGCCGGCATGGGCCGCATGGAGGCGCCGCTGCTCCAGGACCAGGGCCGCCACGCCGAGGCCCTCGAGGCGCTGGAGCGCCTGCGCCCGGGGCACGAGGCGCGGCGCGCGGACGCGGCCACCTGGTCGGCCTACCTGGGCATCGTGGGCTGGGTCCGGCTGCGCGCGATGCTGGCCGGCGCGCTGCCCCCCGACTATGCCGACGTCCGCCGCCTCTTCGAGCAGGCGCTCGCCGCGCTGGGGCCCGGCGGCTCGCAGTCGCAGCGGGTCAACTACACGCTCAACCTGGCCTGGGCGATGCACGCCGGCGGTGACACGCCTGGCGCCCGCGCTGCGCTCGAATCCGTCCGGGCCTCGCTCCCCGCGGCCTCGGGCATCCAGCGTCTCTTCGCCGCCTGGCTGGACGCCGAAGTCCTGCGCCTGTCGGGCCAATGGAAGGCCGCTCGCGCCGCCTACGAGCGCGCCGAGCGCGAGGCCCGCGAGGACGCGGCCGGCGGCGAGTCGGACGCCCTCTGGCAGGCCCGCTACGGCCTCGGCCGCGTGCAGGCCGCCGAGGGAGACGCTCGAGGCGCGCTGAAGACCTGGCGCGACGCCCTGGACATCCTGGGCCGCGTCTCGCGTCGCGCGCCGTTGCAGGGCTCCCGCGCCGCCTTCGTGGCCGACCGCCGCGGCCTCGTGCGGGACCTGGTGTCGCTCTCCCTCGCGCAGGGCGACACGACGGGCGCCTTCCTGGCCGCCGACCGCGCCCGGGCGCTGCTCGCGGATGCCCTGTCCGCCCAGGTCCGCCTGGACGCCCTGCCCCCGGACGCCCTCGCCGCGTGGCAGGAGAAGCTCGGCGCCTACCTGTCCGCCCGCGCCGAGTACGAGCGCAACGCCCGCCGCGGCGAGACGCTGCCCGCCGCCGAGGAGCCCGCCTGGCGCGCCGCCCGCGAGCTGGAGCGGCAGGGCATCGCCCGCGCCTTCGACGCCGCCTGGGAGGCCGTCGACGCGCCCGCCCCGCTCGAGACCGCCGACCAGCTGCCCCACCTCGCCCCGGACGAGGCCCTGCTCGCCGGCCTGCACCTCCCCGAGGGCTGGCGTGTCTTCACCGTGCGCGACGGCCGCGTGACGCTCGACGCCGTCGACCTCACGGCCGCCGATTCGCTCGCCCCCCTCGACGCCCGCCTGGCCGGCGCCACGCGGCTCTACGTGATCCCCGAGGGCCTGCCCGCGCTCGTGTCCCTGCCGCTGCGCGTGGTCGACGCCGCGCCCCTGGGCACCCGCGTGGGCATCGCCACCGTGCCCTCCGCCCGCTGGCTCGACGCCCCCCGCGCCACCGCCACGGGCCCGGCGCTCATCGTCGCCGACGCCGACGGCAGCCTGCCCGCCGCCCGCCGCGGCGAGACGCTGCCCGCCGCCGAGGAGCC
>CAINDO010000019.1 GCA_903847385.1 uncultured Myxococcales bacterium
CCGGCCGGCGGGCGTCGGGAGGCCCGGCGTCGGGCGCGGCGTCCGAGGGCTGCGCGACCGCGGCGTCCACGGCCAGCGCCGACGCGCCCGGATCGGGATCCCCGGGCACGCAGCCCGCGGCCAGCAGTGAACCCCCCGCCGCGAGCGCCGCCACGAGACTGCGAGACCAGCCTGGAACACACATCGACCTTCGCATCACGAACTCCTGGCCTCCGCGTGAGGACACACGGGTGGATACGCTTCGGGCGCTCCCGGCGCGCGGGCGGGACGACGAAGCACGAACTCTGCGGGGGCGCGGCGACGTGCCGCGTGCGGAGGCCGTTTAGCGAGATCCGTGCCAACGCGGTGTGCAACGCCCGGCACCGCTCGCCATGCGGGTCCGGCCACGGCGCATCGACCGCGGCCGTCCGGCGCTCGCCAGTGGTTGCGGAGAGGGTGACGTTTTTTGTCACCGGTTAAGGTCGGCAGCGGCGCGGACGCGGTCTCGAGCGGGACATGCTGTGCGCGAGCCGGCCCGCGGAGCAAATCGAAGCGATTTCAAAGCTCATCGGGTCAGGGCTTTCCCTCGAACATTTCTGGTAAGCCCGTCGTATGTTGGAAGGGCATGCAACGTCTTCGCGCCCTCGACGGGCTCCGCGCCGTCTCGATCCTGCTCGTCCTCCTCGACCACCTGCTGATCAACAGGCTCATCCCGGGCGACGGCCCCTGGTGGCGGCTGGACATGGGCCGCGTCGGCGTGCGGGTCTTCTTCGTGATCTCGGGGTTCCTCATCACCGGGCTCCTGATTCGGGAGCTGCGGGGGACCGGCCGCATTCAGCTGGGTCGCTTCTTCTTCCGGCGCTTCCTGCGCCTCGCCCCCCCGGCCCTGGTGTTGCTCGGTGTCGTCGGCGGGCTCGCCGCCCTCGGCCTCTCGGACGCCGGTCCGCGGGCGTTTCTGCACGCCGCCACGTACACGTCCAACTATGTGGCCATGCCCTGGGACCTGGCCCACACGTGGTCGCTCTCGGTCGAGGAGCAGTTCTACCTGTTCTGGCCCCTGGCCCTCGCGGCCTGGGGGCTCGGCGGCGGCGCGCGGCTGGCTGCGGTGTTCCTCGTGGCGGCGCCCATCTTCCGGTACGTCGCCGCGTCCACGCCCCACTGGCCCTACTTCTACCTCTTCGGCTTCGAGGCCAACGCCGACGCCCTCGCCGCCGGATGCGGCGTGGCCCTCCTCCGGGACGCCGCCTGGCTGCGGCCGGGGTGGCGGCGTTTCGTCACCGGGCCGGTGTTCTGGGTCGCGGTGGCGGCGCTGGCGCTCTGCTGGCCGCTGACCGCTCTCTCCCCCGCCCGGGAGATCTGGGGCATCTCCATGGCCAACCTGGCCGTGGCGCTCGTGCTCGAGCGCTGCCTGCGCGTGCCGGACGAGCGCGCGACGCGTTTCCTCGACCACCCCTTTCTGGTGCGCGTCGGCGTGCTCAGCTACGCGCTCTACCTGTGCCAGCAGCCCTTGCTCGCCGCCCAGCGCGACCTGCCCCTCGGGCTGCGCCTCGTCCTGCTCGCCGCCGCGGCGCTCGCGCTGCACCGGTTCGTCGAGCTGCCCGCGCTCCGGCTGCGGCGCCGCCTGGAGGCCCGGTTCTTCGGCCCCGAGGCGGCCCCCGCCGTCCACACGCCCTCGCCCGGCGCGATGGCGCCGCCGTGAGGTCTTCGGGCAACACGGCCGCCGCTGCGCCGTGCCGCGCGGCCGCAACTGTCTGTGGCTCGACCTATGTCTCCTGCGCCCATCGCGGACCTCCCTTCCGCCGACCCGACCGGCCATGACATGCTCGAGGCCATCGCCGTTGGCACGACCCTCGCCGCGCTCGCCCCTTCTGCACGACATGGTTCCATCCTGCATGCGTGAGTCGGACCTCTACCCCGCCCTGAAGGCCTTTCTCGAGGCCCAGGGCTATACCGTCAAGGCCGAGGTCGGTGCCTGCGATGTCCTGGCGATCCGAGGCGAAGACCCCCCGATTGTCGTCGAAATGAAGCTCAGCTTCTCTCTGACGCTGGTCCTGCAAGGCATCGCGCGGCAGTCGCTTTTCGACCACGTCTATCTCGCCGTGCCCGTCTCGGGTGAGAGAGGCTGGAAGCTGCGATACCGCGACATCATCGCGCTTTGCCGCCGCTTGGGCCTCGGCCTCCTTGCCGTGACGGGAGACACGGTCGAGCCACACCTCGACCCCGCCCCCTACGCCCCGCGCAAAAACACACCTCGCGCTCATGCCTTGCTGAAGGAGTTCCACCGCCGGGTCGGCGACCCGAACCGGGGCGGCACCACCGGGATCAAACGGATGACCGCCTACCGTCAGGATGCCCTGCGCTGTGGGGCCGGGCTTTGGGCCGGGCCGCTGAAAGCCTCGCTCCTGGCCAAGGCAACCGGGGCGCCCCGCGCCCGGACCATCCTGCACGACGACCACTACGGCTGGTTCCAGAGGGTCGAACGCGGGATCTACGCCCTGACCGACAAGGGCCGCACCGAGCTGGCCGCCGCCGCGACCGACCTGGCCGCCTTGGGCCTGACGCTCGACTGACCGGACCTGCGGGTTCGCCCTCGGTGGCGGGTCTGTTCGCCCTGGGGGTCATCGTGCTCGGCGTCGCCGATCGCCCGTGCGGTGGCCAGGGCTCCCCGCCTCCGCTTACTCTGCCGCCCCCTCGTCCGGCCGTTCGACCGGACGGAGGACCCCGACCAACAACACGTCGCCATCCTCTGCCGAGGTGAGCGGGCGCGGCGACCCCGTGCCATCGAGGGGCACGGCGAAGAGGCGACGGTCGCGGTCGCCCCGAACCAGGAAGATGGCCTCCGTGGGCGTCACCGCGGCGATGGCGATGGCCGCCAGGCCCGGAGGCGTGAGGCGACGCGGGACGAACTCCGGCGGCTCCGTCGCGAAGACTGCGCCCTGGTCGTCCCCCAAACCGAGATAGGCGACGGTGAGACCGTCCGTGCTGAAGCGACCGCCGCGGCCGGGCAGCGGCCGCCCCGGCCCCGGCGGCTCGAGGCTGGCGACCGCGTCCGGGCCGTCGGGCGTCTCGAAGAGGACCCAACGTCCGTCGCGGGAGGTCCAGGTCCGGCGCGCTCGGGTCGCCTCGCCGAGCGCGACGCCATCCCCGCCGTCCACGGAGACGGCGAGGAGCGTGTCGTGCCCCGTGCGTCGGAGGAGAACCCAGGTCGCATCGGGCGAGAAGATTCCGGGGCCCCGGAGTCCTCGGCCGGGGGGCGGGCTTTCGATGAAGGCGCCCGGCGGCCCGACCGGACGCGGGGCGCCGGGCTTGTCCGTGGCGATCGCGTACATCTGGTGCGGTTTCCACGTGTCCGTGTCGAAGATCGACGTGGACATGAGGGCCATCGGCCGCCCGGGGATGGGGAGCAGGTGGACGACCCGAGCGCCGAGCCCGCCCGCCAGCACCCGCGGCGCCCCGGCGTCGGCGCCGCTCCGAGCGGCCGCGATGACCTCGGTGAAGGCCCGCACGGCCAGGATCTGGTCGCCGACCGGGTCGTAGACGAGGGCCGTGAGCGCCCCGGCACCGCGGACGACGGTGACGACCGCGCCACCGTCCGTCGGCAGGAAGACGAGGTCCTCGGCGAGGACGAACACCCCGCGGGCGTCCGGATCCAGAAACGCCGAGCGGATCGGACCCGAGTAGAGGCGTCGGAGCTCGTTCGGCGCGTCCAGCGGCACGGCCTCGACCGTCGACGGGGCGTCGGCGGGCCGACCCACGGAGCGCTGATAGAGCGCCCCCCCCAGGTAGCCGAGCGTCTCCCGACGCAGCGCGTCTCGGGCCAGGGCCGCGGCCGGGCGATGTCCGTCGCCGGGCAAAAACACCGAGCCCGTGTTCGTCCACACCCGAACCGTCTCTCCGTCGGGGAGGAGCTCCGCATTGAACCCCCACCCCGCCGCCTCGGTGTAGAGGTCGTGGACGGTCCCATCCGCGTCGCGCCGGCGCAGCACCTGTCGGCGCGCCGTGTCCAGGCAGACCGCCCCGCCGCGCGCGAGGCGACACGAGAGCCCCGCTCGCACGGGCAGCGTCCACGACGAACCGCCGGCCACCGGCACGACCCGGTAGAGCGCCGCCAAGTTGTCCCGGAAGACCGCCACACTGGGATCGACGCTCATGTCCGGCGAGGGGCAACGATGGGCGAAGTCCGACTGGTCGAAGAGGACCACGGGCCGGGCGGTCGCGGCGCCGGGCAGGTCGAAGCGAACGACGTCCGCCGCCCAGTCGCCGCCTGCGCAGCCCACCAGGGCGCGATCGTGCTCGGCGTACCCCGCGAGGATGGGGCGGTTGGGCAGAGGCGCGCTCACCGCCGCGGGGGCCGGGCCGGCCGTCGGCCCCTCGAAGACCACCCACGTCGGTCCAGGACGCGAAACCACGAACGCCACGCGGCTACCGTCGGCGTTCGTCACCGCCTGCAACTCCGGCTCGTGAGCCCGGCTGAGGGCGATCGGTGCGGCCGCGTTCGACCCGTCCGTGGCCACCGTGAAGAGTTGCCGACCGGCGGCCTTCGTGCGGTCGTTCAACACGACCACCGCCCGCCGCCCGCCGTCGGCGACCCCGACGAGGTCTGCGCGCACATCGCGCGGGGTCAGGCGAACGGGGCGCCCGCCGGCGGCCGGCAACGCGTAGAGGCCCCCGCCCGTCAGCGTGGCCAGGAGGCGCCCGTCGGGCAACACGGCCAGAACATGCTGCACGCGGCCCTGCGCCGCCAGCTCCCGGGGGTCTGTCCCGTCGGTCCGGACCGAGTGGAGTGCGATGTCGTCATCGGACCCCACTTCGTAGGCGATGCGCCCCGCCGGCTCGACCCAGATGGAGCGGTTCAGCCAACGCGGTGACGGGATGGGGCCGAGGGGCACGACGGGGCCCCCTTCCACCGGCAACCGGAACATGTTGACGCCGTCGCGGTAGACCAGTTGCCGTCCGTCGTCGGAGACCAGCGGGTTCGTCGCCCCGAACCCCCTCGTCCGAGCCGGCGCCACGCCCGGCGGCGCATCGCGTCGCACGGCGAAGAGGGCCCGCGGGTCGTCGGGGCCCTCGACCTGAATCACGCCGACGTTCCCCTCCGGCGCGACGGCCACGAGGGTCGGAATCGCGTCCCCCGTGCGGTCTTCCAGCGGAGTCACCCTCACCGGGCGGGGGCCTTCGGGGCCGATGGGCACGAAGACGACGGCGCCGCCCCCACTCTCGGCTCGATACACGATGGCCGCCGCGCCGACATCGGTCCCCGCCGCCGGTCGGGCGGGAGCGTCGGTCGCGCCCCGATGCTCGGCACATGCAGAGAGCATCCAGGCCACGAGAACGCTGGCGACGAAGGCCGCGGGCGTGGCGAAGTTTCCCAGGACCCGCCGGAGAGGCGAGTCATGCTGCGCCTCGGCGCCTGCGGTGGGGGAGGAGGCGGTTCGACCGACCCCCGGCCGATGCGGCGACCGGCGGGGCCCAGGCCGGGGTGGCCCAGGGCATCGGCGGGCATGGGGGGACGGGCGGAGACGGCGGACGCGACGGTCGCGGACCTTCTTCGGGCATGCGTCGGAGAGACACGGGTTCTTCGCGAGCATGGAACCTCCTCGTGGATCTGACCGACACTCGACGCGGAAAGTTCCCTTCGCTGGCCGAGAACTTCGCCCACCGATCGGATCGGATCTCTCCGCCTGGGCGCTGGGGCACGATCCGGTCGACCGGCGCGGGTTCCATCGGGTGCGGGTGGAGGCGTGGGGCGAGCCCATCGACCTGCTGAGCGCGCCCGAGGGGGTCGAGCTCGGATCGCGGTCGCGGTGTGCGCGACGGGCTACGCGCAGGCGGTCCGGGGCGAGAGCACCCAGGTGTGCAGATGCAGGCTGCGAGTCTCGAGCGTCAGCGACCCGCCCGAGGCGAGCTTCGCGAGCTGCACGGTGTTCAGGGGAACATTGTGGGTGTGTCCGCTGGCCCTCGACGACGCGTAGGTCACGGCCTCGCCGGAGTCGACGTCCGAGCAGCGGACGGTCACCGTGTGCGTGTGTCCCGCGCTCTCCGTCGTCTCGCCGACGAACGCGTCGCCGCTCGGGGTGCCGGCGCTGCCGGCGTCACCGCCTCCGGACTCGCCGCAGGCGACGAGAGACAGGACCGAGGGCACGGCCAGGGCCAGGCCCCCAACACGGGTGAGAAAGTCTCGGCGATTCATGGAGCTTTTCTCGGCGCGGAAGGAGTCCGCGCGGCGAGGGTAGGGCGGGCGTCTGCGCACGTCAACGCGGGGCGCGGCGCCGGTCGCTCGGCCCGGCCGCCCGTTGCGGTCGACGGGCGCCTCGTCGTACATGACTTGCGATGTCTCCCACGCCCTTCCTTCGAGGTGCCCCACGATGACCCGCCTGCTGCGATGCGCTGTGTTGACCGGTTGTGCGCTCCTGTCGACCCCGGTGTGGGCCGCGCCCGAGGCGTCGCCCGCGCCGCCCTCCGCCCCTGTCGCCGAGGTGGCCATCGCCTACGGCAAGGCGGGCCTGAAGCTCGGGGACACAGTGATCTTCCCGGGGCAGGTCGACGCGGCGGCCTGGGATTCGGCCCAGGAGCTCCTCTGGTTCACGAAGGGCGCCACGCTCCACGTCATCGACCTCCGGGACCCCCAGCGCACGGCGGTGCCCATCGCCGAGAAGATGCCCGACGGAGGTTTCGCCGTCACCGGCGTGTCCACGGCGGACTCGGGCACGTCCTATGCCGGGCTCTACCCGATCCTCGTGTTCGGCGCGAAACCCAAGATCGACCAAGGGTCGGGCGCGTACGGCGGCATCTGGGAGGACCAGGACACGGAAGCCCGCAAGAAGATCGCGGAGATCAAGCTCGTCGGCACGCCGTGGCTCACGGCCCAGGTCGGGCGCAAACCCGCGCAACCGGCCGCGCCGGCGGCGACGTTCGCAGAGGCGGCCCGCGTCGCCCTGCCGAAGGGCGTGGGCGAGTGTGACGACAAGGACATGTGTGGCACGGCGAGGACCTTCGGTCCGACCACGTACCGCATCGTCGTGACGAGCCACAGCTGCGGCGATGCCTGTCACACGGGCTGCGCGCTCTACGATCCCCCGGGCAGGAAATACACGAACCCGGAAGCCGGCGGGCCCTGGGGTCGTCGCCCCGAGGGGAGCGGAACCTGTGACGGCTATGTATTCGCACCCTCGGGGACATCGTATCTGAACGGACACTCGGTCTGTCGGATCGCGGCGAGCGTCCGTTGCACTCAGACCGAAGACTGGAACTACGTAGGCTGGTATCGCGGCTCGGCCCGGTAGGCGGCGATGCGACGCGCGCGCGTCGACAGCCGACCTAAGCCGACTGTTGCTCGAGATTGTACGACCGGGCGCATCCTTGACACTTTGAACCGGGCGCCTCCTTGACACATTCCGGGGTCGGCAGGACTCGGCCCGGGACTCGACGATCACGGTCCGGCATCCTCTGAAACCGTGACCGGGTCGGTCCAGACGCGAACCGGGGGCGTCCTTGACACGGCCCGGAGCGGGGTCGACGCAGACCGGGCCTGAGCACGACATGGACCACCGGGGTCGAGTCACGGGCGAGAGCGGCGTGGACACCGCTTGACGGCCGCCGCGGCCTCGCGTAGCCCGATCCACGATGCCCACGATGCCCACGATGCCCACGAGCCTCACCCCTCGCCCATCCCTCGATGCGCGCGCGTTTTGCACGTGCGCTCTGCTGTGGGTCGGGCGCGACGCGGTACACACGACCCACGTGGGTCCAACGCGCCGCCGATCACGGGACCACGTCGAGGGTGACCTGCGAGGCGAACGGCCTGGCGCGGGCTCCGCGTCGACGGGGTCCACGCGTGCGCCAGGCCCATCGTCCAGGCCGGGCCATCGACCTGAGGCCGCGGCTTCGAAGCGGACGAGAACCCCGAGATGAACGTCGGCTACATCATCGCCAGTCGCGAGGTGACGGAGCGCGGCAAACCCATCGGTTACATGTACCGGGAGGAGCCCGACGACGAGCGCGACAGCGGTTGGCGTGTCTTCGCAGGCGATGAGACACAGGAGTACTCGGATGACCCCGCGAACTTCGCCATGTACAACGCCTCGACCATCGTCGACTGCGACCCTTCGATCTGTCACGTGCTCGGGGCGCCGGCCCCGGTGGCGTTCGAGCGTGATGCATCTGGCCGGCTCACAAGGGTGGGGAACGCGGAACCGGTGGGGCGCGTGCGCGACGCACGCCCCCGCTCCCAGGATCGCGGGTCAATCACGGTCCAAATGGCCATCGTCCGCAATCGGCTTCTCGGCGGTCACTTCGAAGAGCGCGACCGAGCGACGCTCGCGCACGTGCGGACCGCGGCAATGCACGGCGGAGGTGCCTTTCGGCAAGTCATCATCGACGGGTTGGATGCCACCGTCGCTGCGGCGGAGGCAGGCGACACCGGTTGGGCCGCTCTCGAGCTCAACCTGCTCCACAACCTGCCGATCTCCGTCGAAGACGAGACTCAATGGGACGAGGCGCACTTCTTGCGCTTCGAACTCCCGTCCTATCTGGACGGAGAGATCGAGGCGTCTCGGATCCGCGAGGTCGTTCTTGGGGTAGCGGACGCTCTGCGCGCATCGGCGTCCGGCCGTTCGTCACGCCGGGGGACTTGAGGCGGCGGACTCGTGCCAGCCGCACCGGACACACTGCGAGCCCTCGGAGCGGGCCGTGTCCCGGTCGACGACCGGTGGTCCGCCGCGGAGGCGGTGATGAGGCGTGGCTCGTCGCCCCCCCGCCTGAGCTGCCCGCGCGAGCACTTGCGCCTGGACGCGGGCCCATGGGAGCGTGGGCGAATGATTTGGCAGAGCGTCGACGTCTGGATGCAGGACGGTTCCCGGCGGCGACGTTATCGTTGCCTGAAGTTGCTCGGTCAGGACCGGTACGTGGTGGTGTCCGTCGACTTCGTCTCCAGCGCGGACTCTCCGGGCACGCGGCAGTTCCAGGTCCGTTGCTTTCAGGAGCAGCTCGAGTGCGTGGGCGATCTGCCGAGCGCGCCCTCGCTCGAAGAGGCGATCCGGCGGCACGACGCGACCTTCGAGAGCTCACCATCCTGACACCCGCTCGCCCGCGCGGAGAGCCGGACCAAGTGCCAGGCACCGCGTCGGCGGTCCGGAGGCGCCTTCGCGAACCCCCAAGTCAATTTGCAGGGGTCCGGAGGCGCCTTCGCGAACCCCCAAGTCAATTTGCAGGGGTCCGGAGGCGCCTTCGCGAACCCCCAAATCAATTTGCAGGGGTCCGGAGGCGCCTTCGCGAACCCCCAAATCAATTTCGGCCGGTCCCGAGGCGGTGTGGTGAACCCCCAAATCAATTTGCAGGGGTCCGGAGGCACCTTCGCGAACCCCCAAATCAATTTGCAGGGGTCCGGAGGCACCTTCACGAACCCCCAAGTCAATTTGCAGGGGTCCGGAGGCTTGTACGACCGGGCGCCTCACCATCCGCCCCTCCGTCCCACCACCAGCCCCGAGTCGGCGGCCCCCGGCCGTCGACACGCGACCACGCCCGCTTGTCGCCTCGGTCGCGGTCCGTTATCGTCGTGCGGTGAGCACCGCCCTGAAACGCCCCACCTATGCCGACATCGAGGCGCTCCCGGAGGGCGTGACCGGCGAGATCCTCGCGGGCGAGTTGCACGTGTCGCCGCGACCGCGCGCCCCCCACGTCCATGGGGCTTCGAGCCTCGGCGTCCACCTCGGCGGGCCCTTCGGCTTCGGCATCAACGGCCCCGGCGGCTGGCACATCGAACTCGAGCCCGAGCTCAGCCTGGACGTGGACCCGGACTTCGACCCGGTGGTGCCCGATCTGGCGGGGTGGCGCGAGTCCACCCTTCCGGTCGTGCCCGAGGACGCCCAGTTCACGGTGGTCCCGGACTGGGTGTGCGAGATCCTCTCGCCCCGCACGGCGGCGACCGACCGGTCGCTCAAGATGCCCTACTACGCGCGCTGCGGCGTCGCCCACGCGTGGCTCGTCGATCCCGAGCTCCGGACGCTGGAGGCCTACCGTCTCGAGCGCGGTCTGTGGGTCTGGCTCGGCACCTGGCGCGATGACGCCGCCGTACGCGTCGAACCATTCGACGCCGTCGCGCTGCCGCTGGGCGCGCTCTGGAAGGGCCGGGCCCCGCGGGCGCCGGTGGCGTAGGCTCGCCGGCCCGCCCTACAGCAGCGAATCCCAGAAGTCGCAGTCCTCGGTCCGCACGCCGGCGCCGGGGGCGATGGTGCCGCCTTCCAGCACCATGTGTTCGTCGCCGTCGGCGGTGAAGGGCGGCCAGGTCGGGCCGCCCGGGGGCGTCGGGTCGCCCGTGGCCGCGAGCGCGCCCCAGGCCGAGCCCATGAAGGCGGCGAGGGCCGTCTCGTCCGCGCTGGGGCGGTAGCCGGCGACCATCAGGTGCTGGAACACGAAGAGCAGCTCGATGCCGTGCTGCGCGTAGGGCTGGCGCCGCGGCAGGTTGTCGAGGCGGTGCGTGTAGAAGTAGCGGAACAACGTCGGCGGGTTCGGCGCGGCGGCCAGGGCACGCAGGGCGCCGCGCGTGGGACACACGAACTTGGCGTCGGTGGTCACGCGCATCATGGCCTCCCACGGGGACTCGAAGCGCGACACGGGGTACTGTTCGAGCACGGCGGGGGCCAGCGGGCCCACGAGCGCGGTGACGGCGGCCTCGTAGGCGGCGTCGTTGGGGATGGGCGGCAGCGAGGCGGCCGTCTCGTCCGCGTTGCTGCCGATCAGCGTGGGCACGGCGTTGGCGCGGCCCCCGGCGAAGGCCTCGAGCGGCGCCTCGGGCAGCACGTGGCCGTCCACGTGGGGCTGGTAGAAGGTCGCGCCGCGGCCGGCGACGACGACCTCGGGGGGCAGCGCGCGCAGGATGTCCGCGGCGGGTTTGGCCCGCAGGCAGGCGACCTCACCCTCCGGGGCATCGGCGCAGCCCACGGCGGCGATGGCCTGGGACGTCGTCCCCTCGACGGGCGCGGGCAGGTAGGCCGGGCAGCCGCCGCTCTCCATCAGTGCGGCGCCGAACAGACCCGCGGCGAGCGGCGAGGCGAGCAGCATGCACACGTTCACGGCGCCGGCGGACTCGCCGAAGATCATCACGCGGCCGGCGTCGGCCTCGAGCGCGGCGGCGTTGTCGTGGACCCACTGGAGCGCGGCGATCTGGTCCAGGATGCCGTAGTTGCCCGACTGTCCGCCGTTCTCCGGGAGCGACAGATCCCGGTGGGCGGCGAAGCCGAAGGGTCCGAGTCGGTAGGCCGCGGTCACGACCAGGGCGTCCGTGAGCGTGGCCAGGGCGGCGCCGTCGTAGGTGACGGCGCCGGGGGCGGTCTCTTCGGACGTCGAGCCGATGGCGTTGCCGCCGCCGTGGATGAAGAACAGCACGGGTCGCGGGCGCGCGTCGCCGGCGGCGCCCTCGGGCCGCCACACGTTCAGGTACAGGCAGTCTTCCTGACCCTCGACGGCGCAGTCGGCGCCGCCCGTGCCGGTGGCGCACTCGCGGGAGACCTGCACGCACTTGGGGGCGAAGGTCTGCGCGACGAACAGCGCGTCCCGGCAGGCGGGCGGGGCCGGCGGGGCGAAGCGCAGCGCGTCCACCGGCGGGGCGGCGAAGGGCAGGCCGAGCCAGGAGAGCGCGCCGTCCGCGCGGCGACCCGTCGCCGGACCCTCGGTCGTGTGGATGGTCAGGGGGTCGCCGGGGTCGGGGCCGACCTCGCCGCCGCAGCGTGGGGGTTCGCCGGCGTCGGGGGCCGTGCCGCCGCTGGCGTCCGCCCCGGGCCCGGCGTCCGCCGGCAAGCCGCCCATGAGCAGCCCCGAAGCGCCGCTCGCGCCCACGTCGGCGCCCGTCGTCCCGCCCGTCGCGAGACCGCCGGCACCACCACCGGCGCCGCCACCGCCGACGCCGGCGCCGGCGTCCGTCTCCGCATCGCCGGACGCACTCGCACCGCAGCCCGCCAGGATCACCCAAGCCCCGAAAAGGGCCACGCACCCGCCTCGAAAACGACGCCGAACGCTCATCACACCTCCGATTTCCCGCATTCCTCGCGCACCGGAAACCCGTAGAGTGCGCGCGGGTTGCGGCCCAGACCGCAGAATCCGACACGCAGACCTCCGATTTCGAAAGCGCGCCCGCCATGAAGCTGTACGGACACCCCCTGAGCACCTGCACCCGCAAGGTCCTGTGCACCCTGGCCGAGAAAGGCCACACCGCCGAGTTCGTCTTCATCGACTTCGCGAAGAACGAGCAGAAGCAGCCCGCCCACCTGGCCCGCCAGCCCTTCGGCGTGGTGCCCGTGCTCGAGGACGACGACTTCGGCCTGTACGAGTCCCGCGCCATCATCCGCTACCTGGACGCCCGCCTGAGCGGTCCGGCGCTCACGCCCTCGAACGTGCGCGAGCGCGCCCTGATGGACCAGTGGATCAGCGTGGAGCAGGGCAACTTCAGCGGCCCCGTGATGAAGGCCGTGATGCACGTGATGTTCGCGCCCATGCGCGGCGAGGCCGTGGACCCGGCCATCGTGGCGGAGGGCAAGGCCGGCGGCGCCCGCGTGCTGGACGTGCTGGAGAAGGCCCTCGCCGACTGCGAGTACCTGGCCGGCGGCTTCTCGCTCGCCGACATCTGCTACCTGCCCTACCTGGAGTACGCCTTTGCGACGGGCATGGGCGAGATCATCACGGAGCGCCCGAACGTGAACCGCTGGTGGCAGCGCATCTCGGCGCGCCCGACCTGGCAGAAGACGATCGGCAAGGCCGACTGAGCGTTTCGAACGCGTCAGCCGAACGCGCCGACGCTCGCAAACACGAACACGGTGAACAGCCCCGCGGCGTGCAGACCGGCCCGGTGGGCGGCCACGCGCATGCGGCCCCGCGGCGGGTCGCGCTGCTGACGCCGGTGCGAGATCGCCGTGGTGAGCGCCACGAAGCCGGCGCCGGCGGTGGTGATCGTGCCCGCCGGCGACAGGCCGAACACGAGCGCCGCCACGCCCGCGGCGCCGGTGGCGAAGGTCAGGGCGCGGTCGCGGGGCAGGACGTCCTCGGCCTTGCGCCAGGCCAGGATGCGCATGCCGAACACCAGACACTCGACGGCGCCGAGGCCCAAGATGCCCGTGCGCACGCCGAGGTTCGCGTCGCTCGTCATCGCGAGGCCCAGCGCGGCCGCCAGCGCGACGGCGACCGCCACGAGCCCGGCCTTGCCCGCGCGGCGATGCAGCTTGCCGCCCTTGCGCGCCGCCAGCGCCACGGCGAACACGACGAGCGCCAGCCCGCCCAGGTGCAGGTGGTAGTCGCGGAGCAGGTCGGTCATGGTCGACACGCCTCGGCGAGACCCAGCGCGCAGGCCCGCGCCCGCGCCCCGCGCGCCGCTTGATGGTCCGGTGGCAGGGACACGCCGTCGCTGAGCAGCGTGGCGAGGCCGAGACAGGCCGCGGCGTCGTCCCCACGGCAGCCGCGCTCGAACAGCGCCAGCGCCTGCCCGGGGTTCTGCGGCACGCCCTGGCCGCCCGCCAGCAGCATCTCGGCCAGCCCCGTGCAGCCCGGCGCGAAGCCGCGCTCACAGGCCCGCGCGTACAGTTTGCCGGCGAGCGCGTCGTTGCGCTCGATGCGGTCGCCGCGGCGGTACATCCCGGCCAACTGCGCGCAGCGCGGCAGGGCGTCCTGCTCGAAACACGCCAGGTCGTGCCCCGTGGCCACCTCGCGGCAGAACGCGCCGCCGCGCGTCTCGCAAAGGCGCACCCAGAGCGCCGGATCGCGCCCCGGGTGGTCGCTCAACCAGGGGTGGATCGCGGCGAACACGCCGGCCCAGAGCGCCACGTGCAGGGCGTTGCGGCGGCGGTCGTTCCAGGACGAGGGCCAGGCCGAGACCCGCGTCAGCCGCCGCCCCGCCCGGTCGAAAAGCGGCACGAGCAGGTTGAGCAGCGGCACCTGCAGCAGCTTGTCGAAGTAGGCCAGCGGAATGGGCGCGGCCGGGTTCTGTGCGGCGCCGAGGGCCTCCAGCGCTGGGTACAGACCCAGCACCGACAGACCGTAGCTCGCGCCGAAGAGCACCTTGCCCCAGGCCGTGCGCGGCGAGGTCGAGGGGTCGGTGACCAGCAGCGTCATGCCCAGGTACACGTTCACGGGGATGGCCGTGTCCACGAACAGCCAGCGGTCCGTGAGGGCGTGCACCGCGAAGCCGCCGAGCACCGTGGTCAGCGCCGCGGACATCGTGATCAGCACCGGCGCGAACGCGAGCTGCACCACGAGCCCCACCAGGAAGATCCACAGATGCGGCTGCGGCGGGCGCTCCATCATCGAGGCGATGTGATGGCCCCAGGTCAGGTCCGTGCGCTGCGTGGCGATGAGCACGAGCGAGAGCAGCGCCAGCCCCAGGGCCGACGGGTTGAAGATGTGCCCGCCCGTCGGCCCGTCCTCAGCCGCGCCGCGGCGCGGCCATTTCAGGAATGTCTTGCCCAGGTAGCCCACGAGCAGCATCGCGTACTGCCAGCCGTAGTTTGCGTCCGTGAACCACAGGAACAGGTTGGTGCTGAACACGATGGGGAACGGCCCGAAGGTGAAGGTAAACGCGCGGTGCCGGGTGAGCGCGAAGCCCATGTCCAGCAGGTACAGGAACGCGATCTGCGAGGCGATGTGCGGCGCGTGCGCGGCGACCTCGGGCCAGGCCGTGCCCCAGTACCCGTAGATGCACAGGTGGCAGGCGATCTGCACGTAGTGCTGCGGGCGCGCCAGGAAGCCCACCGAGAGCGGGCGGCGGCCCGTGCGGTGGCCGAGCGCGAGAAATCCGTGCCAGAGGGCGAACACGGCCGCGGCGGCGTACAGGGGCACGTGCAGACCGGGCTCGGCGGCGAAGCGCGGCACCGCGGTGGCCAGCAGCAACAGCCCCCCCACGAGGGCGGCGGGCAGCAGAAAGAAGAGGTCTCCGGCGAGGCGCATGCGCGCCCTTCATCGCCGGAAGCCGCGGCCGACGCAAGGTGATCTCGGGCGGGGTCTCAGTCGAAGCAGCCCGCGGCGCGCAGCTCCTCGTAGAGGCCCTCCGGCCAGGGCTCGCTGTCCTGGGTCGGCGCGATCCAGACGCCGAGCGGCGTGACCTCGCCCCCTATCGACACGCTGAAGCCGGTGATCTGATGGGAGCCGCACCCGGCCTCGCAGTCGCCGTCGGCACGGTCGAAGAAGTAGCGCCAGTCGGACGCGCCGGGCGTGAGGCAGATGGTCGGACCGTCACCGCCGCCGGGCACGTAGGCGCCCGCGCGGCGCACGAAGGGCAGCGCCGCGTAGACCTCGGCGAGGACCTCGGCCCGGAACAGCCCGCGGAACGTCAGCGTCCCGCTCCACACGCCCGGCCCCTCGCCCAGCCAGGTGTCGGGCTCGACGGACTCGACCCCCATCGCCGTGTTCAGGCATTCCCACGCCGCGGCGTCCGGGCCCGTGGTCGGCAGGTCGGGGGTCGACAGGCTCACCCAGACCACCCGCCCGAAGCCGGCGTTGGCGAAGTACACCGGGATCTCCCGCAGCGAGGCGTCCAGCGCCTCGATGGCGGCCACGTCCCGCGCGATGCGGTCGTAGTCCTCCTGCCGGGCGACCAGGCCCGGGCTCAAGGAGAGCGCCAGCGTCTCGATGCGCTCGTCCGCGCGCGGCGAGGCGCTCACGTCCTCGGGCGGGGCGGCGCAGGGGAAACCGCCGGCGCCGGCCGTGCCACCCGAGCCGCCCTGACCGGCCGAGCCGCCCGCGCCCGCGGCGCCCGCGTCTTGCGTTTCGCCCTCGACGTCGGCGACGGGCTCGGCGGCGTCGTCGCAGCTCGCCAGGAGGGCCAGGGTCAGGGTCAGGGCCGAGTAGAAGAGTCCGTTTCGCATGGTCGGCAGCGTCGCACGGGTGCAACCGCCGAGGCCATGCGCAGCATCAACCCATGTCCGGCTCGAAGAGCCCCAGGTAGGCGCCCACGGGGTCCTGGATCACGCCGATCTTGCCCACGCCGGGCACGGCGATCTCACCCATGATCACCGTCGCGCCCAGGCGCGCGGCGGCGTCGCGTCGGTCGGCGAGCGAGGGCACGGCCACGAACAGCAGCCAGTGCGGGGGCACGCCCGGGGGCGCCGCCTGAACGTCGGCGACCGCGCAACCGTTCGCGCTCAGGGTGGTCATGCCGTTGAAGCTGCCGGACGTCCAGGGGGCGACCTGCGTGTAGAACGCCGCGGCGGCCTCGGGGGCGTTGGTGTTCAGCGTCTCCCAGCAGAACGTGAAGGGCGCCGGGCGATCGGTCGGCGGGGCCTCGTCCGGACCCTCGGGCGTCATCAGGTAGAGCACCGCGCCCTGCGGGTCGGCCACGAACGAGAAGCGGCCCACGGTCGGGATGTCCGTCGGGGGCACGTGCACCGCACCGCCGAGCTCCGTGGCCTTGGCCGTCGCCGCGTCCACGTCCGGCACGGAGAGATACGTGCCCCAGAACGACATCGGGGGCGCGCCCGGGGGCGGCGCCATCAGGCCGCCGATGCCTTTGCCCGCCGCCTCGATGACGAGGTAGTCCATGCCCGGCATGGGCATGACCTTGAACGTCCAGTTGAAGAGCTCGCCGTAGAACGCCTTGGAGCGCTCGACATCCGTGGAGATCTGCTCGCGCCAGATGAATCGACCGTCGTGCTGGGCCATGTCCGTGACTCCGTCGTGTGGGGGGAGGCCGCAGACTTGCCAATGGAAAGATTCCCCGCAAGGGGTCTCGGATTCTTCGGGCACGAATTCGACGGCCCCCGGCCGCGCGTGGCCGTCGGCGCCCCCCCCTCAGGTCGCCAGCAGCCCCGGCAGGTCCGCCTGGAAGCGCCGCAGCTCCGTCTCCAGCAGCGCCACGTGTTCGGACTCCTCGGCGGCGAGCTCGCGGTAGAGCGCGGCTTCGACGGCGCGCTCCGGGTGGTCCGGGTCGAACACCGTGTCCGCGGCGGCCTTGGCGAAGAACTGGAGCGCCCGTCGCTCGAAGGCGATGGCCACCCGGAACAGATTCACCGGGTCGGTGGGGTCGTGCTCGATGCCGGCGTACAGCGCCGCCCGGTCGAGGAAGAACGGCGCGTCCTCGGGGGGCGGCTCCACGTGGTAGCGGCGCGAGAGTGTCTCCATGTGTTCCGCCTCCATCGTGGCCAGCCGCCCGAAGAGCGACTTCATCACGGGCGCGGTGGCCTCCTCCGCGGCGCGCCGATAGAACGCCCGCCCGCCGAGCTCGATCTCGAAGGCGGTGCGCACGGCCTCGAGCGCCGCCGTGGACTGGACGGCCCCGGGCTCGCGGGGCTCCAGCACGCCCCCGCAGGCCGGGCACTGACCATGCGGGAACGCGAAGCCCTCGGCCACCCGCGCACAGTCCCGACACTGCCACTGCAGGACCGCCCCCGCGCAACAGATGTAGGGCTCGGTGTCATCGACGGTTTGGTGACACTTGGGACAAAGCGCGCCCGCCGGCGCGGGCTCGACCGCCGCTTGCGACGCCGAGACCCGGTCCCGCAGGAACGCCGAGATGGCCGCCGCCGCGCGCCGACCCGCGCCCATGGCCAGGATGACGGTCGCGCCGCCCGTGACGATGTCTCCGCCGGCGAATACACCGGGCAGCGATGTGGCCTGGGTCTCCGGATCGGCGACGACGTTGCCGCGCTTGTCCAGCGCGAGCCCGGGCGTGGACTGCGTGACGATGGGGTTGGGCTGCGTGCCGAGCGCGTAGATCACGGTGTCACAGTCCAGCGTGCGCCGCGCGCCCGTGGGCACGGGTTTGCGCCGCCCGCTCGCGTCCGGCTCCGTGAGCTGCATCTCGTCGAGCACGATGCCCGACACGCGCCCGGCGGCGTCGACGCGAATCTCCACCGGGGCGTGCAGGAACAGGAACTCCACGCCCTCCTCGCGCGCGTGGCGCATCTCCTCGACGCGGGCCGGCGCCTCGGCCTCGGAGCGCCGGTACACACACCGCACCGTTTGCACGCCCAGCCGCCGGGCCACGCGCAGGCAGTCCATGGCCGTGTTGCCGGCGCCGAGCACCACCACGCTCTGACCCACGCCCACGGGCGTGTCGGCCAGAGGGAACACATCGCCGCCCATGAGATTCACCCGCGTGAGGAACTCGTTGGCCGAATACACCTGCCCCGCCGACTCCCCGGGCAGACCCAGGAAACTCGGCGCGCCGGCGCCCACGCCCAGGAAAACCGCGTCGAAGCCGGCCTCGCCCTGGAGCTGGGCGACCGTGAGCGTGCGGCCGATGATCTTGTTCGTCTCGAAGCGGACACCCATCGCACGCAGGCGCGAGACCTCGCGGTCGATGATGTCTCGGGGCAGCCGGAAGGCCGGGATGCCATACTGCAGCACGCCGCCGATGACATGGAGCGCCTCGAACACGGTCACGTCCGCGCCCAGGCCGGCGAGCTCCGCGGCGGCCGCCAACCCCGCGGGCCCGGAGCCCACGATGGCCACGCGGCCGAGCGCGGGCTGCTCTGCCGGGCGCGGGGACACGGCGGCGGCCCGGGCATGGTCGCCCACGTAGCGCTCCAGGCGGCCGATGCCCACGGGCTCGAGCTTCTTGCCCACGATGCACTGCGCCTCGCACTGCGACTCCTGGGGACACACGCGCCCGCAGATCGAGGGGAACGGGCTCGCCTGATGAATCACCGCCAGGGCGGCGTCCAGATCGCGCACGAGCACCTGGCGGATGAACCCCGGGATGTCGATGGACACGGGGCAGCCGGCCACACAGGTCGGGCGCGCGCACTGAATGCAGCGCTCGGCCTCGGCCACGGCGTCGCGCAGCGTGTAGCCCAGGTTGACCTCTTCGAAGTGCCGCACCCGCTCGGCGGGATCGCGCTCGGGCATGCGCGTCTGAAGCGGCGCGAGCTCGCGCAGCTTCTTGTAGTTCGTGCGGCCCTCTTCGAACAGAGTCTGTTCCACGCGACACACGTGCGCGTAGTCGGTCGACGCGGCGGCCTCTTCGGCGCGGAACCGCCCCTGCCGGGCGAGCAGCTCGTCGAAGTCGACCTGGTGGCCGTCGAAGTCGGGGCCATCGACACAGGCGAAGCGGACCTTGCCGGAGACGGTCACCCGGCAGGAGCCGCACATACCCGTGCCATCGACCATGATGGTGTTCACGCTGACCATCGTGCGCACGGCCGCGGGGCGCGTGACCGCGACACAGGCCTGCATCATCACCAGCGGCCCGATGGCGACGACGAGGTCGGGGCGGTCGGGGGCGTCCGCGGCGCACAGGTCGGTCAGCGCGTCCGTCACGCGGCCGGCGCGGCCGCGGCTGCCATCCTCGGTGCACAGGATCACCTGGTCGGCCTCGGCGCGGAACTTCTCCTCCCAGAACACGAGGTCGCCGCGCCGGAAGCCGAGCACCGCCGTCACGCGGTTGCCCGCCTCGCGGAACGCCCGCAACTGGGGGAACACCGGCGCCACGCCCAGGCCGCCGCCCACGAGCACGACGTGCCCGAGTTTTTCGATGTGTTGGGGCAGCCCCAGGGGCCCGGCGAAGTCCAGGAACGTGTCGCCCTCGGCGTAGGCCGACATCATCTCGCGCGTGGTGCGCCCCGCCGCCTGCACGACCAGGGTGATCGTGCCCGCCGCGCGGTCGAAGTCGGCGATGGTGAGCGGGATGCGCTCGCCGCCCTCGCGCAGGCGCACCATCACGAACTGGCCGGGCTGGGCGGCCCGGGCGACGTCCGGCGCCGATACGTCCCACAGAAACGTCGTCTCAGAGAAGGCCTGGCGGCGAACGATGCGATACATGCTGGACTCCCGTGCGGCGACCCGTGGCGGTCGGACGCGCGACAGGGTAGTCCCCGGGCGGCGGCGTCGATAGGCGCGCGGCGGCCGGCTTGATCTCGCGCGGGGTCGGGCCCTCAGCGCCCGGCGGCGATGGAGGCCGAGGCGGCGCCGAGCACGCTGGCGAGGCCCCGGAACAGACGATCCAGGTTGGCCATCGTCTCGGCCTCGTCGTCCCCGAAGGCCCAGAACGAGAGCATGAGCTGCTGACCGGACTGCCGCGCAGCGGGGCCTGGGAGCGCCGTGAAGCGCACGGGCACCTTGGTGGCGCCCACCGCGCCCTGGGCGAAGGTCGGGTCCGTGACGGACAGACCCCGTGCCACACGCTGGGTCAGGGCCTCGACCCGCCCGGCGCGTGTGTTGGACTTCAGATCGCGGAACAGGAGCATGACCCGGCCCGAGCAACACAGGCGCGCCTCGAAGGGCCCGCCGGCGTGTTCGCTGGCGCCCTCGAAGGCGCAGTCGTTGGTCTCGAAGACCGAGTCCGGGCCGTTGAGCCAGGCCAGGAGCGTGTAGAAACGCTCCGTGGCCGGCCACGCGGCGAAGGGCACGAAGTCCTCGAGCGCGGTGCGGATGAGCTCGGGCTGTGCGCGCAGGTCACGGTACCGATGACTCGGGTCCGTCAGGCTGCCGTGCCAGGGGTGCGCGCGCTCGCGCAGGGTGTCCGGGGACGCGTGCTCGAAGACGTTCACCGGCCCCGGCCACGCCGACGCCGCGCCGCCAGGGGCGCCAGGAGCAGGAGGAGCGCCCACGCGCCGGCCTCGCGCCCGTTGGATGCGCCCGTGCGGCAGCCACAGCCCGCCGCGGAGGGGTCGCCGCCGCTCGAGATGTTCCGCGTGCCGCCGTCGGGGGTGGTGGCGTCGGCCTCGGGGCCGCCGCCGTCGCGGCCGCCCGCGGGTTCGGTGCTGCCGCCGGTCTCGCCGCCGCTGCCGGTGTTGCCGCCGGTGTCGCCGCCGCTGGCC
>CAINDO010000020.1 GCA_903847385.1 uncultured Myxococcales bacterium
CCCCGGCCGGCGGCAGCGGCGGCGAGATCCCCGTGGGCGGCGGTGGTGGCGGCGCGATCCCGGCCGGCGGCAGCGGCGGCGAGATCCCGGTCGGCGGCCAGGGCGGTCAGGGCGGCATCGAGCCCCCGCCCCCGGTGCCCAACAACGACTACGCCTACAGCCGGATCGTGTCGGCGGCCATCGCCAACGCGGGCGAGGCGACCTGCCCCGACTACACCGGCGACAACCAGCCCGACAACGCCTTCGCGGGCATCGGGCCCATCGCCAACGGCCAGCTCCAGACGGCCGTGGACGACGGCAGCCTGAACCTGCTGCCCGTCTCCATCGGTCTGCCCGCCGGCGCGACGGACGGACGCTTCGCCATCGCGGTGCTGACGGGCAGCGCCAACGGCAACGCCTACGACGTCAGCCCGGCCGCCCTCGACGCCGACGGCAACCCGCTCATCCTGTTCAACCCGGCGGACGCCAACGGCGGCCACCTGCAGGCCGGCCCGGGCAACTTCGTGCTCACGCTGCCCGTGCAGGGCATCAACGTGGTGCTGCAGCTCACCCAGGCGAGCATCACGGGCGACATCTCCGTCGACGCGAACTCCGGTCTGACGATCGGAAACGGCACCATCGCCGGGCAGATCAGCCAGGAAGACCTCGACGCCGCCCTGGTCGTCGTGCCCGCAGAGATCGCGGGTCTCATCCCGTTCTTCCTGCATGCCGACCTGGACACCGATGGGAACAACGCCCCGGACGCCTACTCGCTTTGCCTGACCTTCGCGTCCACGCCCGCCGTCGTGAACGGCTTCCCCGTCGCGGCGCCCTGAACCCCGGCGTCGCCGCCCCCCGCCCCGTTCGCGTCGCCCCCCCGCCTGACCCACCGCATCCCGCGGGCCTCATCCGCATCAAATAGGTTGATTCCAGTGCCGCTGCGCGTAATTTGCGCCCGAACGTACTACCCGTGGGGGTCGACCGATGTCTTCCGCTGCCTCTCCCGCCTGTGACTGTGGACCTTTGGGTCGCTTCGTATCGAGCTCGCTCGGCAAGAAGGCGATCATGGCGGTCACCGGTTTCGTGATGTTCGGCTTCGTCGTCGGCCACATGGTCGGCAACCTCCAGGTCTTCGCCGGGGACGGCGGAGTCAAGCTGAACGCCTACGCCGCCTTCCTGAAGAACACGCCGGCGCTGCTCTGGGGCACGCGCATCGTCGTGGGCCTCTCGCTGGTGCTGCACGTCTGGGCGGCCGCCACGCTCAAGCGCCTGAGCAACGAGGCGCGCCCGGTGCAGTACAAGATGCGCAAGGACATCCAGGCGTCCGTGCCGTCCCGCAACATGTTCTGGGGTGGCATCTCGCTGCTCTTCTACGTGATCTACCACCTGCTGCACCTGACGGTGGGCGTGGCGTCGCCCATCGCGGGCACGTTCAGCCACGACAACGTCTACGGGAACATGGTCGCCAGCTTCCAGAACCCGGCGCTCGTCGGCGTGTACGTCTTCGCGATGATCGCCCTGGGCATGCACCTGTACCACGGCCTGTACAGCCTCTTTCAGACGCTCGGCCTCAATCACCCCGGCTACATGCCGCGCATTCGCACGGGTGCCAAGGTCTTCGGTGCGCTGATTGCCCTCGGCTTCAGCTCCATGCCGGTGGCCATCCTCCTCGGCGCGGTCAAGTAAGAAAGGGCCCCGGACATGAAACTCGACGCACGGATCCCCGAAGGCCCCATCGAGCAGAAGTGGGACAGCCACCGCTTCAAGATGAAGCTGGTCAACCCCGCCAACAAGCGCAAGTTCACGGTCATCGTCGTGGGCACCGGCCTCGCCGGCGGCGCGGCGGCGGCCACCCTGGCCGAGCTCGGCTACAACGTGAAGGCGTTCTGCTTCCAGGACTCCCCGCGACGCGCCCACTCCATCGCGGCCCAGGGCGGCATCAACGCCGCCAAGAACTACCAGAACGACGGCGACAGCATCTATCGCCTCTTCTACGACACGGTGAAGGGCGGCGACTACCGCGCCCGCGAGGCCAACGTCTATCGTCTGGCCCAGGTCAGCGTGAACATCATCGACCAGTGCGTCGCGCAGGGCGTGCCCTTCGCGCGTGAGTACGGCGGTGTGCTGGCCAACCGGTCCTTCGGCGGCGCCCAGGTCAGCCGCACGTTCTACGCCCGCGGCCAGACCGGCCAGCAGTTGCTGATCGGCGCCTACCAGGCCCTCGAGCGCCAGATCGGCCTCGGCAAGGTCGAGATGCACTCGCGGAGCGAGATGCTCGACCTGGTCATCGTCGACGGTGTCGCCCGCGGCATCGTCACGCGCGACCTGGTCAGCGGCAAGGTCGAGACCCACCTGGCGGACGCCGTGGTGCTCGGCACCGGCGGCTACGGCAACGTGTTCTTCCTCTCCACGAACGCCAAGGGCAGCAATGCCACGGCGGTCTGGCGGGCGCACAAACACGGCGCGCTCTTCGGCAACCCCTGCTACACGCAGATCCACCCGACGTGCATCCCCGTCAGCGGCGACTACCAGAGCAAGCTCACGCTGATGTCCGAGTCGCTGCGCAACGACGGCCGGGTGTGGGTGCCCCTGAAGGCCGGCGACAAGCGCGCCCCGGGCGACATCCCGGTGGCCGAGCGCGACTACTACCTCGAGCGCCGCTACCCCAGCTTCGGCAACCTCGTGCCCCGCGACGTCGCCAGCCGCGCCGCCAAGGCCGTGTGTGACGAAGGCCGCGGCGTGGGCCCCGGCGGCCTCGGCGTCTACCTGGACTTCGCCGACGCGATCAAGCGTTTGGGCGCGAACACCGTGGCCGAGCGCTACGGCAACCTGTTCCAGATGTACGAGCGCATCACGGGCGAGGACCCCTACAAAGTCCCGATGCGCATCTACCCCGCCGTGCACTACACGATGGGCGGCCTCTGGGTGGACTACAACCTGATGACGACCGTCCCGGGTCTGTACGCCATCGGCGAGGCGAACTTCAGCGACCACGGCGCCAACCGCCTGGGCGCCAGCGCGCTCATGCAGGGCCTCGCGGACGGCTACTTCATCCTGCCGTACACCATCGGCGACTACCTGGCCTCGACGAAACTCGCGCCCATCGACGCGAATCACGCCGCCGTCAAGGCCGCCGAGGCGCGGGTCAACGAGCGGACGAACAAGCTCCTGTCCATCAAGGGCAAGCGCACGGCCGACAGCTTCCACCGCGAGCTCGGCAAGCTCATGTGGGACAACTGCGGCATGGGCCGCAACAAGACCGGCCTGGAGTCCAACCTGCGCCGCATCCCCGAGCTCCGCGCGGAGTTCTGGCAGAACCTGAGCGTGCCGGGCACCGGCAACGAGCTGAACAAGGAGCTCGAGAAGGCCGGCCGGGTGGCGGACTTCCTGGAGCTCGGCGAGCTGATGTGTCGCGACGCCCTGGATCGCGAGGAGTCCTGCGGCGGTCACTTCCGTGAGGAGCATCAGACGCCGGACGGCGAAGCCGCCCGCGACGACGAGAAGTTCGCCTACGCCGCGGCGTGGGAGTGGAAGGGCGAGGGCCAGGCCCCCGTGATGCACAAAGAGTCCCTGAACTTCGATTACGTCCACCCCACGCAACGGAGCTACAAGTAATGCGCATCACGCTCAACGTCTGGCGGCAGAAGAACGCCCAGGACAAAGGTGGCTTCGAGAAGTACGACGCCCCGAACGTCAGCGAGGACATGTCGTTCCTCGAGATGCTCGACGTGGTGAACGAGGGCCTGATCTCCGCCGGCAAGGACCCGATCGCCTTCGACCACGACTGCCGCGAGGGCATCTGCGGCATGTGCGGCTTCATGATCAGCGGTGTGGCCCACGGCCCCGAGTCGGGCACCACCGTGTGTCAGCTCCACATGCGCAAGTTCAAGGACGGCGACGAGCTCTGGCTCGAGCCGTGGCGCGCCAAGGCGTTCCCGGTCCTGCGCGACCTCACCGTCGATCGCAGCGCCTTCGACCGCATCATCGCCTCGGGCGGTTTCGTCAGCGTGCACACCGGCAGCGCCATCGACGGCAACGCGATTGCCGTGCCGAAGCCCGCCGCCGACCTGGCGATGGACGCGGCGGCCTGCATCGGCTGCGGCGCCTGCGTGGCCGCCTGCCCGAACGCCAGCGCCTCGCTGTTCACCAGCGCGAAGATCTCCCACTTGGCGCTCCTGCCCCAGGGTCAGCCCGAGCGCGACCGCCGCGCGATCAACATGGTCGAGCGGATGAACGCCGAGGGCTTCGGCCACTGCACCAACATCGGTGAGTGCGAGGCCGTCTGCCCCAAGGAGATCAAGATCGAGAACATCGCGCGCATGAACCGCGATTACATCTGCGCGAGCTTCAAGGACCGCCCCGCGGTCGCGCGCCTGGCCGACTGAGCCCGCGCCGCCCCGGGCGGTGCTTCAGAACGGCGCTTCGCTCCGCACGCACACGGCCTCGCCCGTGCGCGGGTGGGTGAAGCGCAGCTCGGCGGCGTGGAGCATCAGGCGCTCCGGCCCGCCGCGCCCGTAAAGGCGGTCGCCCACGATGGGCGCGCCCAGGCCCGCCGGGTGGGCCAGGTGCACGCGCAGCTGGTGCGTGCGACCCGTGCGCGGCCGAAGGGACAGTCGGGTGCGCTCGCCGCGCCGGGCTTCGACGCGCCACTCGGTCAGGGCCGCCGCGCCGTGCAAGGGATCGACGAGCTGTCGGGGGCGATCGTCCGGATCGCCGCGCAGGGGCAGCGCGATCTCGCCCGCCTCGCCGGCGTCGACCGAGACCTCGCCGTCGACCCAGGCCACGTAGGTCTTGGTGATCGTGTGCTCCAGGAACAGACGCTGAAGCGCCACGTGCGTCTCGGCGTCGAGCGCGGCGAGCAGCAGGCCGGACGTGTCCTGGTCGAGGCGGTGCACGAGCAGGGGCCCGGTCGCGTGCGGAAACCGGGCGCGCAGGCGCGTCAGCACGCTGTCCTGCAGGTGCGCGCCGCGGCCGGGCACGGAGAGCAGCCCGGAGGGCTTGTCGACGACGACCAGCCAGGGGTCTTCGTGGACGACGCGCAGCCCGCCGGCGTCGTCGGGCGGGGCGGCGGGGCGGGGCGCGTCCCAGGCGACGGGCACGCCCCGCAGCAGGAACGGCAGGAGCGGCCCGCACTTGCCGCGACACGCCGGGGCGTGGACGCCGTGCAGCCGCAGGCCCGACGGCGGCGGCGGGCCCCACCAGAACTCCGTCAGCGCGACGGGGCGCCATCCGAGCACGAGCGCGGCGGCGAGCAGCTTGGGGGCGGCGCAGTCGCCGGCGCCGGAGGGCGGCTCGGCCGGGGCGTAGAGCGCGCGCAGGGGCGTCGCCTCGCCGAGCGCGTTCTGCACGAGGTAGGTGTCGTGGATCCGGCGCATCAGGTCGGCGCAGTCGACGCGGCGGGCCTCGTCCAGGGCGCCGAGGGCGGCGTCCAGCTCGGCGGCGGCAGCGGCCAGGGGCGCGCGCTCGGCGGCCAGGGCGGCGTCCCGGTGGCGGCGTTCGGCCTTGTCCGCGCGGCTCGCGGCGTCCAGGGCGGCGAGCGCGGCCGGGTCGGTGGCCTGCGCGCGGGCGGCGTGGCGGGCGGCGCGATTCGACTGGTGGCGTTCCCGCATCTCGGCCTGGGATGCGGCCGCGCGCGCGTCGTGGCCGGCGAGGGCGTCGCGGATTTCTCCCCACGTGGGGGATTTCGTGAGGGCCTCGCGCGCGGCGACGAGGCCGGCGACGTGGCGTTCGCCGGGCACTTCGACCTGCGCGCGGGCCTCGGGGCCGAACAGCGGCGGGGCGCATCCCGGGGCGTGCCACTCGCCGCCGAGCTGCCCGGAGAAGGCGCGCAGCCAGCCCACGGTGCCGTCCGGCGCCAGCGCGACGAGCACACCCCACATCTTGCCCTCGCGCGGGTCGGAGGCTTCGACGAGCTCGCGCTGAAGCGCCGCGGCGGCCCGGGCGGCGAGGGGGTGCGGTGGCCCCTCGTGGAACGGGTCGGGCAGGGCGTCCGGCAGCGCGGCGGGCGCCGGCTGCGGCTCGAAGGGGGTGAAACGCTTGGGCACGGCGGGACGCTACGGGCGGCCCGCCGCGCGGTCAACGGCGCTCGTGTCGGATTCCGTGGAACCTGCGCGCCGCGGCGCGGTCGAAGTCCGTGATGCCGCCCTCGTCGGCCTCGGCGTCCCGCGCCCGCGGCGCCGGGGACCGATGGGGGGATTGCCCGTGCCGCGCTGCACCGGGGGGGAACCCGTGCGGGCCGTAGGAGTGTGTCGTGCGTTCAGGAGCACAGCGACGACTGAGACTGGTGCTGATTTGGGGAGACACGGTGGTGTGCGAGCGCGTGCTCGCGCCGGGCCGCGGGGCCACCGTGGGCGAGGACCCGGGCAACACCCTCGTGCTGCCGGACGTGGCCGGCATCGGGGGAAAACACGCCCTCTTCACGCCGACCCCGGCCGGGTATGTGTTGACGCCCACGACACAGATGCAGGGGTCTCTCTGCCGCGCGGGGCGCGAGACGGCGCTCTCGCCCGACGCCGCCCCGCGCGTCGTCGACGCGGATACCGAGGGCGTGCTGGAGATCGGCGCGTTCCTGGTGCTGTTCCACTTCGTCGACGCCGGGGCGAGCCTGCCCCCGCCGACGCTCTGGCACCGGTGCCAGGACGTGGACACGGCCGCGCTCGGCTCGCTCGCGCTGGCGTGCCTGCTCCAGGTGGGGCTGCTCATTGGGGCCTTCGCGCTGTGGGACGACAGGCCGCGGCTGACCGAGCTGCCGCACCACGCGCGGCCGATCGTGTGCGCCTTCTCGGGCCCGCCGCCCCCGCCGCCGCCTGAGGACCACCTCGCCGAGCGCCCGGAGAACGAACCCGGCAAACGCGCGGGCGGCGACGAGGGCCGCTTCGGCAAGCCGGACGAGACGCGGCCGTCGAAGATCCCGAAACACGAGGGCGCCCTGGTCGACAAGGTGGCCGCGCAGACGCTCACCCGGGCGCTGACGACGAACTTGCTGGGCGGGCCGCTGCAGAGCGTTCTCGGCGGGCAGGCGGCCTTCACGAACCGGCTGAACGCGGCCATGGCCGGCGAGGGCGACGTGCTGGTCATGGGGACCGGCACGGGCGGCATGGGCATGCGTGGCCTGGGGACGGGCGGCGGCGGCGAGAGCTACGGCCGCATCGGCGGCATGGGGAATCTCGACGTGGGCGGTGGGACCGGCGCCCACGTGGGGCTGGGCCGCAAGACGCCGAAGCCGCGTCCGCCGGTGACCGAGGTCGGGCGCGGCGACTTGAACGGCTTCTGTCGCGAGGCGGACATTCAGAAGACCGTGATGGCGCGCCGCAACGGGCCGGCCTACTGCTACGAGAAGGCCCTCGCCGGTGACCCGGAGCTCTCCGGCAAGGTGATGCTCAACTGGCGCATCGGTCAGGACGGCAAGGTGCAGAAGGTCATCGTCGAGAGCAGCACCCTGAGCGACCCCGCGGTGGCGCAGTGTGTCGCCCGGCAGGTGGAGCGCTGGGTCTTCCCGCCGACGGAGGGCGGCATCTGTCAGGTGCGCTACCCCTTCGTGTTCACCGCCGGGCCGTGAAGCCTGCGCCCCCGACTCAGCGCAGGTAGGGGCCGTCCGCGCCGATCTTGCCCGGGCCATCGCGCAGGAACACCCGTGCGCCGCCGCCGCCCACGTGGAAGCGCAGCGTGCCGCCGTCCGCCGTGTCGGCGGTCTCGCCCGTGACGGCGTCGACCCAGTGTCCCGCCGGGAGGCCGCCCACGGACAGATCGTCGCCCCCCTGGCTCATGCCGACGACGGCGAAGGCCCGGTCCTCGAAGTTGCGCACGAACCAGGCGCTGTTGTCCGACTCGCCGAAGTGGCTCATGCGGCCCTTCTGCAGCGCCTCGCTGGCGGCGCGGATCTGGTTGAGGCGCTTGACGTGCGCGACGAACGGGTGCGCCTCCGTGTCCGCGCGCTGGCCGGGCAGCAGGTGGTCGCCGAAGTAGGCCCGCCCCGAGGTCGCGTGGGGCGCGTCGTTGCCGTCGATCTCGGCGCCGGCCATGAAGCGGATCTCGGTGCCGTAGAACAGCGCTGGGATGCCGCGCGCCAGGAAGATCAGGTTCAGCGCCGAGGCCAGCGCGGTGTCCGAGCCGGCGAAGCGATACTTCCAGTCGTTCTGCGGGCCGATGTCATGGTTGTCGATGAAGGTCACGAGTCGGGTGGCGTCGCCGTACAGATCGTCCCGCCCGAACACACCGCCGAGGCCCCCGAAGCGGCCCTGGCTCAGGTTGTCGCGGAACGTGCTCATCAGCGAGAAGTCGAGCACGCTGAAGCCCGAGTCCTCGTGACCGCCGCCGCCGCAGGGGTCCTGCGTGAGCCGCGTGTACCACCAGGGCCGGATCTCCGCCGGGCCGTTGTCCGAGCCGTCCAGACAGGTGCCCCAGCCCGTGCCCTTGACCAGGTTCTCGCCGAAGACGAACAGGCCCGGCTTGTGCGCTTTGAACGCGTTCACGTACTCCAGCAGATTGCCGCGCTCGATGTGTTTCACCGTGTCGACGCGCAGCGCGTCCACGCCCATGTCCAGGTACCGATTGTAGGCGTCGACGATGTATTGCTTCACCGCCGCGTGCTCGGTGTTCAGATCGATGCAATCGCCGGCCATGTGTTTCTGCTGCAGCGACAGCGGGCTCTCCCAGTCGCCGCCGGCCATGAAGCCGGCCTGGTGGTAAAAGGTCTCGTCCAGCCGGTCGGCGGGGATGTTGAAGAAGTGATTGGGGTCGTGGTTCTGGTAGCCGCCGAACGCGGCGATGGGGATGCGCTGCCCGCACACGGGGCAGTCGATCTCGCGCTCGCCCTGCGGGTCCGCGTCGTGGAAGACCTGCGGCGCGAGCGGGTTGTCGTCGTCCTCGCGGTTGGGGCTGCGATAGTCCCCCAGATGTGTCTGATAAGGGTAGCCGGGGTCGTCGCTGGGGAACGCGCCCGTCTTTCTGAAGTATTTGATGGGCGCCCGCAGATTGTGGACCTGCCCGCGCAGCCCGTAGTTGGACGAGTGATTGATCACGATGTCCAGCACGAGGCGCATGCCGCGGCGGTGGACCTCGCAGATCAGGTCCTGGAAGCTCGCCCCGGGCGACTCCAGCCGCGGGTCGACGCGCGTGAAGTCGTAGCCGTGGTAGCCGTGGTAGTCGAGGCCGCTGCGGTTCTCGACCACCGGCGTGATCCAGATGGCCGTGAAGCCGAGCGTGTCGTGGATGTAGTCGAGCTGGTCGATGAGACCCTTGAAGTCCCCGCGCCAGGTGGGGTCCCCGAGCTCGAGCCGGTCGCGGTTGTAGTAGTTGTTCTCCGGGTCGCCGTCGAAGAACCGCGTGGTCATCAGGAAGTCGATCGTTTCCTCGCGGAAGTCCCCGATCGGTGGCGGCGCGGGGCAGTCGACCGGGGGCGGCGGCGGGGGCGGGAGCGCGCTGCCGCCCGTGGGCGGGGCGCTGGCGTCCGGGTCGGGCGCCGGCTCACCACCGTGGCCGCCGCTGCCGACGTGCGCGTCCGCCTCGGGGCCCTGTGTGTCGGCGTCGCCTCTCACGCCCCCGGCACCGGCCTCTGCAACGACGGCGGCGTCGGCGGTGGCGCCCGTGCCCGGCGCGCAGACCTCCGGGCAGCGCACGGTGCGCAGCGCGTTGTCGAAGCCGTCCGTGCTGCGCGCCGGGTTCTCGGGGTCGGAGACCCAGGTCGTGCCGTCCAGCACGAACTTGTAGGCGATGAGCTCGCCGTCGGGCCGGTCGAGGTGGGCGACCCACCGGCCCCCGGCAGGGGACATGGGCACGCCCCCCCCGCCCGCGTCGCGGGTCGGCCCCCCCGAGGGGGCGTTCGCTCCGCCTGCGGCTGCGCTCATGGGCACCCCGGCCCCCCACGCGTCGAAGCTGCCGTGCAGGGTGCAGCTCTGCTCGCTGCCCCGGGCGTAGCTGAAGACCACGTCGCAGTGCGTGGCGCGCTCGAGCCGGCAGGGGATGGGCGCGGAGGCACCGCCCGTGGCATCGGTGGCCCCCGAAGCGTCGAGGGGCGTCTCGGCGGATTCGCCACAGGCGATCAGACCGAGCGAGAGGGCGAGGACTCGGCGAAGCGTGCGCATGGCGGCCATTCTGCGCCGGGCGCGGGGCCGCGACCTTGCCTCAGGTCAAGTCACTGCGCGGCGGGCTCGTCCGCGTCGTCTTCGTCCAGGTCGGGGCCGGTGGGCAGGTCCTGCATCAGACGCTCGATCGCGGCCTGGTGGCCCTGCTCCTCGTCCCGCAGCTCGAGAAACAGATCCCGCGCGCCCGGATCGGCGACCTTCTGGGCGGCGGCCTCGTAGAAGGCGAACGCGCGCTTCTCGGCGTCGAGCGCGACCTCGAAGGCCTGTCGCGGGGACATGAACACGCGCACGTCGCCCTGGTCCGGGGCCTCGACCTGCCAGAACTGCGAGGTCGACACGCGGCGCGGGGCGTCCCCGAAGAGCTCGCGGCGGCGGGTGTTGAGCTGGTCGGCGTGTTTGGCCTCGTTACCGGCCATGCGAGTGAAGACGTCCGACGCGTCGCCGACGTAGCGCCCGCCCACGCGGCCGGACAACTCCGTGTAGCGTTCACGGGCCTCTTCTTCGATGAGGATGGCGAGGTCGAGGGCGTCGCGGAGGTCGAGGGCGGTGAAGTCGATCGAGCGTGGCATGGCGTGTCCTGAGCTTTCGAGGTCCGGTGGGCGGACCGACGCATGATGCGGGGGCCGGGGCGGCGCCGCAATGATCCCGGTCAGATCGGGGCGGGTTCGGAGGCGAACGAGATCGGATTTCAAATCACCTCGAGTTCTGCCGATGCCTGGGGCATGGACCGCCCGCTCGGCACGGATGACTTCACCCAACTCTCTCGGCTGGTGGACGCGGCGGTCGCCACGACCGACGGCGACGGTCGCATCACGACCTGGTCCCCGGGAGCCGTGCGCCTGCTGGGTTGGTCGACGGACGAGGCCGTGGGCCGGGCGCTGCGCGACCTCGTCCCGTGCTTCGACACCGACGCCGACACCGACGGGGTCCGGACGTTCCGCTCGGACCTGGTTCGCCGGGACGGGGGGCGGGTGCGCTGCGAAGTGCGGAGTACGCCGCGGTCGGGCGCGGCCGGCGACCTGGTCGTGGTCACCGAGATCGACGCCGAGGACGCCCTGCGGGCGGCGGTGCTCGAGGGCGAGACGCGCTACCGCAGCGTCTTCGAGTCGATGTCCGAAGGGGTGGTGGTGCAGTCGCAGGGCGGCGCCATCGTGTCGTGCAACCCCGCCGCCGAGCGCATCCTGGGCCTGACGCGGGACCAGCTCGAGGGGCGCACGAGCATCGATCCGCGCTGGCGGGCGGTCCACGCGGACGGGTCACCGTATCCCGGCGAGACCCACCCGGCGATGGTCACGCTGGCCACCGGGCGCTCCCAGTATGGGGTCACCATGGGGGTCCACACGCCGGACGGTCGCCTGCGCTGGATCGCCGTGAACAGCGTGCCCGTGGGCGCAGGCCGCGGCCCGCCGGCGGCCGTGGTCGCGACCTTTCTCGATGTCACCGAGGCCCGGATGCAGGCCGAGGTCGTGCGCGACACCGTCCGGCGCCTGAACCTGCTGCTCGACGCCACCAGCGATGGCTATTGGGACCGCGACCTCGTCGCCGATCGCACCTATCTGAGCCCGCTGGCCGTGCGGATCCTGGAGATGGACGAGAGCAACGTGGAGTCGAACACGGCGTTCACCACGAAGCTGCACCCGGACGACCTGCCGGCCCTGCGCGAGGCCGTGGCGGGCTGCCTGGCCGGGCAGCGCGAGCGCATCGACGTCGAGGCCCGCTTCCGCCGCCGCGACGCGGGGTGGCGCTGGGTGCACGTGCGCGGCAAGGTCGCCGAGCGCGACGCCCAGGGCCGGCCGGTGCGGCTGGCCGGGGCCGTGAGCGACATCGACGAACGACAGCGCCTGCGGGGCGACCTGGAAGCCGCGCTCGCCACCAACGTGGGCCTGGTCGCGCGGCTGGAGACCGCGTTGGGCAAGGCGCTCAGCGGCTACCTGCCCGTGTGCGCGTGGTGCAAGGCCGTGCGCGAGACGGACGGGGAGTGGATCCCGCTGGACCGCTACGTGGAGCGACACTCCGAGGCCCTCGTGACCCACGGCATGTGCCCGCGTTGCTACGAGCGCGAGATCGGTGAACCACCGGATTGACGGCGCGGGGGCCGTGCAGAAATGCGCGCCCGGCGTGGCACGTGATTTGCTTCGATATTGAAGCATGATCGAGATCAAGTCGAAGACCCCGCGCGGCCGGCGCCTGCACCTGCCGCTCCCCCTGTTCGCCCTGCTGTCCGGGCTCTCGCTGGCCGCCTGCGGGGCCGAGGGCGCCGACGAGGCCGCGTCCGGTCCGACGCCGGTGGACCCGGGCAACGAGGGCAAGGCCGACGACGGCGACGAAACGGACGCCGGCGCCGGGGGCGCGCCCGCCGAGCCCGAGTCCGGGGGCACACCCGCCGAGCCCGAGACCGGGGGCACGCCCGCCGAGCCCGAGCCCGTCGGTGTGGCCCTGCTCGGCGCGGGCACGCACAGCGTGGACGCCGTGACGATCGAGCTGATCGCCGACCAGCGCCACGGCCTGCGGCGTCCCCGCGCGCTGGCCTTCAACCCGGAGCACGAGGGTGAGCTCTGGGTGGTCAACCAGCGCGACGACTCGACGGTGACCTTCTTCGACCTGCACACGGACCAGCCCCGCGTGGCCAAGCGGGTGGACCCCTACGCGCTGCACTTCATGGACGCGCCCTCGAGCATCGCCTTCGGCACGCCCATGACGTTCGCGACCTGCCAGGAGAGCCGCAACACCTACAACGACCAGGCGCCGCCCAACGACTTCATGGGCCCGACGCTCTGGCCGGCGGACTTCGACGTGTATGGCCGCTCCAACCCCGAGGCCGTGGCCTTTGTGGGGGCCGATCTGGGCTCGCACATCGACATGCTGCACGAGTCGCCCCTGTGCATGGGCATCGCCTGGGAGAAGGACAACGTCTACTGGACGTTCGACGGCCTGAGCGGCTCGATCAGCCGCTACGACTTCATGCAGGACCACGGCGTCGGCTACGACGACCACAGCGACGGCGTCATCTGGCGGCACGCGGTGGGCGAGGTCGGTTACGTGGAGAACGTGCCCTCGCACCTGGTCTACGCGGCGGACTCCGGCCTGCTCTACATCGCGGACACGGGCAATGGCCGCATCGCCGTGCTGAACACCCGGACGGGTCGCTCGCGGGGGCGCCTCGAGACCATCGAGCCGGGCACGCAGCTCTGGCGCATGGTGGACACGGAGCTCAGCACGCTGGTGGACGCCACGACCGGCGAGCTGGCCCAGCCCTCGGGCCTGGCGCTGCACGACGGTCTGCTCTACGTGTCGGACAACGCGACGGGGCGCATCACGGCCTTCGCCCTGGACGGCACGCGCGTGGACTGGCTCGACACCGGCCTGTCCGCCGGCGGCCTGATGGGCATGGCCTTCGACGGCGCCGGCGCGCTGTACGTGCTCGACGGCGGCGGCAACCGCCTGCTGCGCCTCCGCGCGAAGTGACGCCGGCCCTTGTGGCGGCGGCGCCCCCGGTGTAGGGGGTCGCCATGGAACCCGCCGCCCTGGCCCACTGGGTCGAAGACACCACCGCCGGGGAGATGCCCGCCGGGCAGGTGCGCGACGTGCTCCTGAAGCTCGTGTCCGGGCCGGAGTGCGTGCGCGCGGTGTATTCCGAGGGTCACCTCTGCGCCGTGGGCGTGGTCATCGACACATGCGACAGCGCCGCCGACTGCGCGGAGCTCAACGTGTTCGTGGGGGCGCACGCGCCCGAGGACACGCTGGCGATGCTGCTCGCCTGGGGCGAGGCCGTGGCCGCCCGGGGGCCGCGCGTGTGTCTCGACGTGCCGCTGACCCACGGCGCCTGCGTTCGCCCCGAGGTGCTCACCGCGGCGGGGTTCGCGTTCGCCTACGCGCTGTGGAGCATGCACGCCGACCCGCTGCCCCGCCCGGCGCCCGCGACCGAGACGCTGCCCGGGTTCACGTGGCGGGCGCTCACGCCGGCGCTGATCCCCGCGCTGCATCACACCACGGCGCGCGCCTTCGCCGACGTGCCCGGCAGCTTCGTGCCGCCCCTGGAGATGTTCGCCGAGCGGTGCCGCACGGAAACGACGGCCCACCGGCGCGTGTTCACGGACGGCGCCCGCGTGGCGGCGTACCTGCGCCTGGAGCACGACGGCGCGCGCGGGCGCGTGGCCAGCCTGGGGCGCGACCCGGACTTCCGCGCGCGCGGGCTGGGGGCCAGCGCGATGGTCGAGGCCCTGCGCTGGATGGCCGGGGCCGGCTGCACCACCGCCGAGCTCGAGGTCGCCGCGACGAACCGCGCGGCGCTGTCGCTCTACGAGGGGTTCGGCTTCGTCGCGACGCGGGAGATGCCGGTCTTTCGCAAACCGCTCGCGCGAGGGTAACTTTCCGTGGCCCCACGCGTAGTGCCCGACGTGGACCTCACCCTCGCCATGGCCGACTACGCGGACGGAGATCCGGCCGCCTTCGAGATCGTGTACGCGGCCCTGGCCCCGGTCGTGCGCGCCTGTCAGCGCCGCTGGGTGGGGGACGCCGCGCTCGCCGAGGATCTCACGCAGGAGACCTTCCTGCGCCTGCACCGCGTGCGGCTGCAGTACCGGGCCGGCGCCCCCGTGGGGCCCTGGGTGCTGACCATCGCGCGGCGGCTCTCCATCGACGCGCTGCGGCGCCGCGGCGCGCGGGGAGAGCGGCTGACCGGCGACGGCACGCTGCCCGAGGTCGGGGTGGCGCCCGTCGAGGCGGGTGAGGCCCCCGAACCGGACGTGGAGGCGATGATGGCGGCGCTGCGCGCAGCGGTGGAGACGCTGCCCGAAGGTCAACGGTCGGTCGTGGCGCTCCACAAACTCGAGGGCCTGCCGCTCGCCGAGGTCGCCGCGCGCCTGGGCATCCGCGAGGGCGCGGCGCGGGTGCGCGCCCACCGGGGCTACGCGCGGCTGCGGGCCCTGCTCGGGCTCGGCGGCGGAGAGGGGAGCGCAGAATGAACGATCGCGCCCGCATCGAAATCCAGGCGGATCTGGCGGCGCTCGCCGGTCGTCGACGCCGCCGGCTGGGGCTGGGCGTGCTGCTCGGCTCGGGGCTCACGGCGGCCGCCGGGCTCGTCCGGGGACCGGCGGGGGAGATCGGGTCGCCCCTGCTGTTCGGCGGGCTGCTGGTCGCGCTCTGTGTGCTGGGCGCCCTGGCCCTGGCGCTCGCGTTCGGCGTGTGGTTCCCGCGGCGCGCGGTGCTCCGGCGGGCCGTGGTGGTCGGCCTGGCCGCGTCCCTGGCCGCCCTGGCAGGGATGAGCACCGAAGCGCACGCGGTCGGCGGTCCCGGCGCCATGTGTTTGGGCGAGGGCACGGCCATGACCTTCGGCGTGCTCATGGCGCTGCTCTGGCTGGGCCGGGGCGGCCTGGCCCGGCGGCACGGCCCCGTGGGCCCCCTGCTCGGCCTCGCCGCCGCGCTGGCCGGCGTGGGGGTGCTGCAGGTCCTCTGCCCGGACCGCAGCCTCGGCCACCTGCTGCTGTGGCACGGCGGCGTGCTGTTCACGGGGGTGTTGCTGGCCAGCCTGCTCCATCGCATCCTGCCCGGGCCCGCGGACGGACCTGGAGCAGGACCATGAAAACAGACGAGCGACTCGGCCTCGGGGAGGGCGGCGCGGCCGCCCTGGTGGCCGACCTGCAGCGGCGTCACGACGCCCGCACCGTGATCGTGTACGGCAGCCGCGCCCGCGGCCTGGGTCGTCGGGACAGCGACCTGGACGTCCTGGCCCTCGGCCCGCGAGTCGGCATGGTGCGCGACACGCGCCTGTTCCGCGGCGTGTGGCTGGACGCGTTCATCGGGGACGAGGCCGCCTTCCAGGTGACCGAGGAGTATCTGCGCCTGGAGGGCGGGCTCGTGCTCCTCGAGTCCTCGCCGGGGCGGGGCGCGGCCATCCTGGCGGAGGTCGACGCCCTCCTGGCCCGGGGCCCGCAGCAGGCCCCCGAGGATCGCGCCGCGGATCGCGACTGGCTGTGGCGGATGCTCGACCGCGTCGCCGTGGGCGGCACCCTGGGAGACGCGCGGCGGGCGCAGCTGCGCGAACAACTGCTGCCGATGTGGTTCGGGCTGCGGGGGCGCTGGTTCCGCGGGCTGCCCGCGGGGGTCGCCACGCTGGCCGCCGAGGCCCCGGCGGATCTGGCGGTGCTGGCGCGCGCCCTGGCGGACGGAGCGACACCGGCGGACCTGCGCGCCGCCGTCGAGGTCGTCGTCCGCGACTGCCTCTGACCGGCCGCCTCAGCGCGCGGCGACGGCCCGGGCGTAGAGCAGCGTGCCGCCGACGACCGCGAGGGGCGGGCCCAGGTGGGACACGAGCGGCACGATGCCGATCAGCGCATGCGCGAACCCGAAGCCCAGGCAGGCGCCCAGGTTGGCCCGGATGAACCGCACGGCATCGCCCACGCCCTCGGCGCGGCGCGTCTGCGGGAAACTCAGCATCTGGAACGCGTACAGCAGCCACAGCAGCGGGAAACACACGATCTGCGCGCCGGGCACGAAGCTCAGGACCAGCAGCGGGAGGGTCACCAGCAGGGCGGCGCCCGTCTTGGCCAGGTCCATCCAGATGAGCGCCATGCGCTGCCCCAGGTTGGGGCCCGGCACCGGCGCGAGGGGCGGCCGGGCGCGCGTCTCCGTCGCCTCGGCCAGGAAGTCGTTGAACGGCACGGCCGCCAGCGAGTTCACGAACGGCAACAACAACGCCGAGCTCAACAGGGCCAGAAAGCCGATCAGATAGCCCAACAGCGCGCCCAACAAGCCCGTGGCCTCGAAGCCGAAGTGGGCGAGCACGCCGGTCGCCCGCTCGTAGAGCAGGTCGTTCAGCGACTTGCCGAGCCACACGGAGAGGCCGACCCCCAGCAGGAACGGCAGCAGGGCGAGCCCGAGCAGGTGGCGGTCGCTCAGGAGCAGCGTCAGCGCGCGGCTCGGCAGGGCGAAGCCGAAGAAGAAGCCCGGGCGCCCCGGTCGCTGTGTCGCGTCGCTCATGTCAGGACGTCTCCGCCTTGGTCAGGGCCCGGCGGGTGCGCCGGAAGGTCTCGAGGGCGAGGTTCAGGCCCAGGTCGCCGAGCGCCTCGGCGGCCCGGGCGACGGGCCAGGGCTCGGCCTGCGCGTAGATCTCCAGGTGCCGGGCGGCGGCCACCCCGGCGTCGAACCGCGTCTCGTACAGATGCCGCGCGGCGGCGCCGGCCGCAAGGCGGGACGCCGGATTCGTCAACACGGCGCGGGCCCGCTCGCGGAGGGCGGCGTCGTCCAGGGCATCCGGCAGGCGGGCGCGGGGCGAGAAGTTCGCGTGGGCGAGGGCCTCGACCGTGTCCGGGCCCAGCAGCGCCGGCCAGTGCCGGTCGGAGACGGGGGCGAACACCACGCGGCCCAGGCAGGCCGCCTCCATGAGACCGCGGCCCGTGCCGAGCACCACATCCGCGATGGGCAGCAGCGCCGCGGCGTTGTGCGTGAAGGTCGCGTCGTGCACCAGGCTCACGCCGGGCTCGGCGCGCTCGGCCAGGGCCTGCGCGACGTCGGCATCGCCGATGCTGCCGAGCAGCACGACCCGCGCGCGCTGCCCGCCCTCGCGCATGAGCCGCCCGAGCGCCATCGCCTGCTCCATGGCCGGCAGGTAGTTGTGCACGAAGCGGTTGATGCGCAGCACGACCTGCTCGTCCGGCCCCAGCGCCAGGTGCGCGCGCAGGGCCTCGACCCGCGCGAGGTCCACCTGCACGGGGTTCACCCGGCTGGCGATCAGGTGCAGGCGGCAGCCGGCCATGCGCGGGTTCGCCGCGAGCGCGCTGCGGTTCTCCTCGCTGAACAGCACCACGTCCCGGTTGCGCGGCACGTTGCGCCGGGGCGTCGGCCCGCCGCAGGTGGTGTGCACCAGGGGGAGCTGCGTCCACAGGCTCACCAGGCGCGTGAGCTGAAGCGCCAGGGGGTCGTAGCTGTGCAGATGCGTGGGCCGGAAGCGGCGCACCAGGCCGAGCAGGCCGGCCAGCGTGGCCGTGCCCCGCAGCGCGCCCCAGGGCAGCCAGGTGGTGTCCGGCACGCCCTCGAGCGACGGGGGGAAACGGTCGGCGACCACGGCGATGTGGACGTCCGCGTGGGCCCGCATGCGCGCCGTCAGGTCCCGCAGCGAGAAGTGGTGCCCGCCCGTGCCCTTGCCCCGCGAGGTGATCACATAGAGGACGCGGGGGCGCTCTTTCGGCCGGTCCGAGCTCACGGCAGCCTCCGCACTTCGGGGCGCAGCACGACGTCGAACTGGCGCTGGACCGTGTCCATCATCTCCTGCATCAGGTCGGCGATGTCCGCGGCCGTGGCGCCGCCGGTGTTCTCGATCCAGTTGGCGTGCACCGGGCTGACCCGGGCGGCGCCGCGCAGGTGGCCCTTGAGGCCGGCGCGATCGAGCCAATAACCGGCGGGGGGCTCTCCCTCGGGGGCCACGAACGTGCTGCCGGCGGTGGGCAGGCGGGGCTGGCGCTTGCGGCGCTCGGCGATCATGGCCCGGGTGGCCGCGGCGAGCGCCTCGGGGGCGTCCCGGCCCGCGGCCTGCATCTCGACCTCGGTGACGCAGCCGCCGGCGCCCTGCAGCACGCTCTTGCGGGGGCCGTAGTGCAGCGCGGCGGCGTCGAGGTGGTGCACCACGCCGCTCGGGTCCACGTAGGTCACGCCGGTCACGACGTCCCGCATCTCGCGCGTGCCGCCCGTGACCAGGCCGGCGTTCATCACGGCGCTGCCGCCCACGCTGCCGGGGATGCCCGCGCACCACGCCAGCCCGGCGAGCCCGGCGCCGTTGGCCTCGGCCGAGAGCCGGGCCATGGACACGCCGGCGCCCGCCACGACGCGCCCCTCGGGCGAGAGCGTCAGCGGCGCGCGGGCGTCGGGGAACGTGACCACGACGCCGTCGATGCCCGCGTCGGAGACGAGCACGTTGGAGCCGCGCCCGAGCACGCAGATCAGGCTGCCCGTCTCGGCGCAGCGGCCGAAGAGCTCGGCGAGGGCCTCCGTGGGTGGCGACTGCACCAGAAACCGCGCGGGGCCGCCGACGCGCCACGTCGTCCGGGGGGCGAGGGGGACGTCACGCCGCGCGCCGAGGCGCGTCAGCAGGGCCTGCAACGCCGGGTCGGCGGAGACCAAGGGCGCTCAGTCCTCGAGGACCGAGACGTCGGCCCCCAGCCCGCGCAGCTTCTCCTCGAGCAGGGGATAGCCGCGGTAGATCTGATAGCAGTTGGCGATGCGCGACTCGCCCGGCGTGCCCAGCGCGACGAGGGCCGCCGCCGCGCCGCCCCGAAGGTCCGTGGCGCGCACGTTCGCCGGGTGCAGCGGCCGCCCGCCCTCGATCAGGGCGCTGTTGCCGAACACGTCGATCTGACCGCCGAACTTGCGCAGCTCGTCCACGTACTGGAAACGGTCCTGAAAACGATTGTCGGTGAGCGTGCTGTCCCCGGGGCAGAACAGCGTCAGCGCCGCGAAGATGGGCTGCATGTCCGAGTTCAGGCTCGGCGGCGGGCCAGTCATCACGTCGATGGGCTTCAGCGGGCCCTTGCGGGTGAGGAAGAGATCGTCGCCCCACTCGAAGACCGTCGCGCCGGCCTCGCGCAGATAGAGCAGGTCCCAGTGCACGTGGCTGGCGGGCACGCCGCGTACGCGGATCTCGCCGCCGGTGATGGCGCCGGCCACCAGGTAGGTCACGGCCTCGTCCCAGCCGGGCATCACGGCCATGTCCGCCCCGCCGGCCAGCCGCGGCCGCCCGTGGATGCGGGCCACGCGGCCGCCCAGGGAGATGTCCGCGCCCATGCGGTTGAGGAGCTCGGCCATCTGCCGGATCTCGGGCCGGGTGTTGGCGTTGCGCAACACCGTGTCGCCCTCGGCCATGGCCGCGGCGATGAGCACGTTCTCGGTGCCGCCGGTGCTCGGCAGGCGGAAGCTGATGTCCGCCCCGCGCAGGTGGGCCGGGCGCAGGGTCAGGCCCGTGTCGGCCTCGTCCACGCCGGCGCCGAGGGCGCGCAGGGCCAGCACGTGCAGATCGTGGCCGCGGTCGCCGATGGAACAGCCCCCGGACTGCGGCAGGGCCAGGTCCTGCCCGAGCGCGGCGGCGCGGCCCAGGAGCAGGAGCGAGTAGCGGATGCGCGTGGCGTCCGGGTCCACGGGGCCGGTGGCGCCCGTGCCCGCGCCGAGCTCCACCGTGTCCGGCCCCAGGACCTTCACGTGGGCGCCCACGGAGGCCAGGCAGCGCAGCAGCAACTGCACGTCGTTGAGCTCGAGGGGCACGTTGCGCAGGGTGCTCGGCCGCTCGCCGAGCGAGGCCGCCACGATCAGCGGCAGCGCGGCGTTCTTCGCGCCCGCCGGGGCGATCTCGCCCTTGAGCGGGCGGCCGCCGGTGACGACCAGCGTGCCGGCGCGGGGGGCGGCGGGGAGGGCGGGGGCGCGTTCGGTCGACATCCGGGGGGGTCCGCAGGGTCAGGGGAGACGAAGGAGTGACCCCGTGCGGGCCCCTCGTGGCGCAAAAAGATCCCACACGCCGGGGAAAGTGTCGAGCGCCGTGCAGACTCTGCGATTGCCCGTCCCAGGCCGGGGTCCAACCCGTAGGGGAAGGTTTCGACCGTGCACCCGCCTCGCCATCGATGGTAAAGTGACGGCTTCACCCCCGGAGGGAAACACCATGAATCGTACGCAACGCGCGCGCGCCTCGCGCCTGGCCGTTCTGGCGCTCGTCGCCCTCCCGGCCGCCGCGCAGGCGCAGGCCTTCATCAACATCGGCGACCTCGGGGGTGGCACGGCCGACGCCCGGGCGATCAACAGCCTGGGCCAGGTCGTGGGCGGCTCCACCCTCGCCAACGGTGAGTACCACCCGTATCGGTACCGCAACGGCGTGATGACCGACCTCGGCCTCCTGGGGGTCGGGCCGGGCATCGGTGGCGTGGGCGCCGCGTACGCGATCAACGACGCCGGCACGGTCGTGGGCTACTCCTCGACGGCCGCGGACATCTACGCCGCGTTCACCTGGTCGAACGGCGTGATGACGGAGATCGACTCGGGCGCCACCTACGCGGCCTTCGGCGTCTCCATCAACTCGGCCGGGAGCGTGGCCGGCTACAACATGGACTTCGACGGCGTCAGCGTCACCAATTCGGGCTGGATCTACGCGGCGGGTGTGACCGTGTCGATCATTCCGCCGGTCGGGCTCTCGAACGACTACCCGGTCCGCATCAACGACGCCGGCCTGGTCCTGTCGATCGGCACGCGCGGGGACAACACCACCCAGGCCTTCACGACGCTGGCCGGCGTGAGCACCGCCCTGCCGCAGTTGGTGGCGGGCAAGAGCTGCGCACCGTCGGACATGAACGACGCGGGCGTGGTCGTCGGTTACTGCTACGACGCTTCCGCTCCGAGCGTCCAGCACGCGGTCCGCTGGGACGCGGGCGTGATCACCGACCTCGGCATCGGCGAGGCCAACGCCGTCAATGACAACGGCGAGGTCGCCGGCTACTTGCGCGTACCGGCCGCCGGCGCCGTGCCCGAGTCGTACCGCGCCGGTGTCTGGGACGCCGCCAACGCCTTCACGGCCACGGGGAACGCGGCGCGCCGCCGCGCCGAACTCACGGCCATCAGCAACTCCGGCTACGCGGGTGGCTGGTACCAGCTCGCCGCCAACAACGGCCATCACGAACCGCTCCACGTCGCCCCGGACGGCAGCTTCACGGAGTTGGCCTCCGGGGACGCCGTTTTGAGCTACGAGGTCTGCGCCGACTGCGTCAATGAATCGGGCATCGTCGCGGGCAGCGGCATCAACACCGCGACGGGGCTCGGCGAGGCGGCCTTCATCAGCCGCGCCGCCTGCGTGGACGCCGACGGCGACACGGTCTGCGACGACCTCGACAACTGCCCCGACGTCTCCAACCTCGACCAGTCGGACGTGGACAACGACAACTTCGGCGACGTCTGCGACAACTGCCCGGACGACACCAACCAGAACCAGGCGGACGCGGACGCCGACGGCGCCGGCGACGTCTGCGACCTTTGCCAGGGGATCGTCGACCCGGCGCAGCGCGACTTCGACGGCGACGGCATCGGCGACGCCTGCGACAACTGCGGCGGCACGGACAACCCCGACCAGGCGGACTTCGACGCCGACACGGTCGGCGACGCCTGTGACAACTGCGACCACGTGGTGAACCTCGACCAGGCCAACGGCGACAACGACCTCTACGGCGATGCCTGCGACGTCTGCCCTGGCCTGCACGTGGCCAACAACAACGACACCGACGGCGACGGCCTCGGCGACCTGTGTGACAACTGCGACTTCGTCCAGAACGTCAACCAGACGGACACGGACGCCGACACCGTGGGCGACGCCTGCGACAACTGCGTGGCCGTGGTGAACATGTCGCAGCTCGACAACGACGGCGATGGCGTGGGCGACTGGTGCGACAACTGCGACTTCGTCGTGAACGTGAACCAGACCAACAGCGACACCGACCCCTGGGGCGACGCCTGCGACAACTGCACCACGGTGCGCAACAACCAGGCGGACGGCGACGCCGACGGCATCGGCGACGTGTGCGACCTCTGCCCGTCCGTGGCGGGGGCCAACGGCAACGCCGACGGCGACCGTTGGGGCGACGCCTGCGACAACTGCCCGAACCGCATCAACGACGCCCAGGTCGACGGCGACGCCGACAACGTTGGCGACGTCTGTGACAACTGCCTGAGCACGGCCAACCTGAATCAGCTCAACACGGACGGCGACCGTTACGGCGACGCCTGCGACAACTGCGCCAGCATCGTCAACGACACCCAGGTGGACGGCGACGCCGACGGCGTGGGCAACTCCTGCGACAACTGCCTGAGCACGCAGAACTTCAACCAGCTCAACACGGACGGCGACCGCTACGGCGACGCCTGCGACAACTGCCCGGCGCGCATCAACGACGCCCAGGTCGATCGCGACGCGGACGGCGACGGCGACAGCTGCGACAACTGCATCAGCGTCGCCAACGCCGATCAGGCCAACACGGACGGTGATCGCTGGGGCAACGTCTGCGACAACTGCGTCAACCTGGCGCAGACGAACCAGTACGACACCGACGTCGATGGCGTCGGCAACTCCTGCGACAACTGCAAGACGACGGCCAACGCCAATCAGCTCAACAGCGACGGCGACCGCTTCGGCAACGTCTGCGACAACTGCGACTTCGTCGTGAACGACAACCAGTCGGACTCGGACCGGGACGGCATCGGCAACGTCTGCGAGCCCAACGGCCCCTGAGGCCGCCGGGCCGTCCCCGCCGACTCAGCCCTCGTCGTCGCCCGTCTCGTCCGACCCGTCGACCTCGTCGCCGGGTTCATCCGCCCCCACCATCTCGATGAAGGTCAACCCGGCGCCGGCGAGCGCCCCGAGCTCCGTCTGCAGGCGCTCGGCGTGGGCGCGCGAAATGCACTGCACCAGCAGGCGTTCGCCGTCGATGCGCAGCCAGGCCAGGGCCGTGCGGGCGTCGCCGCTGCCGGGCACGGGCTGGCGCCACTCCCAGTCCTCGCCGGCGGCGCCGAAGTCCGGGCTCGCCGACAGGGTGTCGCGCAGGGCGTTCGCGTCGGCGATCTGGAAGACGACGTCGATGTCCTCGACGGCGTGGCCGTCCGGCGTCTTCAGGTCCTCGACGGGCACGCCGTACAGGGTCTGATACCAGGCGCGGAAGAGCGACGCGGGCTGCTGGCGCAGCCAGGCGGCGTCCGTCAGCTCGGGGGTCATCTCGCGGGCGATGCGGAGGTCTTCGAGCAGCTCGTCGATGAACCAGACGGTCTCGTCGTCCTCGGGCCGCGGGAAGGGCATCCAGGGCAGCAGGGGCTCGGGCTGCCCCGAGGGGCCGCGGGGCAGGATGCGGGCCACCAGGGTCTCGGCCAGGAAGTCCGTATGGCCGAAGGGCGGGTGGTAGACCCGGATCGACTCCTCGGTGAGCAGGTCGATCAGCGTGGCGCCGTGGCCGCGGTGGATCTCGACGATCTTGTAGGGCCGGGGCACGAGCGCGCTCGCCGCGGTCAGGTAGGCCTGCACGCCGGGGGCGAACTCGTGGTCGTCCACCAGGCTCTTCAGGTCGGCGTGGTGCTCGTGGCTCGGGTCACCGAGGACGTCGCAGACCATGTAGGCGGTCAGCCACGCGTCGGCGATGGGCCCGGCGACCTCGCGGTCGAAGAGGTCCTCGGGCAGCTCCTCGAAGAGCAGGGCCGAGAACTCGTCGGCCTCGGGCAGCTCGGTGAGCCAGTTGCGCAGGGCCTGCTCGTCCTCGGGGGCCCAGCGGGGCGCCGATTCGTTCTTCAGCAGGCAGCACTTCTTGTATTTCTTGCCGCTGCCGCAGGGGCAGGGCTCGTTCCGGTCGCGTCCGCTCATGTCTGTGGCCCCCCGCCCGGGCTTCGCTCACTGTGTTCGCTCATGACTTTGGCCCCCCGCCCGCTGCGCGGGACGGCCCGCGCCCTGCGGGCTCAATCGCTTCTGCGGCTGATGCCCCCTCGCGATGGGGGCTTCGCTCACTGTGTTCGCTCATGGCGGCGCAGTGAAACCGAAACACCGCCGGGAGGCAATCAGAAGCGGAACACGCCCGCCGACGCGCCGCCGGCCGGGGCGTCGGGCACGTGCACGATGCGCGCGTCCTCGCCGGTGAAGTAGGCGTCCACCACCGAGGCCAGCCAGACCACGCCCAGGCCCGCGAGCGCGATGTTGACCCGCTCGTAGTGGGCGTTGCCGTCCTCGCGGCGGTCGACCGTGCTGGGTTTGTTCTCCTGATACTCGTTCTTGGCCTCGCGGCCGAGCTCGGCGGAGACGATGGCCGTGCCCGCGAAGCCGGCGAACCCGACGATGTAGGCCACGCCGCGCACGGTGTCGCCGTTGTAGATCTGGCCCCAGCCGGGCACGGCGGCGGAGCGCAGGGCGGCGCCCAGGGGCGTCTTGACCTCGACCATGTCCTCGCTGAGCGCGACCATGCCCGCCCGGGGCACGCTCTCGTCGCTGGCCACGAGCACGCGGCCCGTCTCCACGTCCACCGCGCGGGCGGTGACGAGGTAGTCCGAGCCGGCGTCGCCCACGCTGCCCAGGATCACGGCGTTGGCGCCGAGCAGCTTGCCCACGTTCACGGCGCCGTCCGGGGAGACCTGCCCGCCCTCGGCGCGTTTGATCTCGCCGACGACGGACTGCAGCCGCTGGCGCTCGACCTGCACGATGCGGGGCTGCGCGGCCATCCGGCCGGCCAGCAGCTCCGCGCTCAGGTTGCCGAGCTCCTCGACCTCCTTCTTCTCGGTGGAGGCCTCGAAGGGCATCACGGCCACGCGGCGCAGGCCGTCCGGATCGTCCGCCCGCATCCCGCTGCCCAGCTTGAGCGCCAGGCGGTGCATGCCGGCCATCACGGGGTTCGTGGGCACGGGTAGCTTGGCGAGCTCGGCGTCCACGGCGGCCGGCGAGGCGCTCGGCTTGGGCGCGGCGACGACGGGTTTGGGGGCGGCCGTGACCGGCGCGGGCGGCGGCGGGGGCGGGGCGACGGGCACGGGGGGCGGCGCCACGGCGACGGG
>CAINDO010000021.1 GCA_903847385.1 uncultured Myxococcales bacterium
GCGTCGGGCTTGGGCGCCTCGCTCGGGGGCTCCGCCGAGGCCCCGACCGGCGGGCCGGCGTCGGGCTTGGGCGCGTCGCTCGCGGGGGCCGCGTCGGGCTTGGGCGCCTCGCTCGCCGGGGCCGCGTCGGGCTTGGGCGCCTCGCTCGCCGGGGCCGCGTCCGGCTCGGGCTTCTTGGGTTTCTTCTTCGGCGCCGCGTCCGGGATCGCCGCGTCCGGAATCGCCGCGTCGGGGGGCGGCGGCAGCGCGGCGTCCGGCTCGGGCAGGCCAAAGCCTTCCTCATCGGAGGGCGGCGCACTCTCGGGTGCGCTCGGGGGCGCCTCGGTGGGCGGCATTGTGGCCGCCGCCGGGTCGTTCATCAGGGGGTCGACCGTGATCGGCATGTCCGTCAGGCCGAACGACAGGTCGTCCACCAGCTCGAGGTCGATGTCCAGGGCCGGAGGGCGCGCCAGGTACCACGCCACGTAGCCCGAGAGGTGCACGAGGACCGAGCACACGAGCGCCAGCGCGGCCCCGCGACGCCGACGACGGCGCGCCGCAGGGGGCTCAGAGGGCGTGAGGAGCGACAAGGCGCGGGCGCGGCATCGAGGGCATCGGGCGCATCATGGACCGGGCGACCCCGCATTTTCCAGGGGCCGCGTTGCCGCCGCGGCGCGGACACGCGCAGAATGGCCGGATGTCCGCTGAAACGCGCGCCCTGGTCGCCCTGTGCCTGCTCCCCCTCTTCGCCTGCGAGGCGACACCGGCGTCGGACCCGGCGGGCGATGCCGAGCCCGACGCGGCCGCGCCCGCGACACCCGACGCCGCCGTGGACCCAGAGGCACCCGACGCCGCCGTGGACCCTGAGGCACCGGACGCCGCCGTGGACCCAGAGGCACCCGATGCCCCGCGCTCGCTCCGCGAGGCCCTCGCCGCGCTCGAGACCGCCCCGTGCCCCGACCTCCCGGACTTCATCTGCGGCGCGGTCGAGTCGCCCCTCGATCCCGTGGACTCGGCCGCGGACGCGCCCACGGTGTCCATCGCCTTCGCGGCGCGGCCGGCGAGCGGCCCGACCTCGCTGGGCCTGCTGTTCGAGCTCTCCGGCGGCCCCGGCTACAGCGGCCTCGCCGAGGCCGACGACTGGACCTGGCTCGACCCGGCCATCGCCGAGTCCTTCGACATGGTGTTCTTCGACCTGCGCGGCGTGGGCGAATCCGGCGGCTTCGACTGCCCCGTGGCCGCCGCGGAATGGTACGGGCGGGGGCTCCGCGCCGCGACCACGGGCGAGCGCGCCGCCCTCTCGGAGCGCGCCGCCCGCTTCGCCGAGGCCTGCACCGCCGAGATCGGCGCCGCCCCGGACGTTCAGGCCCGCCACGACACGCGCCGCGCGGCCTTCGACCTCGAGATCCTGCGCAACGCGCTCGGCGGCGCCCCGGCGACGCTCTCCGGCGTCAGCTACGGCACGCAGCTCGCGCAGACCTACACCACACTCTTCCCCGAGCACGTGCGCGCCGTCGTGCTGGACGGCGCCATCGACCTCACGCGCCGCGGCCTGACGTACGCGCTCGACCTCACGGCCGCCGTCGAGGACGTCCGCGCACGCACCCTCGCGGCCTGCGGCGACGCGGCCGACTGCGCCGCCGACTTCGCGCCCTCGACCCCCGCGGCGGCCTACGACGCACTCTTCGTGCGCCTGGCGGACGGCCCAATCGCGTTCGACTTCCCCCTCGACGACGCCACGACGCGGCCGCGCTCGCTGGACGCGGTCGAGTTCGACCAGCTCGCGTTCGTGGCGCTGTACGACGAGGCCCTGCGGCCCCTGTGGCTGCGCGCCCTGGCCGCCGCGGCCCGGGAGAACCTCGTGCCGATGCGGCGCCTGCTGGACGCCCTCGGCGGCGTCGATCCGGCCGACGACACCATCGCCCCGGCGCCCTTCGAGGACACGGGCTTCAGCGACGCCGTGTATTACACGATCACCTGCCACGACTACGGCCGCGCGGCCGAGGGCGTCTCGGGCTGGCTCGACGCCTGCGCCACGGCCGGCGAGCGCGCGCGCATCCTGGCGCCGTGCTTCGGCGATCTGCCCTGCGCCACGTGGCCCACCGCGCCGCCGGAGCCCGCGCGGCCAGACACCTTCGCGCCCGTGGGCGTGCCCGTGCTCGTCATCAACGCGGACGCCGACATCGCGACACCCGGGGTGCAGGGCCGCGCCGTGGTCGCAGGCCTGCGCGCTGCCGGGGCCAGCGTGCGCGAGGTCCGCGTCGCGGGCGGTCACCACGTGATGTGGGGCAGCGACGCCTGCGTCGACGCCGCCGCCTCGGAGTTCCTGTTCGACCCCGAGACCGCGCGCCCGGACGCCGACTGCGACGTGGGCGTGCTCGGCCCGGCCCTGCCGCTCATGCCCGCCGACGCCGCCGCGTACGCCGACGCGGCCGATTTCGTCTCCGCCTTCGCCACGGAGCTCGCCGCGCTCCCCGAGTTCCCCTACCCCTCGGGTTGGGGCTGCGACGCCGGCGGCGCGGGCGCGATCGACGACTTCGGCGAGCTCGCGTTCGACGCCTGCCGCCCCGTGCCCGGCCTCGATCTGCAGGTCGACGGCGGGGGCGCGTACGACTGGGACACGGGCGCGCTGTCCCTGGAGCTCACGGTCTCAGGCGCGCACGCGGGCACGCTCTCGTATGCGCAGGACGCCGAGGGTGGGGCCACCGTGAGCGGCACCTGGGACGGCGCAGCGGTCGAGTAGCCCCGCGCGCGGGTTTGTGCTCTGCTCGACGGATGCGTCGCCACTCGATTCGTCCCCCCGGGCGCCCGGGCCCTCTGGCCTGGGCCGTCGTCGGTCTGCCCATCGCCCTCACGGTCGCGGCCTGCGCGGACGCCACGAGCGTCGACCGCGCCGAGCCCGACGGGCTGTTCATCCGCCCCGTCCCCACGCCGGACGCCCGCGGGCCCGGGCCGAACCTGGAAGACGCCTTCGTGCCCCGGGACGCCTGGGCGGGTCGCGCCGACGCGTTCGTGCCGCCCCCGGACGCGCTCGCGCCGAGGCCCGACGCCGCGCCGACCCCGGACACGGCCGTGCCCGACGCCGCGCTGCCCGACGCCGCGCTGCCCGACGCCCTCGCGCCCGACGGCCCGCTGCCCGACGCCGCACCGCTGCCGGACGCCTGCGTCGCCGGCGTGGAGGTCTGCAACGGCGTGGACGACGACTGTGATGGTGAGATCGACGAGGGCCTGCCCTCACAGTGGCCGGACGCCGACGGCGACGGATACGGCTCGCCCAGCGGTCTGCCGACGTGTGTCGAGGCGCAGGGCCGCGTGCCCGACGGCAGCGACTGCGACGACGCCGACCCCGGCGTGAACCCGAACATGGCCGACGCGCCCGACGCCGACTTCGCCGACACCAACTGCGACGGGGTCGACGGCACGCGCCGCGCGATGCTCTTCGTGGACGTGAACACGGGCACGCCCCCGGAGCAGCGGGACGGCACGCCCGAGCGACCCTTCGCCGCGCTGTCGGACGCCTTCGCCGCGGCCTCGATGGACGCGCGCATCACGGACGTCGCCGTCTCGGCCGGCCGCTACGTCGAGCCCGTGTTCCTGGTCGACGGCCTGTCGATCCACGGCGGCTACGACCCCGGCCGCAGCTGGTCGCGCAGCCGCCGCCTCGTCACGCTTTTCTCCCACGCCGTGCCCGATCGCGGGCGCGTCGTCGCGCTGTCCGCCGCAGGCATCCGTCAGCCGACCACCGTCGACCTGATGAGCTTCGAGGCGGCCGGAGATCCCGGCCCCGGCGGCTCGATCTATGCGATTCATGCCGCCGGCGCGCCGGGGCTCGTGCTGCGCGAGGTGACCGCCACCGCGGGGCCGGCAAGTGCGGGCATCGACGGCGTGGACGGCGTGAACGGCGCGGACGGCCAACCCGGCCAGAGCGGCGGCGACTGCGGGCGTCCGTCGGGCGCCGGCGGCGCGAGC
>CAINDO010000022.1 GCA_903847385.1 uncultured Myxococcales bacterium
AAAGCGCCGACCCCATGCAAGGTCTCCCGACCCCGCCGCGTAGACATTCACGTGCCGCTCTCAGGCGGCCCGAGTCCACCGCTTCCGGTCCTGCGGGACCCAACGAGGAGATCTCCATGCGTACCCGCTTTGCCCATCCCTGCGTCTCTCTGTTCGCTTCGTCCCTGATCTGTCTCGGCGCGTCGACGCTGACCGCCTGTGGTGGCGCCGAGGTCGAGCTGGCCGAAGCGAACCCGAACGGCACGGACGACGTGCTCTCCAGTGAGATGGAGACGGATCTGTACTCGTTCGAAGATGCCATCACCGATGGCATCGACGCGGTCGATCCCGAGACCGGGCTGGAGACGAGCGAGCAGGCGGCCTACGGCCTGACCTCGCGCTACTGGACGACGACCTCGATCCCGGTGTGTTGGGAGAACCCCACGCAGGCCGATCTGTTCTGGCGCGCCGTGGTGCAGGGGTCGATCACCCAGACGTGGCAGAAATACTCCGGCATCACGTTCACGGGCTGGGGCGCCTGCGCCGCCAACTCGAAGGGCATCCGCATTCAGATTGCGGACGTGAACCCCGCGGTGCAGGTGCTCGGCAAGGCGCTCGACGGCCTCCAGAACGGCATGGTGCTGGACTTCACGTTCATCCAGTGGGCGCCGGACGGCTGCACGGCCAACGCCCAGGCCCGCGCGGCCTGCATCACCAGCATCGCCGTCCACGAGTTCGGTCACGCGCTCGGTTTCGCCCACGAACAGAACCGGCCCGACGTGGCCTGCGGCGTGGCGCCCCAGGGCGAGAACGGCGATGCCATCTTCGGCGCGTACGACCAGGCCAGTGTGATGAACTACTGCAACCCGGTCTGGAACGGCAACGGCGTCCTCAGCGCCGGTGACATCGACGCGGTCCGCAAGGTCTATGGCTCCCGCATGGACGTGCCGGTGCCGATGAACATCGACGGCGACGCGGACAACGAGCTGGTCGTCTTCCGGCCGACGACGGGGGTGTGGTGGTTCCTCGACCGCGTCACGAACGCGTCGCAACAGACCACCTGGGGCATGCTCGGCGACCTCCCGGTCGCCCTGGACACGGACGGCGATGGCCGCGACGAGGTCGGCGTCTTCCGACCCTCGAACGGCACCTGGTTCGTCAAGCGGCTCGACGGCACGATCCTGGTCAACGGGCTGCAGTGGGGGCAGCGCGGTGACATCCCCGTGCGCGGCGACTTCGATGGCGACGGCCGCGACGACCTGGTGGTGTGGCGCCCCACGACGGGCATGTGGCACGCCCGTCGCGCCAACGGCGTGCAGATCGGCAGCAGCCAGTGGGGCCAGGCCGGTGACATCCCGCTGATCGGCGACTTCGATGGCAACGGCGCCAGCGACCCCGCCGTCTGGCGGTTCAGCACCCTGCATCACTACGCGCGGTCGTTCTTCGGCGGCCTGCTCCTCGACCGCGTTCAGGGGCTCCCTGGAGACATCGCCCTCGCCGGTGACGTCGACGGCGACGGCCGCGCCGACTCCCAGGTCTGGAACACGAAGTCGGCCAGCTGGCGCACGTTCACCAGCGGGCCCGCCGCGAACCCGGCCGCGCGCATCTATGGCGCCACCGGTGACATCCCGGTCCAGGGCGACTACAACGGCGACGGCCGCGCCGACGCCGTGTTGTTCCGGCCCTCGAACGCGACCTGGTACGGCCTGGACCTCAACACCGGCGCCGTGTTCATGAGCATCCCCTGGGGCAACCCGGCGAACTGACGAGACACATGCGCGTCAGGGCCGCTCACCGGCCCGCAGTCGGGCCTCCAACGCGTCGAGCACCGCGGGGAGCTCGGCCGCCGAGTCGACGACCAGATGCGCCCCGGCGGCCAGCAGGCGCCGACGCGCGGCGTCCACCCGAGCCGCGCGGTCCGCCGGCTCGAGCGCCTCGAAGGCGGCCAGGTCCAGCCCGATCTCGTTGCCCGTCGCCGCCACGCCGACACTCCACATGCCCGCGTTGAGCCCCTCCTCCACGTCGACGACCGTGTCGCCGATCTTCACGCAGCTCTGCACCTCGACGACCCCGAGCCGCATCACGGCCGTCCAGGCCATGTAGGGGCCCGGGCGACCCGCCGGGACCTCGCTGGCGGCCACGTGGCAGTCCGGTCGATAGCCATGTGTCGCCGCCGCGTCGACCAGGCGGTCGAGCATGGCGCGGTTGTAGCCGGTGGTGGAGCCGATCTTCACGCCGCGGGCGCGCAGGGCCGCGAGGGCGTCGAGGAGCCCCGGCACGGGCGCGGCGTAGCGCGGCAGGGCCTCGAGCGCCAGGGGCTCCAGGTCGTGATACATGGCGTCGATGTCGGCCTCGGTCGGCGGCTGGCCACGCACCGACTGCCAACGCGCGGCCAGGTCGGGCATGGCACACATGCGGGCCAGGTGGTCGCGCTTGTGGGTGCCCATGGGCTCCCGCGCCCACGCGAGCTCGACGGTCACGCCGCGCGCCCGGAAGACCTCGAGAAACGCCCCCACCGGCGCGAGACAGCCGAAGTCGACGGCCGTGCCCGCCCAGTCCAGAACGACGGCCTTGATGGGACCGTGATAGGCCATGTCACACCTCGCCTGCGGCGACGCCGCGCAGATCGGTCACACCCAGGTCGGCGATGGTCTCGGCCACGACCTTCACGAATCGCTCCATGTCCGCCGGGTGCACCTGCCCGATGCAGCCGACGCGGAAGGTCGGCGCCACGGTCAGCTTCCCCGGATAGATGGCGAACCCGCGCTCGACCAGGGTGTCATAGAACCTCGAGAAGTCCCACTTCGGGTCCGCGGGCTCGCGAATGGTCACGATGATCGGCGCCTGCAGTGTGTCCGGCAGCAGGCGCTGGAACCCCAGGGCGTCCAGGCCGGCGGTCAGCACCGCGCAGTTGCGGCGGTAGCGTGCCCCGCGGCCCGAGACACCGCCCTCCTCGGCGTGCTGGCTCAGGGCCGCGTCGAGCCCCGCCAGGACGTGTGTCGGCGGCGTGAAACGGAACTGTCCGTCCTTCTCCAGCCGCACCCACTGATCGTGCAGATCGAGCGAGACCGAGTGCGCGCGACCCGCACAGCCCGCCAGGGCGGCGCTGCGGGCCAGGACGAAGCCCAGGCCCGGCACGCCCTCCAGGCACTTGTTCGAGGACGCGGCGACGGCGTCGATGGGCTCGCGCCCCTCGAGCGGCAGGGCCCCGAAGGCGCTCATCGCGTCGACGAGCAGTCGGCGGCCCGCCCGCGCCACCACGTCCGCCACGGTGTCCACGGGGTTCAGGAGCCCCGTGGTGGTCTCGCAATAGACCATCGCGACGTGGCTCAGCCCGGGGTCCGCCGCCAGCGCCTCGGCGATGCGGCCGGGGTCGACGGGCTGGACCTCCGTGTGTTCCACGCGCACGACACGCCGCCCGATGCGGGTGGCCAGCGTCGCGATGCGATCACCATAGGCGCCGTTGACCGCCACGAGCAGGCCCCCCTCCCGGGGGACGAACGTGCCGAGCATGGCCTCGACGGCGAACGTGCCACTGCCCTGCATGGGCACGCAGGTGAACGCGCCCGTCGGGTCGAGCAGCGCGGCCACGCGGGCCCGAACGCGGGCGATGAGCGCGCCGAAGGCCGGATCGCGGGAGCCGTAGTCGTGCAAGAGCGCCCGCCGCGTCGCGTCGGACGTCGTCAGCGGGCCGGGGGTCAAGAGCAGCGGGCCGGATGCCACACACACCTCCAGAGGAAGGACTCGGGGCCGCAGCATAGCAGCCGCGCGGGTCGCTCCGTGACGATCCTGCGACAATCACGGAACGCTTCGGGATAGCTGTTGAGCCCGCTGCGACTCTCGCTCACCTTCCTCGGGCACCCCTGCGGGAGGTCCCATGTCGTTCATCACGCGCTCGCTGACCAAGGCATCCCCGGCGGTCTTCTCCGTCTATGCGTTGGGCGCCGCCTTCGCGACCTACTTCTGCATGTACGGCCTGCGCAAGCCCTTCGCCGCGGGCACCTACGCGGGAGACCCGGTCTTCGGCCTCGACCTGAAGACCTTCTTCGTGACCGCCCAGGTCATCGGCTACGCGTTGTCCAAGTGGCTCGGCGTCAAGTTCGTCAGCGAGGTGAACGATCGCCGCCGCGGCTGGGCCATCGTCACCTCGGCGCTCCTCGCCGAGCTGGCGCTCGTCGGCTTCGGCCTCGTCCCGGCGCCCTGGTCCGCGCTCTGCCTCGCTTTGAACGGCCTGCCCCTGGGCATGATCTGGGGCTTCGTCTTCGGCTACCTCGAAGGTCGACGCTCCAGCGACTTTCTCGGCGCCGGCCTGTGCGCGAGCTTCATCCTGGCCAGCGGCGCGGTCAAAGCCGTCGGTCGTTGGCTCCTCGACCTCGGCGTGCCCGAGCCCTGGATGCCCGCCGTCGCGGGCCTCCTCTTCCTGCTCCCCATGCTGGGCTTCACCGCGCTGCTCGCGCAGCTCCCACCGCCCTCGGCGGACGACGTCGCCGCGCGCACCCGCCGCGCCCCCATGGACGCCCAGGCGCGCCGGGCCTTCATCCGCCAGCATCTGGCCGGGCTCGCGCCGCTCTTCCTGGCCTACGTCGCGCTGACGGCCTTCCGCGACTTTCGCGACAACTTCGCCCGGGAGCTCTGGGATGCCCTCGGCTTCGGCAGCGCCCCCTCCGTCCTGGCCTGGTCCGAGATCCCGGTCGCGTTCGGCGCGCTCCTGCCCGTGGTCCTCGCCGGGACGATTCGGGACAACCGGCGCGCCCTCTTCTTCGTCCACGGGGCCATGCTCTTCGGCGCGGCGCTCGTCGCAGGCTCGACCTTCGCATGGAGCCTGGGCCTCATCGGCCCCGCAGCCTGGATGATCTCCGCCGGCCTGGGGGCCTACCTGGCCTACGTGCCCTACAACTGCGTGCTCTTCGACCGCCTGGTGGCGGCCCTGGGCTCCGTGGCGACCGCCGCGTTCCTCATCCAGTTCGCCGACTCTTTGGGCTACCTGGGCAGCGTCGGGCTGCTGTTCTACAAGAACTTCGGCCAGGCCTCGCTCCCGTGGGTGCCCTTCTTCGTCGGCGCCTGTTACGGCCTCGCGGCCATCGGCGGGCTCTGCTGGGTGGCCTCGGCCCTCTGGTTGCGGCGTCGGGTGCCCGCCGGCGTCACCTGAGCCCGAACACGCGGCGCGCCCGGTCGCGGTGGGCGTCGAGCCCCGGCGGGCGCGCGTCCGGGTCCTTGGCGCCCTCGTCGAAGCGGCGCAGGCGCAGAATCGCGTCACGCAGCGGGTCCGCATCGAAGGCGGCGCAGTCCCCGGGCGACATCGGGCCGCCCTGGAAGGCCAGCGTCCCCTGGCTGGCGGCCGACAAGGACGCCGCGTAACGGGGGCGGGTCGCGACCAGGTACCGCTTGGCGGCCACGTGCCCGGCGACGAGCGCACACAACACGGCCGGCGCGCCCGCCTCGGCCAGGAGCGCCGCGCCCCGGGTCTCGTGGTCCAGCACCCCGAGGCCGGCCATGCGAGCCGCATCCGGGGGGGCCTCCAGGTGCCCGAGGTCGTGAAAGAGCGCGGCCAGGATCTCCACGTCGTCGCCTCCGGCGCGGCGGGAGAGCTCCGCACACTGCAGCGCGTGCTCGAGCTGAGACACGGCCTCGCCCACGTAGTCCGCGGACGCGCTGCGGGCCAGCCGGTCGAAGAGGGCCTCGAACCCGGCGCTCACCACTCCAGCTTGAGGGCCTTGCGGCGAGACACGGCGAGGCTGCTCGCCAGCTCGTCCAGCGTCAGGCTGCGGAAGCGGTCCGGCAGCAGGCGGCGGTTGCTCGCCTCGCTCACGGCGAGCCACTCCATGTAATCCACCATGTCCTTCTCTCGGGTGGGCATGTAGTCGGCCACGGCCCGCGCGAAGAAGGGCACGGTGAGCTTCTCCGGCGCGACGGTCACACCCTCGGGCAGGTGCCCGGCGGCGAAGTCGTCGTAGGCGAGCAGCAGCAGCGCCTCGAAGTCCGCCGAGGCATACCCCGACAGACCCTCGAGGATGGGCAGCAGTTCGGCGTCCGCGATCTCGACCGGCAGCTTGTGACGCCGGATGAGCGCCCGCACGATGGACAGACGCTCCGCGGCCGTCTGCGCGTGGAAAAACGGGATCTTCATGTCCAGGCGGCCGGGCCGCTTGAGATCCGTGTCCAGCTTGTCCGGGCGGTTGGTCATGAAGATGAACACGATGCGTCCGCGGTGAGACGTATCGCTCATGAACTCCTTGATGCGGGCGATGACACGGCTGTCCGTGCCGCCGTCCCCGCCACCCGCCGAGAGCGCCCGGTCGGCCTCGTCGACGATGACGACGATCTCGCCCAGGCCCTCGATGACCGAGAGCACGCGCTCCAGGTTGGACTCGGTGAGACCCACGAGGCCGCCGCGGAAGTTCTTCAGCGCGATGACGGGCAGGCCGCACTCGGAGGCGAACGCCTCGGCCACGAAGCTCTTGCCCGTGCCCATGGGGCCCACGAGCATGATGCCCATGGGCACCTGCGCCGTGCGTCCGGCCTTGATGTGACCGGCGACGCGCATGAGGGCGTCCTTGATGGGCTCCATGCCGCCCACCACGGAGAAGTCGTGATCGGCCTCGATCACCTCGATGAGGCCGGCGCACTCCTGCTCCAGGATCTCTTTCTTGCGCTCGGCGATGGCCTCGACCGGCAGCGCCGACTGCGGCGCCTTGAACACCGCGCGGGCGTCCGTCGGCGAGAGCGTCTGCGCCGGCACGGCCACGGGCTCGGCCATGGCCATCAGGTCCTGGATCTGCCGAAGCTGCAGGCCGGCGGTGATGCGCGTGAGCGACTCCCCCCGATCCGGGTCCAGCGTCGGCCGGATCTGGGCCAGGTAACGGGCGCGCTCCAGGGCGCCGGGCAGCGGCACGCGCACCACACCGACGCGGGGGTTGCCCGTGACGCGGCGAGAGAGCGTGGTCAGGGTGCTGGTGAGCAGCATGACCAGGTTGTCCGAGCGCACGACCTCGTCCCACATGCTCCAGCGGTGGAGCGTGGCGGCGGCCGTGCGGTCCCCGAAGCCCAGGTTGCCCACCATGCCCTCGGGCGCGATGAGCTCGGCGTAGTGGATGACGACGGCACACGGCGTGTCCCGCCGGACGAGCAGGGCCTCGAGCTGGGGCAGAACGACCGCCGGGTCGCGCTCCAGGCCGATCTCGCGCATCAGCGACTCGGCCATGCCCTGCGCCCGGGCCTTCTCGCTCGTCGCCTTCCCCTGCAGCCGCGCCTCCGTGTACAGGCCGGCCTCGACGAGCACCTTGGCCGCGCGGGCCGCGTGCTCGGGCTTGGCGAACCACACGCCGCGGCCCGGATCGTAGTGCACCACGACCTTGTCGCTCGGGGCGAAGAACTGGTCGAGGAACGCCGTCATGCTCCACACGCGGTTCGCCGCGAGGACCATGTCGTTGATGTTCCCGTGCAGGACGAACTGACCCGTCTCGGTGTGCAGGTAGCGATCCCGCAGGGCGGTCATCCATCCGGGCAGATCGGGGGCGCGCGGCAGGTCGATGGTGCTCATGGCGGTATCCGGCAGGTTCGGGGGGAGAGAGAAGATCAGCGAAATGAACCGCCGACGAGGACCGCGGCGGCGGGGGGGCTCAGAGCGACTTGCCGCCGCCGGCGTCGCCGCCGCCGGAGCCCTGGGTGGCCGTGGCGGTCGCCGTGGCGCTGGCGCCGGCCTTGGCGGCCTTGAGGGCCGCGAGCTGCTGGGCGGCCTTCAGGTTGCCCGTCTGGGCCTTGATCTTCGCGAGCTTGGAGTCGAGCGAGCTCTCCTTCAGCTCGTCGCCGACCTTGACCTCGGCCTTCACCTTCTCGGCGAAGTCGCGCACGTTCTGCAGGGCCTTGACCTCCTCGTCCACGGAGAGGCCGTCGAGCTGCTCCTGGATCTGGATGCGGGCCTGGGCGTCGTGGATCTGGGCGATGACCTTGTCGCGCTCGCGCTTGAGCTTGTCGATCTCGCCGGCGACGGAGCGGAGGGACTCTTTGGCCGTCTCGGCGTCCTTGCCGGCCTGCTCGAGCTCCTTGCGGTCCTCTGCGAGGGCCTTCTCCAGCTCGCCCTGCTTCTCGAGCAGGACCATGGCCGACTCGTCGTCGTTCGCGTTGACCGCGACCTGCACCTGGAGAAGGATCTCCTCGAGTTCGCTCTCGTGTTTGTTGATGCGAACCTCGAGCTGCGTGCGGTGCTTGACCAGGCCCGCCGTCGCCGACTTGAGCTTGGCGAACTTCTCGGTCATGGCGTTGATCGCGTTCTCGTACGCGATCTCGGGGTGCTTCTCCTCGATGCTGCCCACGAAGAGGCTGAGGAAACCCTTCCACAGATTGGCGATGCGAACGAAGAAACTCATCTCAATTCTCCAGGGCGGCGTTGATGTGTTCGTCGGAAAGGCCCATGGACGAGCCGATCTGCTTGACCGTGTCCCGATTCCACAGGATGTGCGCGAGGCTCTGCAGCACGTAGAGCCGCGCCTTCACGTGGAGCTCCTCGAGCTCGCCGTGGCTGAGGCCGAGGGCCGTGCCGTACTCGGCGATGCGCCCGCGCTCGGCCTCGGAGTGGCTGCCGTCGGCGTAGATGAGCAGGTAGGCCGAGACCAGGAAGGCCTCCGTGACCTTGGCGCCACCGGCGGCGAAGACGCCCGCCGCCTCGGTCAGGTCGAAGCCCTTGGCCGCCAGGGCCTCGAGGGACTCGCCGCCCCCCTCGCCGGCGTGGAAGTCGGCGATGAGCTCGCGCTCGCTGTCGTGAATGCCATCGACGGCCGCGAGATCGAGCAGGCCGCGCACGATCCACTCGGCCTGGGCCGCGGTGAGGTCAATGCCTTCGTAAAGCTCTTGCATGGTTCCGAATCCTTGGACGCGTGAGACTACTGCGTGAGACGTACTGCCCGAACGCGGGCGCGAACCGGCGGCACGTTAGCAACCGGGGCCCCATGGGGCAATTGCGAAAGCGTGGGGCGGCCTGCTACGGCGCGCAGCGATTCGGGCAGCGCGCGCAGCGCAGGGGGTCGGGCGCGGCCACGGCCATCTGCTCGACCAGCATGCGCAGGATCGAGGCCAGCGCGGCCTCGACGGCCTCGAAGGGCACGCCCTCCTGGCGGCAGGCCTCACGGGCGAGCTCACCGAAGGTGCGGCGGCCGTCGAACAGGCGGACCATCTTCAGCGCGATGGGGTGGAACGGGCGCGCCGCCGCCGAGTGCCGGCCCATGAGCAACTGCTCGGAGCCTTCGATGGGCCGCACGTCCAGCCCGGCCGGGAGCGGCGCGCGCGCCGGCTCGTGGCGCACCATCGGCCAGGTGCCGGTGTCCATCGGCATCGGCACGATGTCCCAGAAAAGGCCGGCGTCCGTATCGCAGGGCCGCGGCGCCACACGCTCCGAGGTCCGGCGCACGATCACCCAGAACATCGGACCGATCAGATGATCGACGATCTCCAACCGCTCCAGCAGCGGGCGCGACGCGAAGGCCGCGTACAGGGCGTCGTCCAGGTAGCCGCGCACGTCCCAGAACACGGGCTGCATGGGCGCGACGATCTCGAGCCCGGCGGTGCCCAGGAACTCGGCCATCTCCGGGATGGTGTAGCAGCGCTCGCGGGGGTTGAGCAGCGTGTCGGCGAACTGCGGCGGGTTGTTCTTATGGTTCTCCAGGCCGTGCCGGAACAGGCGCGTGAGCCGGTTGTCCGTCTGCCCACCCACGGTGCACAGCGCGAGCGCGACCTCGGCGAGCCGCTCCGGCGTCGCCAACGGACCCGCCAGGATGCGGATCATGCGCTGCACGTTCTCCAGCGCCAGGCGCTGCGTGCGGCTGTAAACCATGATCGCCATCGTGCCGCCGGGCGCCAGGTGGCGCTCCAGCACCGCCAGCCCCCGCTCTGGGGACTCCAGGTGGTGCAAGACCCCGAAACTGCTGATGAAATCGTAGAGCCCCTCCGGGCCCTCGCCGTACTCGAAGTTGCCCTGCCGGTGGCGCACGTTCGTCAGGCCGAGGCGGGTGCACAGGTGGCGCGACAGCTCGAGCGAGGCCTCGCTCAGGTCCACGGCGTCCACGTCGAAGCGCGGCAGCGACAGGCCCCAGGTCACGGCCTCGCGCGTGCCACAGCCGGCGATGAGCATCCGGCCCCGCGCGTCGCCCGTCTTGCCCAGGCGGTTCGTCGCGCAGGTCCCGGCCAGATACGCCACCTGATCGAGCATCAGGCGGTCGTATTCGATCTGGTCGAGCTGCGGGTACGGATGGCGCTCATAGAAGGCGCGCATCGCGGCCCGAGCCTGATCTTCGATCATCGTTGTTCCTTGCCTACAGGGGTCGCCTGTGCTACATACCGGCGCCCAATTTTTCAGACATCCACGCCGGGAGCGTCCCATGGCCAAGAGCAAGCGCGACAAGATCAAGCTCGAGAGCACCGCCGACACGGGCTACTTCTACACCACCACGAAGAACCGCCGCACCACCACCGGCAAGCTCGAGTTCATGAAGTACGATCCGGTCGTGCGCAAGCACGTCCTGTTCAAGGAAACGAAGCTCAAGTAAGCCGCGGGCCGGCGCGTTCGTCGTCGGCCTCACCCCATGCTGACCGTCTTCATCGACGCCGACGGCTGTCCCGTCAAAGACGAGACCTACCGCGTCGCCGAGCGCTACCAGCTCCCCGTCAAGGTCGTCTGCAATCGCCCGCTCGCCGTGCCCTTCAGCACGCGGGTGGAGCTGGTCGTGGTCGCCAAGGGGGCGGACGAAGCGGACAAATGGATCGCCGAGCAGTCGGGTCCGGGCGACATCTGCGTCACCTCGGACCTGCCGCTCGCGGCGCGCGTCATCGACGCCGGCGCCCACCCCATCACGCCCCGCGGCCGGGTGTTCGACGCCGAGTCCATCGGCGACGCCCTGGCCTCGCGGGACCTGATGACCACGCTGCGCTCGTTCTCCGCCGAGGGCGAAGGGCCGCGCGGCGGGCCGCCCCCCATGGGCAAGGGCGACCGGTCGGAGTTCCTCAACCGGCTCGACGCCCTGGTGCACGCCATCAAACGCGCGGGGCGCTGAGCGCGACCGCTCAGGCGTGCAGGCCCTCGGCCTCGAGCCAACGCTCGGCGTCGATGGCGGCCACGCAGCCCATGCCCGCAGCGCTGACGGCCTGGCGGTAGGTCGGATCGGCGACGTCGCCGGCGGCGAACACGCCCGGGACGTTCGTGTAGCTCGAGGGCGAGCGGACGTTCAGGTAGCCGACGTCGTTCATGTCGAGCTGCCCGGCGAAGAGGTCCGTGTTGGGCTTGTGGCCGATGGCGCTGAAGTACCCGGTGACGGGCAGGAGCGACTCCTCGCCGGTGACGACGTTCTTCAACCGCACGCCGGTGACGCCCTGGCCGTCACCCACGACCTCGACGGGCGCGGTGTTCCAGTGGAACTTGATCTTCGGGTTGGCCAGGGCGCGCTCCTGCATGATCTTGCTGGCGCGCAGCGTGTCGCGGCGGTGGATGACGTGCACGGTGCTGGCGAAGCGGGTGAGGTAGTTGGCCTCCTCCATCGCCGTGTCGCCGCCGCCCACCACGCAGATCTCCTGGCCCTTGAAGAAGAAACCGTCGCAGGTGGCGCAGGCGCTGACGCCGTGGCCCAGGTAGCCACCCTGGTCCGCCGGCTGCTCGCCGGGGATGCCCAGGTACTTGGCCGTGGCGCCCGTGCAGACGATCACGGCGTCGGCCGTGTGGATCTCGCTCTCGTCCACCTCGATCACGAACGGCCGCTTCGAGAAGTCCACGCGCGACACGGTCGCGTACTGGACCTCGAGGCCGAAACGCACGGCCTGCTTCTCGAACAGGGTCATCATCTCGGGGCCCATGATGCCCTCGGGGAACCCCGGGAAGTTCTCGACCTCGGTCGTGGTCGTGAGCTGGCCGCCGGGCTGCACGCCCGTGACCATGTAGGGCTTCAGGTTGGCGCGGGCGGTGTAGAGCGCCGCCGTGTAGCCGGCGGGGCCGGAGCCGATGATGAAGATGGTGTGGTGATTGGGCCGGGCGGTGTCGGACATGGGGCTCGCTCTCTCGTTCGGGAGGGCCCTAAGCTATTCACGGGCCGCCGCGGAGCAAGCGGATTCGGCGGGGCCTGCGGGTCAGGGCGCCTCGGCGACCAGGTCGGCGGCCTCGGCGGCCTCACCGCCCTCGCCGGCGTCCGGCGTGTCGACGGTGCCGATCACGGCGAGCTCGACGACGGCCAGCAGCGCGATGACCAGCCACTCCAGGCGCGGGGCGCGGCGCCGATGCGGGTTTGTGCGGATTTGATCCAGGGTTTCCATGGGTGTTCTCTCGGGCCTCTGTCTTTCGGACTCCGGCCGAGGCTTCTTGAACTCAGCGAACAGGTGGTTTGCCCGTCATTTCCGGTCGGCGCGCCCGGGGCATGCTCAGGTACACCCCGAAGCCGATGATCGCGCCGGCGAGCAGCGTGCGCCCGGTCAGGTGCTGGTCGAGGAAAAACGCCGCCGCCGCCGCGCTGACGAGGGGCTGGAGATAGATGTAGACGGCGACCAGCGAGCTCTCGGCGCGGGCCAGGGCGTAGGCGTTGAGGGCGTAGGTGCCCACCGTGGCGCCGAGCACGATGAAGGCGAGCGACGCCCAGCCCCACGTCGGTATGGCGCCGAAGTCCGCGGCCAGCAGCGCCGGCCCGGTCAGCGGCAGCGCTTCGAGGGCCCCGAAGGCGAACACCCAGGTCACCATGGCCGACGAGCCGATGGCCTGCGCGGTGGGTCTCGCCAGCACCAGGTAAGCCGCGTAGCTGGCCGTGTTGGCGATGACCAGCAGGTCGCCGATCAGCGTGGTGTGGGCGGCCGCGGCGTCCCCGCCCAGGACCTGCTCCGGCCGCGCCAGGAAGAGCGCGCCCGACAACGCCACGACGACGCCCAGCATGCGCCGCATCGTCGGATGCTCCCGGCCGGCCAGCCGGGCGATGAGCAGCGTCTGCGCGGGGATGAGGAGCGTGAGGAGGGCCGCGTTGATGGGCCCGCAGCGCTTCAGGCCCTCGGTGTAGAGGAGCTGGTTGGCGGCCACGCCCAAGAACCCCAGCAGGGCCAGCCACGGCCACTGACTGCGGGGCGGCAACGCCGGGCGGAACAGCAGGAACAGGATCGGCGCCGCCAGGAGCGTCCGGACGCCGATCAGGGCCGCCGCCGGCAAATGCCCCATGACCGCCACGCCGGCCACCGGCCAGAGGCCGAAGAGCACCTGCACGACGACGAGCGCCAGGTGGACACGGGGGGGCGTGGGGCCGGTGCGCATGGGGCGCGCCTCATGTCACGGGCCCGCGCCTCGCTCAACCCCTTTATTTGGATTCGCGATTCGCGTTTAGTCCGTCCCACACTCAACACCGTGGGGATCGAACCATGATGCGCCGCCGTCTCGCGCCGTCCTTCACCGCCGCCGTCGCCCTCACCGCCGTCGCCCTCACCGCCGTCGCCCTCACCGCGTGCGGCGGCTCGGCCCCGAAGCCGGACGCCAAGGCCTCCGTGGCGCAATCGGCCATCGCGAGCGTGTCCAAGGGGCCCAAACTCCGGGTCGCCACGGGCCAGTTCCAGGAGCTCGAGGCCGCCAAGAACCTGATGGAGCAGATGGGGATGAAGGGCGTCGGGCCCATCATCTCCGAGCAGATGACCACGGCGCTCACCCAGACCGGCCGCGTGATCGTCCTGGAGCGGGCTCAGATCGGCAAGGTCATCGGGAACGCGCAACTGGAGAAAGAAGGCGACACCGCCAAGTACTTCGCCCAGGAGACGACGGCCGCTTCCGGGCAGCTGAAGGGCGTGCAGGCGATGCTCGTGGGCGTGGTCACGCAGTACGAGCCGAACATCTCCGGCGCCGGCGGCGGGCTGGACATCCCCGGCCTCGGCAGCCTGAAGTACCACGAGGACAAGGCCGTGGTGGGCATCGAGGTCCGCCTGGTGGATGCCGCCACGGGCAAGGTGCTGCTCGCCTCCCCGGGCAAGGCGGAGATCCTGGCCCAGGGGGCCGGCGCCAGCGGCACGTACCACGGCATCGGCGTGAACGCGGGCGCCTACCAGCGCACGCCCCTCGGCGAGGCCACGCGCCAGGCGGCCAAGAACGCGCTCGAGGGCCTCACGGCCAAACTCGAGACCCTGCCCTGGGAGGGCGGCGTGATCGACGCGAAGGGCCCCGAGAAGGTCTTCCTCGACGCCGGCGCGGACGTCGACCTGCAGCCCGGCGCCCGGTTCCGCGTCGTGCACCGCGGCGAGGCCATCAAGGGCCCGGACGGCGCCGTGATGGGCTACGACGACACCGAGGCCGGCGTCGTCGAGATCACCCAGGTTCAGGACAAGATGAGCGTGGCCAAGGTCGTCGAGGGCGAGGGCCCCAAGCCCGGCGATCGCGTGCGGTTCCTGCCGGGCAAATGAGCCGCGGCCGCTGACTCAGGGGGCGACCACGCAGTCGTAGTGGTGCAGGGCGCGGGCGGCGCCCTCGCTGATCGTGTACACGCCCGTGCCGGTCTCGTCGTAGGTCACGGCCTCACCCTGCGGCTCCGAGTCTGGCCCCAGCGCCACCTGAACGCGCTCGGCGGCGTCGAGGTTCTCAAGGCCACCGCCGGCCTGGAAGCGATACTCGTAGACGCCCGAGTAGGTCCGCACGAGCGCGCGCAGACCGGATGGGTGCATGCTCCCGCCCGTAATCTCGCGACCGCTCGGCCGGTTCACGCCCGGCGTGGCGAAGGCGGCGAGCGAGCGCAGCTCGGTGTTCACGCCCGGCACCAGCGGGCCCGGGTGTTTCCAGGCCCGAGCGCGGTCCCAATCGATCTTCTCCAGGATGTAGAAGGTCGAGCCGTCCGGCGCCACGAACAGCGACTCCGCGTCCGGCGCGGCGGCCATCGGATAGTGAAACGGATACCGCGCCACGGGCGCGCTCTCCATGTCCGCGAAGGGCACGTTCGGGTCCACCACGGGCTCGGGGAAGACGTAGATGACGAGATCGCCCCGGTTGTGGTTGTTGTTGCCGATGTCGGCGACCCAGAGGCAGGGACCGCTCGCGTCCGGGCAGGGCGCCACGGCGATGTCCTCGAAGTCGCGGGCCTGCACGCCGGCCAGCGTCACGCGGCCCACCCGGGTGCCGTCCGTCCGGACCGCGAAGACCCGCGCGCGGTCGCCGGAGTCGTTGTGCAGCCACAGCAGGCCCGGCGTGGTCGGCGAGGCGACGATGCCCGAGACCTCGACCAGCGCCGGGTCACCCAGGATCGCGGCGTTCTGCGGAGGGCCGTAGACGCCATTGCACATCGGGCGCGCCGGCAGGTGCCAGTCGCGCGGGCCCAGATCCGGCAGAAGCGGCGCCGCATCCGGTGCGAGCGGCGCGGCGTCCGGCGTCGGCGGCGCGGCGTCGGGCCTCGGCAGCGCGCCATCGGGTGCGGGCCCCGCGGC
>CAINDO010000023.1 GCA_903847385.1 uncultured Myxococcales bacterium
CCCCCCGCGGCGCCGGTGTCCGCCGCCGCCCCGCCGCCGCCGGTCCCGAGCATGCCGTTCTGAGCCTTCACCGCCGTGGGGGCTTGATCTCCCGGGCCCGCGCGCGCTAATCGGACCCCGTGTCCGAACCCAACTCCGCCCGCGTCCAGGACGCAGTTCTCTCGGTCTTCGTCCCCGGACGCCGCGGTGTCGGCGCGCTCGGCGCCGCGCTGCGCAAGCACGGCCTGCAGTACCTGGACGACTGGCCCGGCCCGGCCCTGCGCGCACGCTACGCCGGCCGCCCGGGGCTGTGCCTGACGCTCGCCGGCTTCGCCACGGCACCGGCGGCGAAGGGTCGGTTCACGCTGCCCGCCGGCGTCGTGTCCGGCCTGTACGAGATCGTCGCGGACATCGGCGAGCCCATCGAGTTCGCCCTGCTGCTCGGGGGCGACGACGCCCCCAAGACCGGCAGCCTGGCCGCGGACGCCCTCGCCGGGCCCCTGGCCGCCGGCTGTCGTTACACCCTGAGCCCGCCCGCGCCGCAGGCGATCTCCATCCCCGGCCGGCCCGAGGTCGTGGGCTGGACCAGAAGGGAGCCCTGAATGGCCCGTGCCGACGCCCCCCCGACGACGCTCTTCCGGGGGGCCACGCTGCACCCCGGCGACGGCCGCGCGCCCTTCGTGGGCGAGGTCGTGTTCGAGGGCGGCCGCATCACCGAGGTCCGCGAGGGCAGCGCCCGGGCGCCGCGCGGGGCCGAGGTCGTGGATCTGGCCGGCCGGCACGTATGCCCCGGCCTGGTGGACGCCCACGTGCACATGGGCGTGATGCCCGAGGGGTCGCCCCACGAGAGCAAGGACATCAACGAGATGACCTCGCCCGTGACGCCGCAGATGCGCGCGCTGGACGCCATCTGGCCCGGTGACACCGCGTTCAACAAGGCCCGCGCCGCCGGGGTGACGACGGTCTGCGTACTGCCGGGCTCGGGCAACGTGATCGGCGGCACGGGCGTGGTGATGAAGACGTCGGGCCGAAACGTGGAGCGGATGGCGATGCGCACGCCGGCCTGCCTCAAGGTCGCGTTCGGATACAACGTCAAGCACAGCCACGGGTTGAAGGCCAACCGTATGCCTTTGACACGCATGGGAATCGCCGCCCTCTTCCGACAGGCCTTCGACGAGGCCCGCGTCTACGCGGACAAGCGTCGCAAGGACCCCGAGCTGCCGCTGGACGCGGGCAAGGAGGTCCTGTGCGCGGCCCTGCGCCGGGAGATCCCGCTGCGCGCGCACTGCTCCCGTTCGGACGACATCCTGACCGCGCTGCGGCTCGCCCGGGAGTTCGACCTGGAGTTGATCCTCGACCACGGGTACGAGGCGCACTTCGTGCTCGAGGAGGTCGTCGCCGCCGGGGCGTCCGTCGTGCTCGGCCCGGCGTTCCGCACCTGCGGGTCCACGGAGAGCCTGCACATGAGCTTCGAGTCGACGAAGGTTCTGGACGACGCCGGCCTGGTGGTCGCCCACATGACCGACCACCCGATCATCCCCGTGGAGTACCTGGCCATCCAGGCCGGGCTCTGCGTGCGAGCGGGCATGACCCCGGCCCGGGCGCTCTCGACCATCACCTACAACCCCGCGCGGATTCTGGGCGTGGCCGACCGCGTCGGTCGCCTGGCGCCGGGCCTGGACGCGGACCTCGTCGTGCTCGACGGCCCGCCCCTCGCCCTGGAGAGCCGCGTGCTCGAGACCCGCATCGAGGGCCGCGTCGTCCACCGTTGGGGCGACGCCATTCCTGTTCCCGGCGCCGGGTTCGTCGGGGGGGCGGAGCCATGAGCGACCACCGGGAGCGAAGCCCCCTCGGGGGGGCAGACCCCGCGCAGCGGGGCGGGGGGGCGGAGCCATGATCGTCACGTTCACGCCGAATTTCTCGTGGGTCCTGCCCGGTCGTCTGGCCGCCAGCGGCCTGCCCGCGCGGGGCACGAGCTGGGAGGCCCCGCGGGCCTATGCGCAGTTGCACGCCGCCGGCGTGCGGGTCGTGGCCAGCCTGCTGGAGAACCCGCAGCCCCTGGCCGCGCTGGAGAGCGCCGAGCTGCTCGGGCTGCATTTTCCCATCGGAGACTTCGGGACGCCCCGCGATGTCGGCGCGTTCACACACTTCGTCGACCTGGTGCACGGCCACATCGCCGACGGCCGGCCGGCCCTGGCGCACTGCTACGCCGGCGTGGGCCGGGCGGGCATGTTCGCGGCGGCGTATCTGGCGCGGCACGGCGGGTTGACGCCGGAGCAGGCGGTGGCGCAGGTCCGCACGCTGCGGCCCGGCAGCATCGAGACGCCCGGGCAGGTGCACGTGGTGCGCCTCGTGGCCGAAGGCGGGCGGTGACACGCCCGACGGCCCTCGTCACGGGGGGGGCCGTGCGCCTGGGGGCGGCCATCTCGCGGCGTCTGGCGGCGGGCGGTTTCCGGGTGCTGGTGCACGCGCGCGGTCACGCAGACGCGGCCACGGCGCTGGCCACCGAGCTCGGGGGCGACGCCCTGACGGCGGATCTCGGCGCCCCGGGCGGCGCGGACGCGTTGGCCGACGCCGCGCTCGCCCGCCTCGACGGCGCGCCGCTGGCGGTCCTGGTGAACAACGCGGCGAGTTTCCTGCGGGGGCCGTCGGAGGCGCTGCCGCTCGACGACTTCGAGGCGCAGTTGCGGCTGAACCTCACGGCGCCGTTTCGCCTGTGCCAGCGGCTCGCGCCCGCTCTGCGCGCCGGCCCGCGCCCCGGCGCCATCGTGAACCTGCTCGACGTCTCGGCGCTGCGGCCCTACGGCGGCGCGGCCGCGTACAGCGCCACCAAGGCCGGCCTTCAGGCGCTGACGGTGGGGCTGGCGGCGGAGTGGGGCCCGCAGATTCGCGTCAACGGCGTGGCCCCCGGCGCGGCGCTCTTCCCGGCGGACGAGGACGCCGACGCCCGCGCGCGGCACCTGTCGCGCACCCCCCACGGCCGGGAGAGCGGCGCCGAGAGCATCGCCGAGGGCGTGTGGTTCCTGGTGGACGGACCGACCGCCGTGACCGGCACCGTGCTCACGGTGGACGGCGGCCGGAGCGCCCGCTGGTGAGCGCCGCGCTCCTGCCCCCGCTCGCGCCGCGCACGCCCCCCGCCGGGCCGCGCGAACACCCCATCTGTAACGTCTTCTGCCTTCGGCCGCGGGCGGGGAACCTGGCCGACGAGGCCGTCTTCGGCGTCGTCCGCAGCCACGTGCGCAGCGCGTTCGGGCCCTGGGTCAACCTGATCTCCGTGCCCCTGGGCGGCGATCCACTCGGCCGGGCGGGCCTGACCTCGCGGACGGTCTACGACCTGAACCACTGCGCACACGGGCTGATCATCTGCGGCAGCGCGGACGCGCGGTCCACGGAGTCCCTCGACTTCGATCCGCAGGCCCTGGAGAACCTGGACCTGCCCATCCTGGGCCTGGGCTGGGCCGGGCAGGGCTACACGGACGCCGACGGCGCCGCGGCGATGCGCGTGCTGGGCCTGCGCGAGGACCACCTGCGGGCGCTCGCGTCGCGGACGCAATGGCTCCTGTGCCGGGACGCCGCCACGCGCACCTGGCTGGCGGGGGCGGGCGCAGAGCACGCCGTGGTGGGCGGCTGCCCGACGCTGACGCTCGAGCCCGAGGCCATCGCCTGGGAGGAGGCCCACCCGGACACGGGCGTGCTCATCACGGTCCGCGACCCGGCACGCATGGGCATCCCGGCCTCGAACCGCGCGGAGTTCGTAGGCGCGCTGCGCGACCTGATCGCCACGCTGCGGCGGCAGGGGCACGCGGCGGTCCACCTGCTGTGTCTGGACGCGCAGGATCTCGCCTTCGCGACCTCGATGGCCCGGGCGGACTTCCTGTTCGTCGACCAGATCCCGACCTTCACGGACCGGCTGCGGCACGCCGAGCTGCACATCACGTTTCGAGAGGACGCCGCGCTGATGTGCGCCGCGTTGGGGCACCCCTTCGTGCACTTCGCCTGCGGTCCGGACACGCGGCGACCCCTGGAGATGGCCGGGCTGTGGCAGTGGTCGATGGGGCTCGAAGACCTCTCCGGCCTGGGCGTGCGCGCGCTGCAACAGGCCGCGCGCTTCGGCGAGCTCGACGCCCTGCGCATCGCCGCGCTGCCGGCCTGGGCCGACTTCGAGCGGCTCACGGCGCGGCAGTTCCGCCGCTTCGCGCAGGCCGTGCTCGATCGCCGCACCGAGGACGCCCACCGCCGCGCCGTGCCCGAGGGCACGCCGGCGTTGACGAGCGACGAGACGCGGGTCGAGGTCAAGCGGACGCCGCGCTGAGGCGGCGCGGTCAGGCCTCGTCGAAGACCTCGGCCGCCGAGGCCGCTCCCAGAACCCGCTCCGCCGCGCGCAAGAGCGCCGCCTCGTCCGCCGAGTCCAGGCGGCGGGCCAGGTCCGCATCGAGCGCGCCGAACCGAAGGACGAGGAGATTCGCCAAAACCCGCCGCGCCCCCTCGGCGCGACCACGGGCCTCGCCCTCGGCGCGACCCCTTTGCATCAGAACCTGGGCGACGGTCATGGACTTCTCCTTGGCGACGAGGCGCTCGGGCAGCGACAACAGGTCGTCCACGGCCAGGTGCTCGGCCGTGTACGCATAATACTCCAGAAGGACCTCGGCGGACGAGGGGTCGCCGGGCGGCTCGGCGTCCTTCAACCGCGCAAGGTCGCGCACGAGCGTCTCCAACGGCCGGTCGCACCGGACGTCGACGAAGGCGCCGAGCGCGACCTGCCCGACGACGTCCAGGGGCCGTGCGTCGATGGACGCCCGCGGCACGGCGGACAGGTCGTCGACGAGGAGTTCGACGTCCGGGACGAACGGCGCCAGCGCCGGCAGGCGTTGGAGCGCGGGGAGCAACGCGTGCAGTCGACACGGTGCGTTCCACGGTCCGGCGCCCGTATGAATCACCACGCAGAGGACCGGCGGCACGGGGCCCCGACCGCCGCCCGCACGCGCCGCGTCGAGCATCTGTTGCGTTGCGTAGGCCGCGTGGCGCAGCGCCATCACCAGCGGTGAGGAGCTCTGGTGCTCGACGACGACCTGGACCTCCAGGCGCTGCCGTGGAGGCCTCCCACCGGACCTCGAATCGCGAAAGGGGATCCGGGCGACCAGATCACTCTCGTGGCCCCGCAGCGCGCGAGTCGTGCGCCGCGGAGGGACGAGCTCGAGCGCGGGCCACGCCAGCTCGCGGGCCGCCGAGCGCGGCAGAATCGACTCGAGGAGCCCGGCGAGGCGGCGCGGTTGCCCGAAGACCCGGCGGAAGAACGCGTCGTGCGGCGTGTGCATACACAGGTTTCTTCGGCCAGGCCGCGACCGTGTCGCACAGAAAGTCGAAAAAGCGCGCTCACGCCTGCATCAGGCCCCGAATCCGCTCGGCGAGCAGGGGGTCGAGGCCGGGCGCGCGCAGCATCGCCGCGAGCACGGCACGGGCGCCGGCGTCGCCGGGCAGGGCCGAGAGCGCCGTCAGCAGGCCGGGCCAGGCGGCGGGCCGGATCTCGCCCGTGGCCACGCCGGCGGCGATCACGGCGAGGCTGTCCGCGTCGAGCGACTGGCGGGCCATGCCCCGCCCGGCGGCGCGCTGAACCTCATCGTCACTGTCCGTGAGCAGGCCGAGCAGCGTGCCCCGGGCCTCGTCCGTGGAGGTCTTGCGCAGCGCGGTGGCCACGGCGGAGCGCACGTCCGGCTCGGGATCCCGGGCCAGCGCGGCCAGGCGCGGCAGGTTCTGGGGCAGGCCGGCGTTGCCCAGGGCCAGCACGGCCAGCTCGCGCGCCCGGGGGGTCTTCGCGCGCTCCAGGCGGCCCAGCAGGCGGGTGTTGGCCTCGGCCGCGCCCTCGGTGTCGCCCTGCAGCGCGCGCTGCCCGGCCACCGCGCCGGCGGTCACCAGCGCGGCCTCGCCGAGCGCGCCCTCGTCCTGCTCCATGCGCGAGAGCGCCCAGTCCAGCGTCTCGGCCGTGGGGTTCTCCAGCAGCGCGGCGCGCTGGAGCAGCGCGGGGCCGGCGGCGTCGCTGCGCGCGGCGTCCTGGTCGAGCATCCGCCGCAGCGCGGCCTGCGCCTGCGGGTGGCCGGCGTTGGCCAGCAGGTCGGCCAGCAGGCCCCGCGCGGCGGGCGTCAGGTTGGGGTCGCCGAACATGGTCACCAGCTCGGCACAGCGCTCGGGGTGCAGCGTCAGCAGGCCCGTCGCGCGCCAGAGCCAGCGGTTGTGGTCGGGCATCGTGCCGCCGTCGCCGAACTCCAGCACCGTGTCCACCAGCGCCTCCATGGTCAGGCCGTCCACGCGGGCCTCGAGCAGGCGCCGCTCCAGCGCCGGGCTCTCGTCCGGGCCTTCGGCGGGCACCCGGGCGCGGGCGGCGAGCGCGTCGGCGTCGGCGCGGGGGTCGAAGCGGCCGACGTCCGTGAGCGTCAGCGACACGTGCGTCCGGGCGTCGAGCACGGTGCGCCCGTCCGTCGCCGTCGCCGAGACCGTGTCCTCCCCGACCAGGGACTCGACGCGCCCGTCGCGCAGCCGCACCACCAGCGCGCCGCCGGTCTCCACGTGGTCGGCGACGGTGCCCATGGGCAGCGCGTCCAGGCGCACGTAGTCGGCGCGGACCTTCTCCAGCGTGACGAAGTCGTCGCCGGCGGCGGCGGGGAGCCGCGTGTAGTCCACCGTCACGCGGCCCAGCGGCGTGGTCTCCTCGACGCGCCAGGTCGTCGCGTCGGGCTCGGCCTCCCGCTCCGTGACCACTTGAATCTCGGCGAGCACGGCCCGGGACAGGTGCCGGAACAGCGGGTCGCCCCCCTCGGGCGGCTGCAGGCTCTCCAGCGCGCCCTGCGGTGACACCGTCGCCACGGCCTCGGGGCCCACGAGCGCGGCCCGGGCCGCCTCGGCGTCGGTCAGCACGGCCTGACCGAGCATCGTCAGGTCGTGGCGCTGGAGTTCGGTGAAGCGCAGCCCGACGACCTGCGCCGCGTGGCACCGCAGCTCGAGCGTCGCCGCCAGATCCAGGTGGCCGGTCTGCGCGGCGTCCATCATCTGCGCGGTCTGGTCCGTCTGCAGCGACAGCGCGTAGGTGCGGACCTCGCCGGGGGTGCAGGCGCCCGGCGCGGCGGTCGCGGCCCGTGTCGTCGCGACGTGCGCCGGGTCGACGCGGCCCCGCAGGTACAGACCCGCGGCGGCGGTCAGGGTCAGGGCGGCGAGGGCGGCGAGCTGCATGCGGCGGCGGGCGTTCATGGGCGCAGGTCCTGTCGTTCGGGTTCGCCGGGGGATACCGGGGCGCGGCGGATTTCTTTTCCGCCGTGCGCGCGGTCCCTCTACGCTGCGCCCCGCTCCGTTCCACCCCACTCCATCCGTTCGAGGACCCGAACCATGACGCCTCGTCTGCTCTGCGCCGCTGCGCTCGCGACGCTCTGCCACCTGCCGGTCTGCCACGCCGCCGCGCCCGCCTCGGCCGCGCCCGCCGCCGGCCAGACCGACCTGACTCAGGCCCCGCGCATGGGCACCTGGGGCTTCGACCTCGCCGGCCGCGACACGGCCGTGAAGCCCGGCGTGGACTTCTACAAGTTCAGCAACGGCGCCTGGGACGCGCGCACCGCCATCCCCTCGGACCGCTCCGAGTACGGCGTGTTCGAGACGCTCGCAGACCTGTCCCGCGAGCGCAGCCGGGCCATCATCGAGAAGGCCGCCGCCGAGGCCGCGACCAAGCCCGAGGCGAAGCAGGTCGGGGCGATGTACCAGTCCTTCATGGACGAGAAGCGCATCGCCGCGGTGGGCAAGAAGCCGCTCGCGGCGGACCTGGAGGCCGTGAAGGCCGCCAAGACCCGCGACGCCATCGCCGCGCTCATGGGCGAGTCGCAGAAGGGCTTCGGCACGGCCTTCTTCAGCATGTACATCGGTCAGCACGCCAAATCGCCCGAGCGTTACGTCACCTACCTGAACCAGGGGGGCCTGGGCCTGCCCGACCGCGACTACTACCTGACCGCCCAGTTCGCGGAGAAGAAGGCGGCCTACGAGAAGTACGTCGCCAAGCTCCTCGGCCTGGCCGGCTGGCCCCAGGCGGTGAAGCAGGCCGCCGCCATCGTGGAGCTCGAGACGCAGATCGCCCTCGTGAGCTGGACGCGCGTCGAGCAGCGCGACGCCGTGAAGACGTGGAACCCGGTGACCCGCGCGGAGCTCGCGGCCCTCTCGCCCGGTTTCCCCTGGGAGGCCTTCTTCAAGGCGGCGGACCTGCCGAACGTGAAGGACTTCGTGATCGGCGAGCCCTCGGCCTTCACGCGCATCGGCGAGGTCTTCGCGCTCACGCCCATCGAGACGCTGCAGGCCTTTTGCGCGTTCCACGTGGCCGACCAGGCCGCGACCAAGCTGCCCAAGGCCTTCGATCAGGCGCACTTCGAGTTCTGGGACAAAACGCTCTCCGGTCAGCCGGAGCAGGAGCCCCGCTGGAAGCGCGGCGTGCGGATCGTCAACGGCACCCTGGGCGAGATCGTCGGCCGGCTGTACGTCGAGAAGTACTTCCCGGCGACCTCGAAGGCCAAGATGGAGGCGCTGGTGGCCGATCTGGTCAAGGCCATGGGCGCCCGCATCGACCGCCTGGACTGGATGGGCCCGGCCACGAAGAAGCGCGCCCAGGAGAAGCTCGCGAAGTTCAACGTGAAGATCGGCTATCCCGACCAGTGGCGCGACTACTCGGCCCTGACGGTCGACGCGGGGGACGTCTACGGCAATGTCGAGCGGGCCGCCGCCTTCGAGTGGAACTTCCGCGTGTCGCGCCTGGACAAACCCGTGGACCGCAAGGAGTGGGGCATGACTCCGCAGACGGTCAACGCCTACTACGACCCCACGATGAACGAGATCGTGTTCCCGGCGGCCATCTTGCAGCCCCCGTTCTTCGATCCGGAGGCCGATCCCGCGGTCAACTACGGCGCCATCGGTGGCGTCATCGGCCACGAGATCACGCATGGTTTCGACGACCAGGGCCGGCAGTTCGACGCCACCGGGCGCCTGTCGGACTGGTGGGCGCCCGAGGACGCCGAGCGGTTCGTCGCCCGCACGAAGGCGCTCGCGGCGCAGTATTCGGCCGTGGAAGTCCTCCCCGGCGCGAAGGTGAACGGCGACCTGACGCTGGGCGAGAACATCGCCGACCTGGGCGGCGTGCTGCTCGGGCTGGACGCCTATCAGCTCTCGCTCGGCGGCAAGCCCGCCCCGGTGCTGGACGGCGTGACGGGCGAGCAGCGGGTGCTCCTGGGCTGGGCCCAGGTCTGGCGCGGCAAGTACCGCGACGACGCCCTTCGCCAGCAGGTGGCCTCGGACCCGCACTCGCCGGTGATGCTGCGGGTCAACGGCGTCGTCCGCAACGTCGACGCCTGGTACACGGCGTTCGGCGTCCAGGCGGGGGAGGGGCTCTTTCTACGGCCCGAGGCGCGCGTCCGGATCTGGTGAGCCTGGATTTTTCCGGGCGGCCTGATCTGAATCAACAGCCAGGGTGTGGAGATTGCCGGAGCGGTGAAGTCCGGGCAGGGTTCGCGTCAGGGGGTAGCACGCTCTGCGTTGCAGAGGGGAGATCTGCCCGATGTCGTCCCGCCGACCCCCGTCCCTGGCCCGGTTGTTGACCCTGGTCGCCCTCGTCGCCGCCGCCTGTGACGACGGCATCTCCTCGAAGAGGGTCGTCGACGCCTCGGTCCGGGACCAGGGGAGCGTGACGGATGCCGTCGCCGGCGATGGCCGGATTCACGACGCGACGCCCCCGACGGATCGCGGCGGTCCGCCCGCCGACGCGCGCACCTTGCCGCCGGACGGCCCGACGGGGCCCATCGATCAGGGCGCGCCGCCCGTCGATGCCGCGTTGCCGCCCGCGGACACGGCCGTGACGCCGGCGGACGCGTTGGTGCCGCCGACGCCGGACGCCCTCGCGCCGCCGACGCCGGACGCGCTGGTGGCTCCGGCGGACGCGCGCCCGCCCGTCGTGGACGTGCCGCCGCTCCTGCCGGACGCCGCTGTGGTCCTGCCGGACGCGGCCGTGATGGTGCCCGACGCCGCGGTGCCCGTGCTCGACGCCGCCGTCCCCGTGGACGACGCCGCCGTCGTGGACGCGGCCGTGGTCGTCACGGATGCCGAGGTCGTGCCCCCGGTCGACGCCGGGGCCGGTTGGCCCGCCGAGTGCAGCCTGTGCCACGGCAGCGCCGAAACGCCCGCGCCGCCGCGCGCGGTCAACGGTCGCAACGACACGGCGACGCGTGGCGTGGGCGCGCACCAGCGCCACCTGACGGGCGCGACGCTGCGGGCGCCGCTCGCCTGCGACGAGTGCCACGTGGTGCCCCAGGACACGCTCGATCCGGGGCACCTGGACGCCATGCCCGCGGAGCTGTTCTTCGGCCCGCTCGCCTTCGCCGATGGCGCGCAGCCGGCCTTCGACACCCGCACGCTCCAGTGCAACGGCGCCTACTGCCACGGCGCGACCCTCGCCGGCGGCCGGGCGAACGCCCCCGTGTGGACGCTCGTCGACGGCAGCCAGGTCACCTGCGACGGCTGCCATGGTGCGCCGCCGCCGGCGCCCCATCCGGCCGAGGCGAACTGCGCGGCCTGCCACGCCGAGACGATGAACCCCGACGGCACGCTGAACCTGGCCGGCGGCAAACACCTGGACGGCCACCTGGACGTGACGCTGGGCAACCTGCGCTGCGACAGCTGCCACGGAAACAACGGCCTGCCGGCCCCGCCCCGCGCGCTCGACGGCAGCGTGAGCACGCGGACCCCGGGCGTGGGCGCGCACCAGGCCCACTTGCGGGCCGGCGAGGTGCGCGGCACGCCGGTGGGCTGCCCGGAGTGTCACGTGATCCCGGCGTCGCTCGACGCGCCCGGCCACCGCGATCCGCAGCCCGGCGCCGAGCTCACCTTCGGTCCACTGGCGACCTCGGGGGGCCTGAGCCCGACCTACGATCCGGGCACGACGACCTGTGACAACGTCTACTGCCACGGCAGCACGCTCCGCGGCGGCAGCACGACCCGACCCGAGTGGACCCGCGTGGACGGCAGTCAGGACGCCTGCGGCACCTGCCACGGCGCCCCACCGCCGGCCCCGCACCCGGACAGCGCCCAGTGCTCGGTGTGTCACCCGGACACCGTGCTGCCCAACGGCGCGCTCGATCTGGCCGGCGGACGACACATCGACGGCCACCTGGACGTGGCCGTCTCCGGCTGTGACGGCTGCCACGGCAGCAACGGCGACCCCGCCCCCCCGCGCGCGCTCGACGGCAGTGCGAACACGGCGGCCCCCGGCGTCGGTGCCCACCGCGCCCACCTGCAGGGCGGCCACCTGACCGGCGAGGTCGTGGCCTGCGCCGAGTGTCACCTTGTGCCGGAGAACCCGGGCTCGCTCGGCCACCTGGACGGCGCGGCCGGCGCCGAGGTCACCTTCGGTCCGCTGGCCGGCGCCGGCAACGCTTCGCCCGTGTACGACCCCGCCGAGACGCGCTGCGCGAACGTGTATTGCCACGGCGCCACGCTGGCCGGCGGCACGCAGACGCAGCCGGACTGGACCGTGGTGGATGGCAGCCAGCGGGCGTGTGGTACCTGCCATGGCGCCCCGCCGCCGATCCCGCACCCGCAGTCGCCGCGGTGCAGTGACTGCCACCCGGGCACGGTCAATGGCGATGGCACGCTGAACCTGGCCGGCGGCCTGCACATCAACGGTCGCCTCGACATCCAGCCCGCCGCCTGTGACACCTGCCACGGCGCCAACGGCAACCCGGCCCCGCCCCGCGCGCTCGATGGCTCCGAGACGACGGACGCCCCCGGCGTGGGCGCGCACCGCATCCACCTCGAGGGCGGCGTGATTCGCGGCCCGCTGGGCTGCGAGCAGTGCCACCGGGTGCCCGGCGCCCTGGACGCCCCGGGGCACATCGAGGGCGTGGCCGGCGCCGACCTGACCTTCGGTGGCCTGGCCGAGTCCGGCGGCACCGCGGCCGACTACGACCCCCTGACGACGACCTGCTCCGGGGTCTACTGCCACGGCGCGACGCTCGCCGGCGGCGCGGTGGAGACCCCCAACTGGACGCTGGTGGACGGCACGCAGACGGCGTGTGACGCCTGCCATGGCGCGCCGCCCCCGGCGCCCCACCCGGCGGTGCAGAACTGCAACGCGTGTCACCCCGAGACCGTCGCCGCGGACGGCACGATCGATCTCGTCGCCGGGCGTCACATCGACGGCCAGGTGCAGGTGCGCATGGCCGGCTGCGACCTGTGTCACGGCGGCAACGGCAACCCGGCGCCCCCGCGGGACCTGTCGGGTCGGCTCGACACGCTGTCTCCGGGTGTCGGCGCGCACCGCGCCCACCTCGAGGGCAATCACCTGCGCGGCCCCGTGGGCTGCGGTGAGTGTCACCCCGTGCCGGCCACGATCGACGCCGCGACGCACCTGGATCAGGTCCCCGGCGTGACAATCCGTTTCGCGGGTCTGGCCGTCAACGGCGGCCTGGCGCCGCGGTATGACTCCGCCGCCCACAGCTGCGGCCAGACCTACTGCCACGGCGCGTCCCTCGAGGGCGGTCGCGTGGCGGCGCCCGTGTGGACGCAGGTCGATGGCACGCAGCGCGCCTGCGATGCGTGTCACGGTGCGCCGCCGCCGTTCCCGCACCCGCCGCGGAACGACTGCCGCTCCTGCCACCCCCAGACGATCCGGGCCGATGGCACCCTGGACCTCGCCGCCGGTCATCACATGGACGGCCGCCTGGACGTGGTCGCCCTCGGCTGTGACGGCTGCCACGGCACCCCCGGCAACCCGGCGCCGCCCGTCGGCGTCGATGGCGCGAACGCCACGAACGTGCGCGGCGTGGGCGCCCACCAGGCCCACCTGCGGCCCGGCACCGTGCGCGGCGCGCCCGTGGCCTGCGCCGAGTGTCACCTGGTGCCGGCGACGACGGGCGCCGCAGGGCACCTGGACGCCGTCCGTGGCGCGGAGTTGACCTTCGGCCCGCTGGCCCGCGCCGACGGCGCCCGCGCCGGCTGGGCCCCCGCCCAGGCGATGTGCACGAACGTGTATTGCCACGGCGGCACGCTCGCCGGTGGCGCGCGGAACCGGCCGATCTGGACGCGCGTGGACGGCACGCAGAAGGCCTGCGGCAGCTGCCATGGCTCGCCGCCGCCGGGGCCACACCCGCAGAGCGCCAACTGCAACGCCTGCCACCCGGGCACGGTCAAGGCCGATGGCAGCCTGGATCTGGTGGCCGGTCTGCACGTGAACGGCAGCGTCGAGTTCCAGGCCGCGCGGTGTGATGCGTGTCATGGCGCCGCCGGGCAGGCCGCGCCCCCGCGGGCGGTCAACGGCAACGTGGACACGGCGACCCCGGGTGTCGGCGCGCACCAGGCGCACCTGCAGGCCGGCCGCGTCCGCGGGACCGGCATCGCCTGCACCGAGTGCCATGTGGTGCCGGCCACGGCCGTGGCGGCGGGCCACCTGGACGCCGTGGCGGGCGCGGAGCTCGTGTTCGGCGCGCTCTCGGTGACGGACGGCATGGTCCCCGCCTACGACCGCGCGGCGCGCACCTGCGCCAACACCTACTGCCACGGCGGCTCGCTCACGGGCGGCACGCAGGTGCGCCCGGTGTGGACGCGGGTCGATGGCTCGCAGAGCGCCTGCGGCACCTGCCATGGCGCGCCCCCGGCGGCGCCGCACCCGCAGAACGAAAGCTGCGACGCCTGCCACCCCGGGACCATCCGCGCGGACGGCAGCCTGGACCTGGCCGGCGGTCTGCACATCAACGGTCGCCTGGACGTCGTGTCTCCGGCCTGCAACGCCTGCCACGGCAGCGCCGCCAACGCCGCCCCGCCGCGCGCGGTGGACGGCAGCGTGAACACCGCGACACCGGCCGTGGGCGCCCACCAGGCCCACCTGCGGGCCGGGCTCGTGCGCGGCGCGCCGGTGGCCTGCAACGAGTGTCACCGCGTGCCGGCCGATGCGCTGGCGGCGGGCCACCTGGACGCGCAGCCCGGCGCGGAGCTGGTGTTCGGCGCGCTGGCCACGGCCGACGCGCAGCGTCCGACGTACGACACCGCGGCGCACACCTGCGACAACGTCTACTGCCACGGTTCGTCCCTGGGCGGCGGCTCGATCGCCCGCCCGATCTGGACGCGCCTGGACGGCAGTCAGACGGCCTGCGGCACCTGCCACGGCGCGCCGCCCCCGGCCCCGCACCCGAACAACGCCAACTGCGCGGCCTGCCACCCGGCGACCGTGAACGGCGACGGCAGCCTGAACCTGGCCGGCGGCCGACACATCGACGGGCACGTGGACGTGGTCGCGGCGGCCTGCGACGCCTGTCACGGCAGCAACGGCAACCCGGCCCCGCCGCGGGCGCTCAACGGCAACGTGAACACGAGCGACCCCGGCGTGGGCGCGCACCGGGCGCACCTGGCGGCCGGCCACGTCCGCGCGGCGCCGATCCCCTGTGGCGAGTGTCACGTGGTGCCGGCGGCCTTCGACGCGGCGGGCCACCTGGACGCCGCCCCCGGCGCCGAGGTCGTGTTCGGCGCGCTGGGCGCCACGGGCGGGCTGATGCCCACCTATGATCGCGGCACGCGCACCTGTCAGAACACCTGGTGTCATGGCGGTTCGCTCACCGGCGCTGCGATCCCGCGGCCCGACTGGACCGTCGTCGACGGCACGCAGCGCGCGTGTGGCGCCTGCCATGGCGCGCCCCCGCCCGCCCCGCACCCCCAGACCTCGGACTGCGCGACGTGTCATCCGGGCACGGTGCTCGGCAACGGCAGCATCGACCTCGCCGGCGGCCTGCACATCAACGGCCGCCTGGACGTGCGGCCGGCGGCCTGTGACGCATGTCATGGCAGCAACGGCGAGCCCGCCCCGCCGCGCGCGCTGAACGGCGCCGTGGACGTCGCCGATCCCGGCGTGGGCGCCCACCGGGCGCACCTGACGGCCGCCACCCTCCGCGAGCCGATTCCATGTGATCAGTGCCACCTGGTGCCCGACGCCGTGGACGCGCGCGGACACATCGAGGGCGAGCCGGGCGCCGAGCTGACCTTCGGCGGCCTGGCCCGGAGCGGCGGCTTGGTCCCCGAGTACGACCCGGTGACCGAGACCTGCAACGGTGTGTATTGCCACGGCGCCACCCTGGGCGGCGGCGTGGTCGACGCGCCGCGCTGGACGCTGGTGGACGGCACGCAGGCGGAGTGTGATGCCTGCCATGGCGCGCCGCCGCCGGCCCCGCACCCGAACGCGCTGAACTGCAACGCCTGCCACCCGGACACGGTCGGCGTCGATGGCAGCATCGACGTCGCCGGCGGCGCTCACATCGACGGCCTGGTGCAGACCCAGATGGGCGGTTGTGACGCCTGCCACGGCAGCAACGGCGTGGCCGCCCCGCCGCGCGATCTGGCCGGCAACCTCGGCACGGCGTCCCCGGGCGTCGGCGCGCACCGCGCCCACCTCGAGGGCGGTCACCTGCGGGGCGCCATCGGCTGCAACGAGTGCCATCCGGTGCCCCCGGACGTGGCCGCGGCGACGCACCTGGACCAGGTCCCCGGCGTGACGATGACCTTCGGCGCCCTGGCGACGGCGAACGGCGCGGCGCCCCGGTTCCTGAGCGCGCAGCACAGTTGCTCGAACACCTACTGCCACGGCGCGACGCTGGCCGGCGGTGTGCGCAAGACCCCGGTGTGGACCCGCGTGGACGGCAGCAATCGCACCTGCGACGCCTGCCACGGCGCGCCCCCGCCGTTCCCGCACACCCCGCGTCAGGACTGCCGGACCTGCCACCCGCAGACGATGCGCGCGGACGGCACGCTCGACCTCGCCGGCGGTCACCACCTGGACGGCCACCTGGACGTGGCGGCGCTCGAGTGCGACGCCTGCCATGGCGGCGGCGGCGACCCGGCACCCCCGGCGGCCGTCGACGGCGCGGTGCTCTCCAGCGATCCGGGCGTGGGCGCCCACGACGCGCACCTCCGCGGCGGCGCCATCCGGGGCCCCGTGGACTGCGAGGAGTGCCATCTGGTGCCCGGGGCGCTGGGAGACGTGGGTCACATCGACCAGAGTGTCGGCGCCGAGGTGATGTTCGGACCGCTGGCGACCGCACCCATCGCCGAGCCCGGCTACGATCCGGCGGACAACACCTGTCAGAACGTGTATTGCCACGGCGCGACGCTGCGCGGCGGCCTCGACCCGCTGCCGGACTGGACGTCCGGGCCGGCGGATCCCGAGGACTGCAGCCGGTGCCACGGCGCGCCGCCCCCGGCGCCGCACCCGGCCTTCGGCGCGTGTGATGCGTGCCACCCCGGCACCGTACGCCCCGATGGGACCATCGACCTGGTCGGCGGTCTGCACATCGACGGGCAAGTGGAGGTCCAGGTGCCCGGGTGCGACGGCTGCCATGGCAGCCCGGGCGATCCGGCCCCGCCGCGGGCGCTGGACGGCAGCGTGGACACCACCCGCATCGGCGTGGGCGCCCACCAGAACCACCTGGGCGGCAGCACGCTCCGCGGCCCGCTGCCCTGCAACAGTTGCCACCGCGTGCCCGCGGACGTGATGGCCGTCGGCCACCTGGACGGCACGGCGCGGCCCGAGGTCGTGTTCGGCGGTCTGTCCACGGCAGATGGCGCGACCCCGGCCTGGGATCCGGCGACGGCGACCTGCAGCGGTGTGTACTGCCACGGCGCCACCCGGCCCGGCGGCCGACACACGGAGCCCGACTGGACACTCGTGGATGGCTCGCAGGCCACCTGCGGCGCCTGCCACGGCGTGCCGCCCCCGGCGCCCCACGTCGCCTCGGCGCGCTGCGACCTGTGTCACACGCGCACGGTGCGGGCCGATGGCACGATCGACCTGGCCTCCGGCACGCACATCAACGGTCAGGTGGACGTGGAGATGCCGGCCTGCGGCGGCTGTCACGGCACCCCGGGCAACCCGGCGCCCCCCGTCGGTCTGGACGGCGCGGTGGCGACGGCCGATCCCGGTGTGGGCGCCCACGCGGCCCACCTGGGTACGGGCGCCTTCTCCGGTCCCATCGCGTGTACGGAGTGCCACGTGGTGCCCGGCACGGTGCAGGCGGCGGGACACATGGACGCCGTGGCCGGGGCCGAGGTGACCTTCGGCCGTCTGGCCCGCACGGGCAGCGCGCCGGCCTACAACGCGGTCACGAACCGGTGCAGCAACGTGTATTGCCACGGCGCGACGCTCACGGGCGGCTCGGTGGGGCAGCCCATCTGGAATCGCGTCGATGGCACGCAGGCGCCCTGCGGTGGCTGCCACGGCGCGCCGCCCCCGGCGCCCCACGTGCAGTCCGCGGCCTGTTATCGGTGTCATCCGGGGACCGTGCGCGCCAACGGCACGGTGGACGTGGTCGGTGGCCTGCACGTCAACGGCGTGGTCGAGGTCACCCCCGGCCATCCGGCGGGCTGGGAGGCCGGCAACCGGCACGGCCCGGCGTTCAACGCAGGCGGCGCGGGCGCCTGCGGCAGTTGCCACGGCGCCAACCTGCTCGGCGGCGAGGTCGGTGTGTCCTGCGAGCAGTGCCACCCCGGCTGGACCACCAACTGCGTGTTCTGCCACGGCGGCATGGACAATCAGACGGGCGCCCCGCCGCTCAGCGTCGCGGGGCTCAGCGCCCGGGCCGTGGTCGGCGTCGGCAGCCACACCAAACACGTCGCCGCGACCAGCCTGCACGCCGCCTGGGACTGCGTGAAGTGTCACACCAAGCCCCTCAACGCGCTGTCCGCCGGCCACATCGACGGCGACGGCCGGGCCGAGGTGCGCATGAACGGCCGCAGCGCCGCCGCCGTGTACAACGCCGCGGCGGTCACCTGCAGCGCGACCTACTGTCACGGCGACGGTGTCACGCCCTCGCCGGCGATGCCCTGGACCTCGGGTGGCCCTTACAACTGCGCCGCCTGCCACGACGACGCGACCGTCCCGTCGGCCAACAACACGCTCCGCGGTCGGCACCGGCTGCATGTGTTGACCGAACGCTACCCGTGCCAGGAGTGCCACAACACGGTGGTCAATGCGGCGAATGCCATCATCGCGCCGGCGCTGCACGTGAACGAGAGCGTCCAGGTGTCGTTCCTGGCGGCGGGCTTCAGCTACGCGAGCGGCCGCTGCACCGGCACCTGTCACGGCGAGCGGCACAGCGGCGATTCGTGGTGAGCAGGTCCGGAGCGGACGAGGCGGCTCAGCCGCCGTTCGCGGCGAACCAGGGGGCGATGTTGCCGATCGTCACGCTGGCCGTCTTGTTGAACAGCGTGAAGGTCCGCTCGAAGCCCGACCACGAGAAGATGGTCTGCTCGGACTCGGTGCAGAACGGGCAGACGCCGAGGCGGGCGAAGGCGGCCAGGCGACCGTCCAGGGTGCGGATGGCGGCGTCGAGCGTGGACTTGACCGAGAGGACCGCGCTGGCGATCTGACCGGCCGGCGAGGTCAGCGTCACCGTGACGCCCAGCGGCAGCCGCAGGTGGACCAGCGCGAGGTCGATCTTGACGCCCACGGCGGCGACGAGAAAGTCGGCGGCGGCCTCGGCCGTGGCGTCGACGTTCACGTAGGGCGCGAACATGCCCTCGAAGCTGGCGCTGATGGTGGTGCAGCCGGCGTTCACGTTGCCGCGGTTGACGAGCACGTTGGCCTCGTAGTCCAGCCCCAGGGTGCCCGCCATGCCGGCGCTGACCCGCACGGGGATGCCGAGGATGCTGAACCAGGCCGTGGGGCGCGTGCCCGTGAGGTTGTTGTTCGTCCGGTTCGTGCTCGAGCGGGCCAGGTTGTACTGCTCGGCGCCGAGGGCCTGGTCCACGTTCACCAGCGACTGATCCAGGATGCTCAGCTGCGCGCGGGCCCGGCTGTAGCTGGCGTCCATGTGGGCGTCGATGAGGGTCTGGTTGCGGCCGAAGGCGCGGGCCGAGGCGTCCAGGTCGCCGGCGAACGAGGCGTTCACGTTGCACAGCGTGTTCTGCGCCACGTTGAACACCCGCCAGTCATAGCCATAGGCCCAGCTGGCGCCGAAGTCTGCGTTGCCCAGGTTGCCATTGTCCGAGGCCTTGTTGCCGATCCGACCGATGTCGCCACCGGCGGCGGGCTGAAGGCTGCCCTCCATGGCGGCCACGGCGGCGGCGACCTGGGCCTTCTTCAGCGTGATGTAGGTGTCCACCGCGGCGGTGCTGGTGGTGTAGTTGGTCGCCACGCGGCCCGGGAAGGCCGCGTTGACCAGGTTGGCGAAGTTGTTGGCCGTGTAGACCAGGCAGGCCTGGTAGTCGGCCTCGCGGCGCTTCACGTAGCGGCCGTGGACGCTCTCGACGAAGAGCTTGGGCGACCAGTCGCAGGTGCTCACGCCGGCGGTGTTCAGGCAGCCCTGCCCCCGGGCCTGGACCAGGGACGCCTCGATGCTCGCGTCGAGGGCGGCCAGGCGGTTGTCCACGGTGTTGCGCGCAGCGTTCATGGCGTTCTGTGCCGTGGTCCAGGCGCGGTCGCAGGTCGCGTCGGCGATGGCCTCGGCGTCGGCGCTGAACGAGTGCGAGGCGATGTTGTAGGCCGTGTTGCAGCTCGTCGAGGCCGCGCGGCTCTGCACGTTGTAGACGCCGATCAACTCCTTGCGGGACTTCTCGACCTGGTCGACGCGGCGCTTGAGCAGGCTGGCGAAGTTCGTCTTGAGGGCATCGAACGTGTAGAGCTGCTCGTCGAGCGTGCCAGCGAGGGCCGTGCTCATGTCCTTGTGCCACTGGAAGCTCTCGAACTTCACCGCGCGGCCGGCGTTGAGCGTGTTGACGAGCGCCGGGTCGCTGAGCACGACACCCTTGAGGCGCAGCGGAGAGCCGTAGGCGAGCTCGATGGCGGCGGCCGAGCCGGGGAACGCCTGAGTGCCGGGGCTCGCCAGGTTCGTGGAGAAGAACGTGTTCTTCGGGCCGGCGGCGGCGTCGAAGTTCGGCGCCTGGATCGTCAGGTCGCGGCTGCGGATCCGGTTGTCGAAGCCGCGCTGGATGATCACCTGACGCCCGCGCTCACCGATGGACTCGCGCAGCGCGCTGTTGCCGTAGGCCACGGTGTACATCGCCCGGTAGTCCTCGCCGACGAGCTTCGCGGCGTCCTCCCAAAGGCTGATGTCCCAGTACTTCTCACGGGCGTACTCGCTGCAGTTGGCCACGGCGATGCCGTTGTCCAACGGGGCGTTGGGGTCGATGGCGAAGGCGAGGCCGGCGCTCACGGCGGCCGAGTCGCGCAGGGCCTTGGCGTAGTAGAGCGTGGTCATGCCCTGCACGCTCTTGGCGGGCTGCGCGCGGGTCGTGTCGATGCGGGCCAGGGTGGTGCCGCCGCCGGCGACGACGGCGTTGGCGGTCGTCGTCGTGGCGGGGACCAGCACCGTGCGCTGGGCGAGCGCTGCGGCGCGGACGGGGCCGTCGGCCGCGAGCGTCTGATTGCAGATGTGGTTGGCGTCGACCTTGGTGGCGGCCAGCGTCTGCACGCCGCAGGCGGTCTGCAGGTAGGCCGGGTCGTGGCACTGGGCGGGGGTGGGCACCGCGCAGGGCGCCGGGGCGAGCGCGGCGGCCTCGGCGGTGGCGAAGGCGCCGACCAGCCCGAGGCCGGCCAGCGTGAAGGTGCGAGGGAGCGAGAAGCGCGACATGAGAATCTCCGTTGGGGTGTGCCCGGGGATACCGGGACGCCGGAGATTCTTTTTTTCGGCGTGTCAGGCCGAGGGCGGGGGGGCGGCCTCGGCGCGGCGGTTCTTCCACCAGGCGATGATGCCGGGCAGGATCGACAGGAAGACCACGACGATGATGACCTTCTCGATGTGCTTCTCGAGGGGGAAACCGGCCTTCTCCGCGATGCCGCCCAGGAAGTAGCCGAGGCAGGTCATCGAGGCGATCCAGGCCGCGCCGCCGATGATGTTGTACGAGGCGAAGCGGCGGTAACCCATCCCGGCGATGCCGGCCACCACGGGCACGAACGTGCGCACCAGCGGCATGAAGCGGGCGATGACGATCGCCTTGCCGCCGTGTTTCTCATAGAAGTCGTGCGCGGCCTTGATGTGGTCGGGATTGAAGAAGCGCGACTTGGGGCGGTTGAAGAGCATCGGCCCGGCGCGCTTGCCGATCTGGTACGAGACCGCGTCGCCGATGATCGCGCAGGGGATCAGGATCGCGTTCAGCGTGGCCAGGTCCATGGCCCCGGTGGTGGCGTAGATGCCCGCGACCACCAGGATCGAGTCCCCCGGCAGGAAGAAGATCAGCGCGCCCGTCTCCATGAAGATGATGGCGGCGAGGCCCAGGTACCCCAGCGAGCCCACATAGTTCTGCGGGTGGCGCAGCAGGTCGATGAGCAGGCTGAAGAGTTCGAAAATCGAGTCCATGGAGGCGGGGGTCTTTCAGTCGACGTACTGGTACCAGGAGACACCGAGCGTGATGAACGCCTGGTGCTGCCACTCGCTGCTGTAGGAGAGCGACTTGAGAACGAGCACACCGCCGACGTTCTCGGCGTCGTCGATCTCCATGCGGCCCTTCAGACCGTCGCCGGTGCCGAAGTTGCCGCTGTAGCGGAACGAGAGCGGGATGCGCAGGTCCACGCCAGACACGGGCAGCACGAACTCGAAGCCGAAGCCGGCCTGCAGGTTGATGTAGGGGTCGGCCCAGGCGGAGTACTTGGTCTGGACGGTGTCCGAGTCTTTCTCGGCCTCGGGGTCGCCGGGCAGGACGAACTCCGGCCCGATGAGCAGGAACGGGCGCACGCTCTTGAGCGGGATGGCGGCCTTGACCAGCAGCGGGATGTGAAACGCGCCCTGCGACAGGGTCAGGTGGAACTCCTCGGAGTCCACCGTGATCTTGCCGGTGCCCGAGTCGTGCGAGTACAGCAGGTCGAGCTCCATGCCGATGGCGCCCTTGTACATCGCGTTGAGCTGCACGCCGCCGCCACCGCCCAGGCCCCAGAAGCCCGGGTAGGTCAGGCCGCCGACCTCGGTGCCCTGGTAGTCCAGGTGCTTCTGGTCGTCCGGCACGGTGCCCATGAACGTGCCGTTCATCAGGCCCGCCGCGCCGATCCCGATCTCGACCTTGTGCGGCCGCGCGGACGCGACCGACGCCGCCAGCAGGGCGCCGGCGACGACGAGGAAGGACAGGACGTGTGTGGACTGCGTGCGCATCATCGGGTCCCCCGGGGTGACGAGAACGCGCGTAGGTAGCACAACGCGGGGGCGAAATGCCAACGCGGCCGCGCCTTGCCCCGGACGCGCGTGAGGCGTACCTTGCGCCCGACGTCCTTCGACGCACCCGTGCCCCATGAATACGCATCACCCCCACCGCCTCGCCGTTCTGCTCCTCACGCTCTCGTCGGTCAGCTTCGCCTGTGGCCGTGCCGGTGCGCCGGTTTCCACCGGGGCCGCGGCCGAGACCGCCGGCGCCGAGCCGCACGGCGTCTGCACCGGCACCGAAGCCGCGGCCGGCGCGCCGGGCTGCGACGACGACGCCGAGGACTCCACGAGCGGCGGCGATTGAATCTGCGGCGCGGCCTCGGGGCGATGGCCACGGCCCTCGCGCTCGCGGCGGCCTGCGCCGGCGGGGCGGGCGAGGCCGGGCCCGGTGACGCCGACGCCCTGGTGGGCAACACGGGCGGCACGGGCGGCACGAGCGGGGTCGGCGCCACGGGCCTCGGCGGCGTGGTCCCGCTCCCGGGCCCGGATTGCACCCCGGGGGCCGCGCTCGGCCTTTGCCACGTCTGCACCGCGGACGGCCGGCCCGGCCTGCCGGCGGACGATCCCGCCTGCCCCTCGGTGAACTGCGAGGCCTTCGACGCCTTCGAGCGCATGGAGGCCGAGGGCCAGATCGTGTGCCGGCGCGTGGCGGCGGCGCCCCTGCCGGACGTGGGCCGCTGCACGGGCCCCGGGCAGTGCCTGGCCGGCGCGTCGGCGGCGCTGTGCGCGGGTCGTGGCGCGGCGGCGGAGATCGCCCGGGCGGACGCGGCCTGCGCCACCCTGACCGGCTGCGCCGGGGCCGAGGCGCCGGTGGTCACGCCGGGCCCGGTGGGCGCACCCTGCAACGGCGCCGGGACCTGCCGCGAGGACGGTACGTGCAGCGTCTCGGCCACCTGCGCGCGTTTCCCCGGGCAGGTGTTCTGCCTCGAGGAGGTCGTCGAGGGCGCGGTGCAGTGCGAGTTCTACGTTGCCACGGCGGATGGGTCGAAGACCACCTGCGCGACTTTCTGCGAGGCCAGCGGCGGCTGCTGCGTGGACGCCTGGCCCGAGGCCGACGAGCAGTCCTGTGAACACGGCGGGAACAGCAACTGCATCGACGAACACAGCGACCTCGTGTGCCGCTGCCGACTCCGATCCGAGGCCGAGATGGCCTGCCCGTCGGGAGCCCCCCCGTTTTGAACGAAAAGCCGCTGCTCGACGCCCTTCACGCCCTGGGGCCGGCCTACGTCCCCCGAACGCGTCACCTGGCGCCCGATGGCCATCCCCGCTTCACGAATCGGCTGATTCTGGAGCCCGGGCCGTACCTGCGGCAGCACGCCCACAACCCGGTGGACTGGCGCCCCTACGGCGACGCCGCGTTCGCGGAGGCCGTCGCGCGCGGCGTTCCGGTCTTCCTCTCCGTGGGCTACAGCACCTGCCACTGGTGCCATGTGATGGAGCACGAGTCCTTCGAGGACGAGGAGATCGCCGCGTACCTGAACGCCCACTTCGTGCCCGTGAAGCTCGACCGTGAAGAGCGGCCGGACGTGGACGCCGTGTACATGGAGGTCCTGCAGGCCATGAACGGCGGCGGCGGCGGGTGGCCGATGTCCGTCTTCCTGACGCCGGACGGCGCGCCGCTCTTCGCCGGCACCTACTTTCCGCCGCGGGATGGCGCGCGGGGTCATCGCCCCGGCTTCCTTTCGCTGATGCGGGCCATCGAGCGCCAGTGGCGGGACCCACGCTTCGCCGCGCAGGGCCACGCGCTGCTCGCGGAGCTCTCCCGTCGTTCGGCCCAGCCCCCCGGCGAGGCGCTGCCCGGCGTCGAGGTCCTGGCGGAGAGCGCGGCGACACATCGGCGCAGCTTCGACCCCGACTGGGGCGGCTTCGGCCACGCGCCCAAGTTCCCCCGGCCGGCGGTGCTCGACCACCTGCTGCGCGAGGCCCGGCGCGAGCCCGAGATCACCGGCGCGCTCTCGCTCGAGGTCGTGAACACCACGCTGGAGAAGATGGCGCTCGGCGGCATCTACGACCACGTGGCCGGCGGCTTCGCGCGCTACAGCACCGATCACCGCTGGCTCGTGCCGCACTTCGAGAAGATGCTCTACGACAACGCCCAGCTCGCCCGAACCTATACGGAGGCCTGGCAGATGGGCGGGCGGGCACACTTCGCGGGCGTCGCCCAGGACGTGCTCGCCTGGGTCGACCGCGAGATGAGCGCGCCCGGCGGGGGCTTCTACTCGGCCACGGACGCCGACAGCGAGGGCGAGGAGGGGCGCTTCTTCCTGTGGACGCCGGAGCAGATCCACGCCGCGCTCCCGCCGGACGACGCGCGTTGGGTCTGTGAGACCTTCGACGTCACGGCCGACGGCAACTTCGAGGACGCGAACATCCTGAATCTCCGCGACCCCCTCGACGCGGTCGAGTCGGCGCGCTGGGCGGCGCTGCGCGTCGTGCTCCGCGAGGTTCGCGCGCGCCGCGTGCCCCCGGGGCTGGACGACAAGGTGCTCACCGCCTGGAACGGCCTCACGATCTCGGCCTTCGCCCGGGCCGGCGTGGGGTTCGATCGGCCAGAGCTCGTCGAGCGGGCCGCCCGCGCGGCGACGTTCGTCTCCCACACACTGGCGGACCCCGCGCACCCCGGCCACCTGCTGCGGTCGCACTGCGGCGGCGTGTCGCGTCACGCCGGCGTGCTCGAGGACTACGCGGCGATGATCGGCGCGAGCCTGGACCTGCTCGAGGCCACGGGCGACGCGCGCTGGCTCGACGCCGCGCTCGCCTGGCAGGCCACGCAGGACGCGCTCTTCGCCGACACGACGGACGGCGGTTACTTCCGCAGCGCCCACGACGCCCCGCCGCTGCCGCTGCGCGAGAAACCCGAATACGACGGCGCCGAGCCCTCCGGGAACGCGCTGGCCGCCGAGAACCTGCTGCGCCTCGCCGAGATCACGGGCGAGTCGGCCTGGCGCGCCGCCGGCGAGCGCACGATCCGCGCCCTCGACCGCCTGTGCCGCAAGGCCCCGACGACCATCCCGCGCATGCTCTGCGCGCTGGACTTCGCCCTCGCGCCGGTGAAGCAGATCGTGCTCGTCGGCACGCCGGCGCAGGTGGCGCCGTTCCGCCGGGCGCTGCGCACGCGTTTCCTGCCGGACGCGGTGGTCCTCGCCGCCGCACCCGGCGAGCCGCTGACGACCCTGACGCTCTTCGAGGGGCGCGCGGCGCCCGGCGTCGGCGGCGTGGCCCATGTCTGTGTCGAGGGCCGCTGCGCGCTGCCCGCAAACACCCCCGAAGAACTCCTCGCCCGACTGTGAACCCATGATCGAAGACTTCGCGCACGCCTGGCGTCTATACCGCGCCGCCGAGACCCGCCTGCCCACGCCCCCGCCGCGTCACACCCTGCCCGCGACGGGCCTGGCCACGGGCCTGCGCGAGATCCTGGCGCAGGGTCTGCACGACGCCGTGATCCTGGACGCCTGGGGTGTGTTGAACCTGGGGGACGCCCCGATCCCCGCGGCCCGGGACGCCTTCGCGGCCCTGCGCGCGAGCGGCCTCGCCGTGCGGGTGCTCAGCAACGACGCCGGGAGTGATCCCGAGCAGTCCTCCGCGCGACACACCCGGCGGGGCTTCGCGGTGGCGCCCGAGGAGATCGTCTTCGGCCTGGACCTGCTCGCGCCGACGCTCGCCGAGCTGGGCGTCGCGGCCGAGGACTGCGTGCTGGTGTCGCCCCGACCCGCGCCCCGGGCGGCGATCACGGCCCCCATGCTCGACCTCGACGACCCCCGGGCGATGGACGCCGCCGCGATCGCGTTCCTGTCCACCGTGGGCTACACCGAGGCCACGGACGCCCGCCTGCGCGCGCTCCTGCGCCATCGACCGCGCCCGGTGCTGGTCTGCAACCCGGACATCGTGTCGCCGGAGCCCGAGGGCATCGCCATCGAGCCGGGGTTCCACGCGCACCGCCTCGCCGCGGAACTGGGCTGCGCGCCCACGTTCCTGGGCAAGCCGTTCCCCGGGGTGTACGCGGCGGTGATGCGCACGCTGCCCGGCGTCCCGGCCGCGCGGGTGCTCTGTGTGGGCGACACGCCGCACACGGATGTCCTCGGCGGCGCGGTGGCCGGCATGGACACGCTGCTGGTGCAGAGCGGGTTTCTGCGGGGGCGGAGCGGGGCGGAGATCAGCGCGCTGTGCGCGGAGGCGGGGATGGCGCCGACGTACCTGGCGCCTCATCTGTGAAGCCGCGGGCGCGGCTCACTGCTGGCGGACGATGAGCTCGAAGGCGCCCTGCCAGCCGATGCCGTCGCTGCCCAGGTAGCCGTCGACGAACACATAGACCGTCTGGCCGGCCTCGAGGGCCACGTCCACGGCGCCGAGGGTGTTCTCCATCGGCACCTGGTCGTCGTTGCACTCGAGCTCGATGCCCGGGTACTCGGGGCCGTAGTTGCAGGCCGTGCGGACGTAGATCAGCGTGTCCGCGCCCTCGGCCTCGGAGCTGGCCAGGAAGCTGAACGTGGCCGCCGCGGGGGCGGTGAACTCGAAGATGGCGTCGCCCGCGCCGCCGCCGCAGGAGCCGGCGCCGTGCGCGTCGGCGCCCGTGGTGTCACCGGAGACGCGCCACTCGGGGCCGGCGCCGGAGGCGTCGAGCACGGTCGCGCCGAACTCGGCCGGGCAGGCCGCCACGACCTCGGAGCAGATCTGCGCCGCGCCCGGGGCCTCGCCCTCGGCGGGGAAGGGGCAGACCAGGCCGGCGGCGCAGATGTTCTCGGCGCCCCAGAAGTCGCAGGCCTCGCCGGCGGCCACGTCGCGCACGGTCGGGCGGATCTCGGCGTCCACGGAGTCGCTGATCAGGCCCTCGGCGTCGTGGGCGCGGACGCGCACGGTGCCGATGCGGAGGGGCAGGCCGTCCGCGTCGACGAGCGTGAACTGCCACACGGCGCGGAACTCGCCGGCCTCGCCGTAGGTGAAGGGCTCGAACGTGCCGATCGCCTCGCCGACCTCGCCGTCGGAGCGCAGGGGGATGTCCGCGCCGTCCGCGTCGAGCAGGGTGATGCCCGGGCCGGAGACGTCGCGCTCGGAGTCGAGGCCTTCGAAGACGACCGAGATGTGGCCGTTCTCGTCGTTGTACCAGGCCACGGCCGAGGTCAGCTCGGGCGCCTTGACGGCCTGGCAGGACCACGTCGCCGGGTCCGAGCCCTCGTCCGTGCGGCAGGCGGTGCCCTCGGCGCAGTCGTCCGTCAGGCGGTACTGGTCGCAGGCGTCGCCCTCGGCGAGGGCCGGGGCGGCCACGATGTCGAAGGTCTGGGGCTCCGTCTCGTTGCCCTGGCTGTCGAAGATCGTGAGCGTGACCTTGTTGGGGGCCTCGATGCCGAAGTCGACGGCCCAGTCCTGGGTGCTGCGGAAGGTGAAGCTGGCCTGGCCGTAGATGTCCTGGCCGTCGAGGGGCCCGATGAAGTCCTCGGCGGGGCTGCCGTCCATGCCCTCGAGGACCTCGTCGTCGAGCTGGTACTGCACGTGGATGCCCTGCGCGTCGCGGCTGGCGTCCGTGCCCTCGATGACGAAGTTCGCGCTCGTCTCGACGCTGAACACCTGGCCGCTGGTGAGGGCGGGCGGGGTGTTCTCGGTGCAGGCGCCCACGTCCGACAGGGCGCCCTCGGCGTCCATCTCGGCGTAGCAGAAGTCCGCGTCGGCGCAGATGGACTGGAGGATCAGGGGGTCGCACTCGCCGTCGCGCTCGACGCGGTCGATGACCTTGACGTTCAGGTACACGTCCCCGGACTGCGGGCCGTTCTGCGCCGGGTAGGCGTCGACGATCAGGAACACCTCGGCGCCGGCCTCGAGGTCGAGGACCACGCGGCTGTCGACGATGTTCGGGTAGTCGGCGTCGTCGTTGCACACGAGCTCGGACTCGGCCGAGTCGCAGGTCGTGCGGGCGTAGAGGATCGTGTCCAGGCCGTCGGTCACGGCGCCGCTGTAGAAACGATAGGTGCCGGCCTCGCCGGCGACGAAGTGGAAGGCCACCTCGGAGCCGCTGCCGTCCACGCAGGAGCCGTCGAACTTCGACGCGTCGCCCGTGGTGCCGAGCTGGCTCAGGCTGCCGTCGTCCTCTTCGACCGCGTCCGTGGCGAACTCGACGACGGTGACGTCGCCGCAGACGCCCGTGCCGCCGCCGCCGGCGCCGCCCATGCCGCCCTCGCCGCCCGCCGCGCCGCCGGCCCCGCCGACGTCGCCGCCG
>CAINDO010000024.1 GCA_903847385.1 uncultured Myxococcales bacterium
CGCCGCCGACCGCGCCGCCCACGGACGCCCCCGCGCCTGCCCCCGCGCCGACGCCGCCGGGCACGCCCTGGGTGCTGTCGCTCGTGGTCGGCCCCCTCGTCTCCGCGGGGCAGGGGCCCGAGGTCGTCGGCGCACTGGACGCGGGCCTGAGGGCCGAACACGGCCGCTTCGCCGCGGGCCTCGCGGTGCGGCCGCAGTGGCCCGCGGACACGCCCCGGGACGGCGGCACGATCGCCAGCAACGGCCTCACGGCGGTCCCGGCGGCGTGCCTGTACTTCGATCCGGTGGAGCTGTGCGGCCTGGCGCGCGTGGGCGCGCTCTGGGTCGAGGGGCAGGGCTTCACGGAGACGGCCTCGCAGCGCCTGAACGTGCTGGACATCGGCGCGCGCGCCGCGTGGATGATCCGCGTGTCCCGCACGCTGGCCGTGCGGGCGCAGGCCGAGCTCACGGCGCCGCTGGCCCACAACACGGTGGTCATCAACGGTGAGGACGCCTGGCAGACCCCGGACGTGGGCGGCACGTTCGCCCTGGAGCTCTGCTGGGACTTTTTCACGAATTCGGAGGTCGGCGCGCGATCTCGGTGACGGATTCAGCCGCGTGCCGGCAATGACCGATGGAGAGCCTGGACGCCGACCCCTCGTGTTCCTGGAGAACCCGCCCTGACCGCCCTGCCGCAACGCCCGGACTTCACGCAGACGTACGACGCCTGGTTCGGCTACGTCTGGCGGATGTTGCGCCGGCTCGGCGTGCGCGAGGCCGAGCTGGCCGACGCCACCCAGGAGGTCTTCATCACGGTGCATCGGCGGCTGGCGGACTTCGACCCCAACCTGCCCGTCGGTCCCTGGATCGCCGGCATCACCTACAAAACGGCCAGCCACGAGCGCCGGCGCGCCCGGCACCACCGCGAGCAGCTCACGGAGGACGAGATCCTGACCAGCGTGCGCAGCAGTCAGCCGGACCCGGAGCGCGCGGCGGTGACCGCCCAGCGCGCGGCGCGGGTCTACGAAGCGCTCGACGCGCTGGACCTCGACCAGCGCGTGGTGTTCGTGATGCACGAGATGGACGGCACGCCCTGCCCGGAGATCGCCGATGCGCTCTCCGTGCCGCTGAACACGGTGTATTCCCGGCTGCGGCTCGCCCGCGCCAAGTTCGAGACCGTCGTCGCCCGGCATCGCCGGGCCGAGGAGGCCGCATGAGCGACCGACCGGGAGCGAATGACCCCGCGGGGGGACCGGACGAACGCTGGGCGCGCCGCCTGACGGACGCCGAGCTGGCGCTGGACCTGGAGGCCGAGCGGGCCGTGCCCGTGGCCTCGGACGAGGCCAAGGCGCGCATCTTCGCCGCGGTGCAGGTCGCGATCGTGCAGCCCCCGACGCCCCCGTCGCCGGCCGGCCCGGGCGCATCGACGACGTCGGCGGCATCTACGACCTCGGCCGTCACGGCTTCGAGCGCCGGCGGCGGCATCGCCCTGAAGGGTCTGGTGGCCGTGGCCTTGCTGGCAGGGGCCGTCGGCGGGGGGCTGCTGCTCCGAAGCCCGGCGCCCGCACCTGCGGTCTCCGAGGTCACCGCGCCCGTGGCCGCGGCGTCCCCTTTGGCGCCTGTTTCGGCGCAATCGGCCGCACCGGCGAGCGTCGCAAGACCGGCTGCGACCTCGCCCGTCCCGGTCGCTGCGGTCCCCGCACCGAGCGCGCCGGCCCCGGCGAGCCTGGCCGCGCGACCCGCGTCGCGCCCCGCCCCCCGCGTGGCCATGCCCGACGAAGACGCCCCCGTCGCCGCCG
>CAINDO010000025.1 GCA_903847385.1 uncultured Myxococcales bacterium
CCGCCATCCCCGCCACACCCGAAGAGCGCCAGGCCGAGCGCGGCAGGCCACCTCACGGGAAGTAGTCGGCCGGCGTCGGGGCGTCGCGCAGCGCGCGCCGGTCGAGGTCGCTCGGGCCGTCCTCGCGCCAGAGCAGGCGCAGAGCGTTGCCCGAGTAAAGTTTGGCCAGCACGTCGGCGGGCAGGCCGATGGCGTTCACCGTCCAACGACCCTGAATCGGCGTGGGGTGGGGGATGTTCGTGTCCCGCGTCTCGAAGAACCGGAAGTGGTCCGCGAAGAACAGGAACGCGTCGGCCACGTTGGGCTTCTCGCGGCCCGTGGAGCCCAACATCAGGCCGCGCCCGACGCCCAGGTCCGTGCCGAACAGCACCCGGTCCTGATACTTCACGATCAGGTCGTGCAGCTTCTGCGGGTCGTGGCGCCCGATCTCGGGGACCCGCGCCGCGACGTCCACCCAGAGGTTGGGGTGCTCGGCCAGCGCGCGGTCGGTGTACTCCAGGTTCTCCGGGAAACATCCGAAGTGCACGCCGATGAACGTCGTGCCCGGGTGTTTGCTCAGCACGTGGTCGCGCTGCGCCAGCAGGGTCTCCAGGCGCGGGTAGCGCGCATCGGCGAAGGACCAGCCCGGGTGGACCTCCAGCTCGTCCCAGCGCTCGTTGGCGGGGGAGAGCGGCTCGAAGAAGGCCTTCGGATCGCCGGTGTGGATGAACACGGGCAGGCCCAGCCGGCCGGCGGCGGCCCACATCGGGTCCAGGCGCGGGTCGTCCACGGCCAGGTACTTCTCGGGGTCGCTCGGGTCGGGCACGCCCAGGCCCAGGGCCTTGGCGACCTTGACGCACCGAGCGCCCATGGCCGCGGCCTGGGCGAGCATCTCCGCCTGCTTCTGTCCGAAGTCGGGCTCCCCGGCCTTCTCCCACTCGGGGTTCACGCAGACCAGCACCCGCCCGTCGTACTCGTGGGCCGCCTCCAGGGCCTCCTCGAGGCCGTCTCCCGGGGCACCGCCGGAGAGGTTCACGAAGCGCGAGACCCCCGTCGCGGCGAGCAGGTCCGACGTGGTGTCGTAGTGCGAGGGCGAGGTGTGCACGTGCACGTCCACCAGCGGCGGGCGCTGCCAGCCGGGGGGCAGACCCTGCGCCGAAGCGACGCCGGCCGCCAGGCAGAGGCCAGTTTGAGTCACAAAAAGTGAGGGGATCCACGGCCGCGATTGCATGGCCGGACGCTACGCCGTGCAACCCGGCGGATGCAATGTTTGCGGCTTGGCGCGGGTGGGCTATAGTGGACCCCAATGTCAGCCGACACCCACCCCGAGCCGGCGATCCAGGCGCGTTTCTGGGGCGTTCGCGGAAGCATTGCGACGCCCGGACCGACGACCGTGCGCTATGGCGGCAACACCCCCTGCCTGGAAGTCCGGGCGGGTGGGCGTCTCGTCATCCTGGACTGTGGTACCGGGCTGCGCGGCCTGGGCAACGCTTTGATGGCCGAGAGGCGCCCCATATCGGGCGACATCTTCTTCTCGCACATGCACTGGGACCACATTCAAGGGTTCCCGTTCTTCACGCCGGCGTTCATCCCGGGCAACGCGTTCCGCGTCTACGGGCAGAACAAGGGCGACCAGAGCGTCAAGTCCGTGCTCGAAGGTCAGATGACGGACCCGAACTTCCCGGTGCCCCTCTCGATCATGCGCAGCGCGCTGTCGTTCCACGCCATCACGGCGGGGGATACGGTCGAGCTCGGCCCGGTCCGCGTGCGGACGGTGGGGCTCAACCATCCCGGGGGCTGCCTGGGGATCCGGGTGGAGCACGCAGGCGCGGCCTTCGTCTACGCGACGGACACCGAGCACGACGCGCAGGGCGGGGCGCTGGACGCCGCGCTCGTCGACCTCGCCCGCGGCGCCGATGCGCTGGTCTACGACGCCATGTACACCGAGGCCGAGTACCGCGCCGGCAAGATCGGCTGGGGCCATTCGACTTACAGCGAGGCGCTGCGCGTGGCCAAGGCCGCGGACGTGCGGAGGCTCTACCTCTTCCACCACGACCCGACCCACGACGACGACTACCTGGACGCCCGCCTGGCCGAGTGCCGGGACGACGCCGGGGACGATCCCGACCTGGACGTCGAGATGGCCCGAGAGGGTGAGCGCGTGGTGATCCGGGGCAGCGGCGCCTGATCCACCTGCGGCCGCCGAGGCCGTTGCGGTGAAGGGTGCGCATTGTGTATCGAGCGGCCGATGATCGCCGCATCGATGCTGTCCCTGCTCCTGGCCGCCGCCCCCTGGCTGGGCGTGGCCGTGACCCCGTACTCCGAGGACCCCGGCCGCGGCCTGACGTTCCGGGGCATGGTGGACGAGATCGCCGACCTCGGCGCGACCCACGTGTCCATCGTGGTGCAGTGGTCGCAGGCCAACGTGGCCAGCAACCGCATCCTGCCGCACCCGAAGGAGACGCAGGACGAGGCCGTGGTGCGGGACATGATGCGCCGCGCGCGCGCCCGGGGCCTGCGGGTCACGCTGTTCCCGATCATCTGGCTGGAGAACCGGGGGCCCGGCCTGTGGCGCGGCACGCTTCGGCCCGAGAACCCGGCGCAGTGGTGGGCCTCGTATCGGGCGTTCATCCTGCACTTCGCCGCGCTGGCGCGGGAGGAGCGGGCGGACGTGTACAGCGTGGGCAGCGAGCTGGCGTCGATGGAGGCCGACGCCGAGCGCTGGCGGACGCTCATCGCCGACGTGCGGGCGCAGTTCCCCGGCAAGCTGGTCTACTCCGCCAACTGGGACCACTACGAACACGTCCCGTTCTGGGACGCGCTCGACTACATCGGCCTGACCGGCTACCACCGGCTCACGCAGGTGCAGCCCCCCGCGCAGCCTACCGAGGCCGAGCTGGTGGACAGCTGGGCGCGCATCCGCACGGTCCTGCTGGACTGGCAGGAGAACCACCAGCCCGGGCGGCCGTTGATGTTCACCGAGGTCGGCTACCCGAGCATCGACGGCGCGGCCTACCGGCCCTGGGAGTACACCCTGGGGGGCACCGTGGACCTGGAGGAGCAGCGCCGCTGCTGGGCGGCCTTCGCCGCGGCCTGGGCCGGGGAGGGGCGCCTGGCGGGCTTCTACGCCTGGAACTGGTGGGGGGTCGGCGGCCCGGACGACGCCAACTACACGCCCCGCGGCAAGCCGGCCCTGCAGATCCTCCGGAACTTTTCCCGACCTCGGCCGTGAGCATTGGGGTAAGCACGGATTTGCGCCGGTCCGCTGGGTGTGCGATGGTGCGATTTGTGGTTTGATGTAGGCATGAGTCGGAGACGGAACGATGCGTGAGCTGGACCGCGTGAAGGACAAGATCGAAATCCGCCTGGATCCCCGGCAGGTCGTGACCCTCGGCGTGGCGACCACCGTCTTCTGCGGCATGCTCTTCGGCGCCGGCTTCTGGGCCGGGCGTCGGCAGGCGCGGCCGCAGGGCAACGAGCCGACGAACCTCGCCGCGCTCGACGCCGCCTCGCGCGCCGTCCGGGACGAAGGCAAGAGCTCCATCCCGTCGCCCGCGCTGGGGGACGTCGAGTTCCTCTTCCCGGCCGTGGTGGCCGCCGGTCCCGGCCGCGGCCCCGAGCAGACGCCCGTGCGCGTGCCGGCCCTGGTCGTGCAGTCACAGGGCGGCCTGGACGACACCCCGGTCGTGGCCGCCGCCGAGCCCGCGCGCATCGCCGCGCCGCCGGAGCCCGTGCGCCAGGCCGCCGTGCCCGTCGCCGCCG
>CAINDO010000026.1 GCA_903847385.1 uncultured Myxococcales bacterium
CGGCGGCGACGGCGGCGATGGCGCCCTCGGCGGCGCCGGCGGTCGCGGCACCCTGCACTACAACTTCTGCTCCTACCAGGGCGGCAAGGGCGGCAAGGGCGGTCGCGGCGGCCACGGTGCCGGCGGCGGCGGCGGCAACGGCGGTGTCAGCTACGACATCTACGTGAACAACGAGAACGGCTTCTCGCCGGACTACACGCTCACGAACACGTTCGGCCTGGCCAACAACGCGGCCACGGGCGGCGCTGCCGGTGTCGGCGGCGCCTCGCTCAACGTCGTCACGGGCACCGGCGGCAACGGCGGCGTCGGCCTCGCGGGCAACCAGTTCAAGCTGCCCTGATTCGCCCCCCGGCCGGCCTCGCGCCGGCCACCCCGCCTCAGAATCCCAGCCGCGTCCCCACCTGCCACACCACAAACGACAGCACCCACGCCAGCGCGCTCATGTAGGCGAACAGGAACGCCGGCCAGCGCCAGGAGCGCGTCTCGCGCTTCACGGCGGCCAGGGTGCTCATGCACTGCGCCGCCAGCGCGAAGAAGACCAGCAGCGACATCCCCATCAGCGGTGAGTAGACCGGGCGGCCGTCCGCGTGCCGCTCGGCGTGCATCCGGGCGCGCAGGGTGGGGCTCTCCTCGTCGACGTCCGCGCCGACGCCGTAGACCACGCCCAGCGTGCTGACGAAGACCTCGCGCGCGGCGAAGGCGCCAATCAGGCCCACGCCGATCTTCCAGTCGAAGCCGAGGGGGGCGATGGCCGGCTCGATGGCGTGGCCGAGCCGGCCGCCGTAGCTGTTGCGCAGACGCGCGCCGGCGATCTCGGCGTCCAGCGCGGCGTGGGCGTCGTCGTTCTCGGGCGCCTCGGCGAGGGCGGCCTTCTGAGCGACCAGCGCCTGGGATTCGGCCGAGTCGCGGGGGAAGTACAAGAGGCCCCACAGGATGACCGAGCAGACCAGGATGACCGTGCCCGCCTCGGTCAGGAACAGCTTGACCCGCGAGCCCACCATGCGGGCGACGGAGCGCGGATCGGGGCGGCGGTAGGGCGGCAGCTCCATCAGCAACGGCACGCGAGGGCCGCGGAGCACCGTGCGACCGATGACGGCCGCGGCGATCAGAGCCGTGACCGTGCCGAACAGATACATGCCGATCATCAGCGTGCCTTGAACGGGCAGGCCGAGGACCGTGCCGACGGGGAAGAGCGCCCCGATGATCAGCGTGTAAACCGGCAGGCGGGCCGAGCAGGTCATCAGCGGCACGACCATCATCGTCAGGAAGCGGTCGCGCCGGCGCTCCATCGTGCGCGTGGCCATGATGGCCGGCACGGCGCAGGCGAACCCCGAGAGCATCGGCACGAAGGCGCGGCCGTGGAGGCCGACCTTGTTCATCACGCGGTCCATGAGGAACGCCGCCCGCGCCATGTAGCCGCTGTCCTCGAGCAGGCCGATGAACAGGAACAGCAGCACGATCTGCGGCAGGAAGACGATCACGCTGCCCACGCCGCCGATCAGGCCGTCGACCAGGAAATCGGAGACCACGCCGACCTCGGTGCTCGCGCGGACGAGCTCGCCCAAGGCGCCGAAGGTGGTCTCGATGGCGGTGATCGCCGGGTCCGACCAGGCGAAGAGCGCCTGGAAGACCACGAACATCAGCCCCAGGAACACGGCGAATCCCGCGACGGGGTGGATCAGCACGGCGTCGAGCCGCTCCGTCCACGTGCGCCCGGGGGGCGGATCGCGGTGCAGGACCTCGGCCGCCAGCTTGTCGATCCAGGCGTAGCGGGCGGTGGCGACCTCCTGATCGGGGTCACGACCGGCGGCGCGGGCGCCCTTCAGGCGGTCGAGCACGGCCAGGCGCAGGCCGGCGGGCACTCCGTCGAGCTCGTCGTCCGCGTCGATGCTCATCAGCGCCCACAGCGCCAGCGCGCGGGTCGCCGAGGTGTCCAGCCCCGAGGGCGACTCGTCCCCCAGGTGGGGCAGCAGCGCCTCCAGGTCCGCCGCCAGCGCGGGGGAGGGGGTCCATCGCCAGCCCGGCGGCGGGTACAGCGGGTCGTCGTCCAGGGCGTCGGCGATCTGGGTGCGCAGGGCGTCCAGGCCGTGGGCCCGGGTGGCCGTCGTGGGCACCACGGGCACACCCAGGCGGCGCTCCAGCGCGCCCAGATCGATGTGCAACCCGGCCGCCTCGGCGGCGTCCATCATGTTGAGCGCCAGGATGAGCGGCAGCCCCAGCTCGAGCACCTGCAGCACCAGGTACAGGTTGCGCTCCAGGTTCGTGGCGTCGAGCACGATGACCACGAGGTCCGCCGGCGGGTGACCGTGGCGGCCGAGCAGCGCGTCGATGGCGATCTGCTCCTCGGGGCTGCGCGAGACCAGGCTGTAGGTGCCGGGCACGTCCAGCACGTCGAAGGTCTCGCCCTTGAGCGTGAGCTGCCCCAGGGTGCGCTCGACGGTGATGCCGGGGTAGTTGCCCACCCGGGCGTTGGAGCCGGTCAGGCGGTTGAACAGGGTGGTCTTGCCCGTGTTCGGGTTGCCCGCGAGGGCGATGAGGCGCCGGCCTTCGCGGGGTGGCGACTTCGAGGGCGGGGCGTGGCAGGCGGGAGCATCCATGGGGTCGCGCCCGCGGTCAGGTCCCCGTGTCCAGGAGCACCGCGGCGGCCTCGCGCCGACGGATCGACAGGCGGCAGCCGCGGACCTCGAGCTCCAGCGGATCGCCGAGCGGCGCCACCTGCCGGAGCACCACGGGCGTACCGGGCACGAGGCCGAGCTCCATCAGGCGACGCCGGAAGGCGCGCTCGCCGCCGATGGATTCGACGACGCCGGATTCGGTGGGGCAGAGTTCGGCAACGGAGCGGGCGGCCATGGGGTACCTGAACCGATGAAATTGAAAGCGGTTTTCAAAATCACCATAGGGGATTCGTCCGGCCGCGTCAATTCCGGTTCCGGCCCGCGGCTTGATTGTCCGCAAGTCCGGAATCGGGCTAAGGTCCCGGGAATGCGCACTCTCCTTACGCGGTGGCCCCGGTCGCGCGGGCTCACGATGATCGAGCTGCTCACGGTGGTGGCGCTCCTGGCCCTCATCGTGGCCCTGGTGGTCGCGTTCATGTTCCCCAGCGACGATCGCCGGGTGAAGCAGGAGGCCGAGAAGCTCGCGGCTTACTGCGAGGCCGCCGGGGGCGAGGCCAAGATGTCCGAGGGCGCCGTCCGGGTCGTGCTGACCTTCGATGACGGCGTCTACAAGCGCGAGCAGGCTCGTGTGGGCGCGCGGATCACTGATCTGGCGTGGACCGAGGACGAGAAGATGCGCGCGGAGCGGGTCCGGGCGCCCGTGAAGATCGCGGCCATCCAGGTCGCCGACGCCGGGTCGCTGGAGTCGGGCACGGGCTGGCTGGTCTGGGAGGACACCAAGACGCGCGGCGGCGTGGTGGTGCTGCAGCTCAACGAGGCCGTCTGGTCCGTCATCGTCGATCCGGCGAACGGACAGGTGCGCATCGAGCGCGGGCGCGCCGAGCTGCCCAACGCCGGCAAGGGCTTCAAGCGCACGTTCGCGCGGCCGGAGCTCGTCGGGCTCACGGACGGCACGACCGTCTCGCCGGACGAGCTGGCCCGGGCGCTCGACTCGATCCCGACGTCGATGCCGCCGCCCCCGCCGGCCGATCCGGCACGCTCCGACGCCCCGGCGACGGGCGGCGTCGAGGCCCCGCCCGCCGTGCCCGAGGATCCGCCGTCGATTCAGGACCCGGGGACGCCCCCGCCCCTCGAGCCGCCCCTGCCCCCCACCGAGCCGCCCAGCGCCCCCTCGATGGACGCCGGGGTGAACTCCGGCGACGCGGCCACGACGCCGCCGGACCCCTCGGGCGACCCCTGCGAGAACTACAACTGCCCGCCGCAGCATGGCATGGCGCAGATGTGCGTGGTGATCCCCGGCGAGGACAGCCAGGACACGCCGCGCTGCGTGCCCGACCCCCGCGGCCACGCCTACATCGGCCGCAACTACCGGCTCGGCGGCTTCCTGGCCGAGGTGCCCGAAGCCAAGGTCGCCGAAGAGTACATCCGCGACCTGCTCAACGTGCGCGGCTACAAGTTCCACCTCGTCTTCCCGGGCGAAGGTCGGCGCGGCGCCAAGTTCGACCCGCTGCGGTTCCCGATGCACATGGTCCAGGGCGGTCGTCAGATCTCCGGCGATGTCTTCGGCGGCGTCCCGGGTCTGACGACGGCCAGCCGCGCCCTCGCCGTGCTCGACGCCCCGGAGCAGGGCGGCGACGAGGAGGACGCCATGTCCGTCTGGGTCGTCTGGCCGAGCACGGGGTCCACGGCGGACGTGCAGACCGGCGCGATGCTGCGCAACCAGCAGGGCTCCTTCGAGCTGACGCTCCCGCTGACCAACAGCGCGGGCGAGCCGTGTTTCTGGCGCATGACCACGGTCATCAACATCGTGGCCGTGATGCTGCCCACCTCGGGCAGCAACCACAAGCTCGTGGCCCGGTTGAACACCTGCCTCGGCGGGGCGCGGGCCAACGTGCGCGTCGCGACGAACCTGACGCTGCGGCAGGTGCTGGAGTCCCTGGCCGATCCCATCTGCGACAGCAACGGGGACGACGTCCCGGACGGTTGGCCCATCCAGATCAACGTCGACCTCAAGCCCAGCGCCTTCGCCAACGACCCGAGCGACTTCCAGAACGCCAGCGTCGAGCCCAAGTGCAACAACTGAGGGCCTCGGCAGGGCACGAAAAGGCGCCTGGAACGCAAATTGAATAGACTCGCCGCCAACCGCGTCCCACGACGCGTAGGCAGCTCAGTTCCACGACTCTGCGATCAGGGAGAAAACATCATGATTCGAACCAAGTCTGCGCTTTTGCTGATGGGCCTCTTCGCGGCGGCCTGCGGTGACGACGGCGCCACGGGCAACAGCAAGACCCCCGACACCGGCGCCACGGGCGGCACGGTGGCGGACGCGGGCGGTGGCGCGGGCGGCGTCGTCGGCGGCGCCGGCGGGTCCGGTGGTGTGGTCGGCGGCGCGGGTGGCTCCGGTGGGGCTGCGGGCGGCGCCGGTGGCGCGGTCGGTGGAACCATCGTGGACGCCGCGATCCCCGACGCGGCCACCCCTGACATCAGTGTCGTGGACCCTGACGCGGCGATCCCGGATGCGGCCCTGCCGGACGCCTACGTGCCCACCGAGGCGGACGCCGGCGCGGCCTGCGAGCCCCAGGATCCCGCGGGGGTCTGCGGTCCCTACAGCAAGTGCACCGAGGGCATCTGCCGCCCCGAGCTCCAGCCGGACGTCTACGTGATGACCGCCGCGACGATCAACGCGCCGGCGACGGCCTCGGACGCCCTCACCGGCGCCATCGCCGCGGCGCTGTCCATCAGCCCGCCGGCCATCAACTTCCTCATCGAGCCCTACGGCTACTCCGACGCCGGCTACCGGTTCAACGTGGGCAACGGTCGCCAGCTCGTGCCCGGCGCCGCCGACAGCCCCTACGTGTTCAACCACACCCTGCCCATCCAGAACATCTACGGGCAGTGGGTCTACGACCAGGGCACCCTGCGCTTCGACCAGGAGGGCAGCGGCCGCTTCACGATCTTCGCCCCCGGCCGCCAGATCCAGAACGGCGCCGGCCAGAACGTGACCTGCTGGAACGAGATCGGCGCCACGGTGCAGGTCAGCGTCGAGCCCCGTCGCCACGAGGACGGCACGATCTACGTGCACGCCATCGCCGACGGCTTCATGAGCGTGGACGACGCCAACCAGGTCGTCTTCTACGTGGGCGCCGCGCCCATCCCGCTCAGCGGCTTCCTGGAGAACGAGCCCGTGGTCGACGCCGACGGCGACGGCGTGGAGAACGAGTACATGTTCAACATCGAGATCGACGCCGAGCCCGTCACCCTGATGGACAACAGCCTGGCGCGCGACCCCGAGCAGGTCCCCGTCCAGGACCCCGCCTGCGAGAATCCCTGACCGCGCGAGGCCCGATCTCCGCTATACTTCCGGCGCGTTTTTTTCGTTTCCGAATCTCTACTCTCCGGAGCGCGCCTTGGAGATCGCTGAAGGCCTCGTCGTCACCCTCGATTTCACCCTCACCGACCCCGCCGGCAAGGTCATCGAGACCACGCAGGGCGGGGAGCCCATCACCTTCCAGTTCGGCGGCCGGCACATCCTGCCGGGCCTCGCCAAGGCCATCGAAGGCATGAAGGTGGGCGAGAGCCGGACCGGCAAGATCCCGGCCGGCGCGCTCGTGCCGCGCGATGCAGGCGGCAAGCGCCGCGTCCCGCGCAGTGAGCTGCCCGCGGGCGCCTCGCCCAAGGTCGGCGACCGCTTCGCCGCCAAAGAGGCCGGGCACGCCCAGCCCGTGCAGCTCGAGGTGCTCACCGTCGATGCCCAGGGCATCGAGGTCCTGCTCCTCCACCCGCTGCACGACACCGAGGTCGGCTACGACGTGACCGTGCGCGCCGTGCGTCGTCCGAACGTGCCCCCGCCCCCGCCCGTCGCCGTCGAGGAGGACCTCACGGACGCCGTCCTCGAGGACGTCGAGGGCTGAGCCGGCGAGGGGGCTGCCCGCTTCGGGGGCCCCCGCCCGATCATTCCGGCGGCTGCCGGTTGATCGGCGCTGCGTTGGCCGCCTGCGGGCGCTGATTGGCCACGCTGATGGTGTTGTCGCCGCCGCCGTCCTTCTCGATCCACTGGATGTTGAGGTCGACGCGGGCGGCCGAGCCGAAGGTCACGATGAGCGGGCTCGTCGGCGGGTGGACGAGCGCGCGGTTCGCGGGCGGGTTGGCCGCCAGCGGGTCGCTGTACACGATGACCCCCGTCGCGTCGACCGGCGCCATGCCGTCCAGCGCCCGCGTCGCCAGCACGCGCAGGAACGGATAGGTCCCGGCGCGGGTCGTGGTCACGTTGTTGCGCAGGAGCGTCAGGCCGGCGTCGCCGGCGGTGATCACGTCGACGTCGCCGTCGGCGTCGATGTCCACCGCGAGGCCCGTGCGGCTGGCGGGGAGGTCGGCGGGCAGGCCCAGGTTGGCCAGGGGCCGCGCCGAGAAGCCCAGGGCGCCACCGCCGAAGAAGGCGGCGCCGGTGCTGCCGAAGACGACCACGTCGTCGCGTGCGTCACCGTCGAAGTCGGCGCCCGCGCCCCCCGCGTCGCCATCGGCGGCCACGAGGCCCGACGCGCCGGTGGTGAACGAGGCGATGTCCGCGCCGACCAGACCGGTCTGATGAACCGTGTGGCTGGCGCCGATGGTGACCACGTCCAGGTCGCGGTCGCGATCCGTGTCGAGCAGGAACAGGCTGGTTCCGGGGACGTTGCCGAAGGCCGCGCCGAGGGCGTCGAACTCGGTGAACGTCGCGTCGACCTCGCCGAGCCAGGCGCGTGAGCCGTTCGGGCCCACGGCCACCAGGTCCTGGATGCCGTCCGTGTTCAGATCCATCAGCTCGGCCTGGGTCATGGCGCTCAGATCGGGGTTGCCCAGGTCGAGCAGGGGCAGATCCAGCGCCCCGCCGCCGAAGACCCCCATGCGGACGGCGGTGTCCGCGCCGGCCAGGAAGATCACGTCCAGGCTCCCGTCGCGGTCGATGTCGCCGAGGGCGAGGCCCGTGGCGTCGCCGGCGACCGGATATGCCGGGCTGACGATCTCGACGAAGCCGGCGACGCGGTCGCCCATGAACACCGTGCTGGCGCCGCCAGGAGCCGCCACGATGAGGTCGAAGCGGGTGTCGTTGTTCAGATCGGCGAGGGCGGCGTCGTTCACCCGCAGGCCGGCGGGCAGGCCGTAGTCCGTGATGGGGTGGGCCTCGTACGTGCCATCGGCGAGCTGCTTGAAGATGCGCGACTCGCCGTCGGGCGCGTCCGTCAGCGCGAGCAGGTCGAGGCGGCCGTCGGCGTCCAGGTCGGCGGCGCCGGTCCAGCGCGTCTGCGTGGCGCCGGTGAGGCCGTTGCGGGTGCTGTCCGAGGCGCCGAAGTCGCGCACGGTGACGGAGACGGTCACCGCCTGGCTCTGGTTGCCTGCGGCGTCGAAGCCGACCACCGTGATGGTCTGCTGTCCGGCGAGCACGGGCAGGCCCACGTGGCGCCACGAGCCGTCGGGGGCGGGGGAGACGTCGATGTTGCCCACGGTCACGTGGTCGATGCCGCTGCCCGTCTCGCCGTCGGCGATGGTGCCCTCGATGATGAGCTTGTCCTCGACGTTGCTGTTGTTGGCGGGCGAGGTGATCGTGACGACGGGCGGGGTGGTGTCGCGGTTGATGTGCCGCGTGACCGTCCGCACCAGGCCGACGTTGTCCGTGGCGACGATCTCGACGGCGTTGTCGCCCGGGGTGAGCGCGATGTTCCGGGTGTAGCGGCCGGCGACCAGGGGGGCCGCGAGCCCGCCGATAGTCACGGTGGCGAGGCCGGAGCCGGCGTCCGCGACCTCGGCGGAGACGGCGATGTTGGCGCCGCGCTGCGCCAGGTCGAGCGGGGGATCGACGTTCGTGACCAGCGGCGCCTCGGCGTCCACGCGGTAGTCGACCTCGACGCGGGTCTGGTTGCCCACGATGTCCGTGCCGACCACCACGATGTGCGGGTTCAGGCCGCGGTTCTGCCGGGCGAGGAACTCACCCTCGGGCGTGGCCAGGGTCTCGGTGCCGTTGACCAGCAGCGGCAGGCGCGCCAAGCCGCAGCCCTCGTCGAGGATGGTGCCGCGGACCTCGATGTTGCCGGCGTCGTCGGCGGCCACCCAGGCGCCGTCCGGGCGGTCCAGCGACAGAAGCGGGCCCGTACGGTCGACGCTGAACCGCCGGGTCGCCGAGGCGGAGAGCCCCGCGGCGTTCTCGGCGGAGACGGTGAGCGTCTGGTCGATGCCCGGGTCCACCGCGATGGAGTCGCGGAACGTATGCCGCACCTGGTCGACGTCGAAGGGCGTGTCGTTGACCAGGGCGACTCGGACGGCCGTGTTGTCGTCGTCGAAGGCCTCGCCCTCGACCTGCATCGTCGGCGCGGCGGTGCAGAAGCCGTCGATCGGGCCAGTGATTCGCACCGTGGGCGGCGTGTCGTCGAAGACGACGTTCAAGGTGGCCGGCGTCGACGCGCGGCCCCCCGGCGTGCGGCCCACGGCGCTGATCGCGTAGGCGCCGCGGCTCGCGAGGCGCAGATCCGCCGTCCAGCGACCGTTCGCCGGCACGACGGTGGTCGTGTTCCCGAGCGGGCCGACGTCCACCTCGGTCACGGAGCGCGAGGCGGTGCCCACGAGGTGCAGGTCGGCGGAGCCCGTGATGAAGTCGCTGCCCGGCGGGGGATCGGTGAAGTCCACCGTCGGCGCGCCCGGCTCGACGCGCAGGTGCACCGTCGAGATCGACTCGCGCACGGCGTCCCGGGCCTTGACCGTCACGGTGTTGTCGCCGTTGAAGAGCGGCACGTTGGCGAAGCGGTAGGTGCCGTCCGCGCCCGCGCGCTGAATGGGGGTCGTGAAGGGGTCGTGGTTGGGGGCGCTGACCTCGACGGAGATTCGCACCGCGGCCAGATCGAGGTTGTCCGTCACGTTGCCGCGGACGTCGATGCTGTTGGCCTCGACGAGCTGGCCCTCGACGGGGAAGTCGATGTCGAGCACGGGATCCTGACCGTCGTAGAACACGGCGAGGGGGTGGACACTCGTGTTGCCATAGGCGTCCATCGCCGTGATTTCCACGGGGTTGTTGCCGTCGGCGAGCATGACCGTGGCCGTCCAGACGTCGTCCGTCGGCCCCTCGATCTGGTCGAGGCGCACCTCGCGCGCGGTGCCGCTCACCTCGGCCACGCCGTTGTCGTCCGTCGCGACGATGCGCAGCACGAGGGGCGAGTCGCCGGTCTGGAAGTCGTTGCCGATCTCCGAGCCGTCGGCCGCGGTCACCTCGAGCGTGGGGCCGGAGAGGTCGCGAACGACCTCGCGGCGCGCCATGCAGCGGTGGCCTTCGGGATCACGGGCCTCGAGGGTGAACGTGTTGGAACCCTCGACCAGGGGCAGGTCGAGCGTCGCCGTGTTCATGTCGTCGAGCGCCGCGGGGGCGCCGTTGACCGTCACCGTCAGGCGGTCGCGGGTCGTGTCGGGATCGGTGACCTGCACGGTCACGGCGAGCCGCTCCTGGGCCAATACGATGCCTTCGTCCGCGTCCGGCGGCGAGATCACCACGCAGGTGGGGGGCTCGTCCGCGGGGGGCAGCATGTCCGGCGGGATCGCCGCGTCGCCGGCGTCGGGCGTGACCGCGCCGCCCACACCCATGTCCGTGAGCATCGGCGGGACGTCCGCGCCGCCGGTGGTGGCGTCCGGCGGCAGGGCGCCCCCGGAAGCGTCCGGCGTGCCGCCCGAGGGTGCGCCGCCCGTGTTCGCGTCGGCACCGCCCGCGGCTTCGACGCCGCCGATGCAGACGCCGCTCTTGCAGGCGCCGCCCGGCAGGCAGTCGTCGTCGGAGCTGCAGTTCTCGGGGTCTAGGATGAGGCTGCACCCGGCCACCGGGGGCAGGGAGAGCAGAACGGCCAGGAGTCGCGCCCGGAATTTCATCGCGTTTCCCATCTCAGAACTCGAACGCGCCGACGGCCGCAGCGCCGCCGATCGTGGGGACGATGGTGACCGGCGGCTTGTCCGCCGGATCGTCGCTCATGAAGAACACCGCCAGGCCGGCGCCGGCTACGGCGATGCCGCTGCCGAGCAGGATGTCCGTCATCAGGGCCTTGCTCTTGACGGCGTCGGCCTTGTCCAGCTCGGCGTCCGTCCGCTTGCACTCCGAGTCCTTGCGGCAGTCGTCCAGGTCACCGTTGGCGCTGTTGGCCAGGATGCCGAACACCCCGCCCGTCGCGATGAGCGCGCCGCCCGTGCCCAGGATGATGTACGACCAGGTGCGACCGGAGATCCCGCCGCCGCCCCCGCCGCTGTCGGCCGTCTCCTCGACGCCGCCGAACGCCACGCGGGTGCGGGTGGTCTGGCCGGCGTTGATGGCGACCATCTCCTCGTGGGGTTTGCTGCCGTCCTCGGGCCGGACCTCGAGCTTGTGCAAGCCTTCGGGCAGCGACAGCGGCGAGGCCAGCGGCGACGAGCCGACGGGCTGCCCGTCGATGAGGATCTGGCTGCCCTTGCGGTCGACCGTCAGCGCCAGCTCACCGGAGGCGGCGCGCTCCGACAGTGGCACGTCCACGAGCAGCGGAGCCGCCGCGGTGTGGGCCGCGTTGAGCTCGATGTCGCGCTGGAACGGCGCGAAGCCGCCGAGCTTGACCTCGAGCCTGTGGGCGCCACCCAGCACGGCCTGGTTGAAGGGGGTCTTGCCCACGGGCCGGCCGTCGATCAGCACCTCGGCGCCCACGGGCGTGCTGCGCACCACCAGGATCGGCATCAGCGGCGGCAGCGCGATGCCCACGGGGGTCACCCGACCGGCCGCCAGGGAGATGGGCCGGGTCACCAGCTGGAACCCAGGCTTCTCCAGCACGAGCGTCTGCTTGCCCGAGGGCACCTGGAGCGTGAACGGCGTCACGCCGCGCGGCGGGCCCGCCTTGGTGCCCACCCACACGTTCGCGCCGGCGGGCTCCGTCGAGAGCTCGATCGTGGCCCAGTTCGCCGCGAGCGCCTTCTTCAGGTTGGCCACGGCCTCGTTGATCTTGTCCGCGTCCTTGGGCGAGGACTCGAGGTACTTGGTGTAGTACTCGACGGCGCCCGGCAGGTTGCCCATGGACTCGTGCACCACCGCGATGTTCTTCAACATCGCCGGCAGCGGCTTGAGGGCGTAGGCATCCTGGAAGGCCACCAGGGCCTCGGGGAAGTGCCCCGCGTCGAGCTCGGCCTTGCCCTTGCCGAACAGGGCCTTGGCCTTCTCGGTGTTCTCGTCCGCCTGGGCGTAAGCGCCGCTCGAGACGAGCAGCGCGCCGAGCAGACACATCACGAGGCTGAGCGAATGCCAGAACCGCATCTCTCACTCCGAACCAACGGCCGGGACACTCCGGCCAGGACGTAGCGTAACCGCAACCGTGCGGTCGTCGCCAATTGCCATGGACGAGAATCGGTCGCCGCGGGGCGGAACCTGAGCGGGCCGCGCGCTACTCCGCGAAGGGATCCTCGACGTCCGTCGAGGGCTTCTTGGGGGCGGGCTTGGGCTTGGGCTTGGGCGCGGCCGTGGCCGGCGCTGGCTTGGGCTTGGGGGCGGGCGCGTCCGTCGAGGCCGCGGCCGGATTCCCGCCGCCGTTGGGCTTGGGGGCGGCCGTGGGCTCGGCGGGCGCGGCCTGGGTCGCGGGGGCAGCGGCGCTTCCCGGCGGCGCCCCGGAAGCCGTGGCCTTGTCGGCCTCGATGCGCTGGTTCTCGCGCTGGTTCTTGACCACGGCCGGCTCGTCGGGGTCGTTGGCGGCCGAGGCCGGCCCGGAGGCGGCGGCGCTGGCCGCGGCGGTGCCGGCGGCGGACACCGGCGCAGTGGCCGGCGCGCTCTCGGCGGCGATCGGGGCGGCGGTCGGGGCACCGGTTCGCGGGCCCGGGGGCCCGAGCGTCGGCGGCGGGGTCGGCGCCGTGGGCGTCGGCGTTTCGCCGATCAGGAAGTACGCACCGGCGCCACCGCCGAGGACCAGCAGCAGCGCAGCGGCGGCGAGCTTCTTCTTGCCCCCGCTGCCACCGGCGTTGCGACCGACCACCCGCGAGGGCGTGGCGTCCGCCGGTCGCTTGATCTCCTTGAGGTCCTCCATCGAGGCCAGCGGGGCGGCCGGTGCCCCGGCCTGGGGCGGGATGCTGACGCTGGCGTCGACGAGCTCCTCGTCGATGGCGCTCATGATCTCGTGGGTGAGCCGCACGCCGCCAGGCGCGCTGGGCCGGGCCGAGGGGGCCGATGCGATCGCGGCGGCGGACCCGGCGGGGGTCGCGTTGAGGCCGGCGACGTCCGCGTCCGAGAAGGGGTCGAGGGTCGAGGCCCGCCGCGGGGGCGCCGACTCGCCGCCCACCTCGGCCGCGGCCGCGGCCAGGGCCGCCTGCAGGTCGTCGTCGAAGCTGGGGCGTCGCGCCGGCGAGGGGGGGGGCGCCGGCGGGACCAGACCCCGGCCACCGACGGCGGCGCTCGCCGACTCCAGGGCGGCCTGCAGGTCCGATGAATCGAGCGCGCCCGTCACCATCAGCGGGGGCGGCACGTTCATCATGTCGTTCTGCGTCGGCGGACGCGGCGGGCGCGAGGCCGGGGGGGCCTGCGGCGGGCTCGGCCGCGTCGTGGCGAACGTGGAGATGGGCGTGTTCACCGCGGGCGTGAGCTCACCGAGGAGCGCGGCGTGCTCGCCGGTCTTCTCCTCGCCCCAGTTGACCTCGCGCACGCCGGTGCGGTCGTCGTCGTCGTCCTCGCTGATGTCCGCGGCGTTCTGCAGCGTGCCGATCAGACCGGGATCGGCCATGACCGTGGACGCCTGCACGAAGCCCTTCTTGCGCGGCGGTGCGGCCTCGGGCTGCGTGCTCTTGATCACCGCGGCCACGTCCGTCGCCAGCGCGCGCAGGTCCGTGTAGCGCTCGGAAGGCTGCTTGCTCAGGCACTTCGAGATGATCTGCTCGAGCTTCGGCGGGAGCTGGATGCCCGGGGTGCGGCGCGCGATGGGCGTCGGCGTGCCGGCGGCGATCGCGGCCAGGAGCTGGTCCGGCGTGGCGCCGAAGAAGGGCAGCGCGCCCGTCAGGAGCTGGTAGGCGATGATGCCGAGCGTGAACTGGTCCGACAGGACCGTCGCGGCCTGGCCCTGCGCCTGCTCGGGGCTGAAGTACTTGGGGCTGCCGATGATGACCTGCCCCTGCGGCGTCTTGCGCACGCCGAAGAGGTCCGGCACGCCGACGTCCACCACACGCACGAAGTCCTGGGTGCCGTCCTTCTCGACGAGGAAGACGTTCTCCGGCTTCAGGTTCGCGTGGGGGCGGCCCACCTTGTGAATCGGCGCGAGGGCGCTGGCGAGCTGGAACAGGATGTCCGCCGCGCGGCGCGGGCCGAGGGGACCATTGTGCTCGAGCAGCTGCTTGAGCGTGGAGCCCCGCAGGTACTCCGTGGCGACGTAGAGCGTGCCGTCCTGCTCGCGCGCCGCGGCCAGGACGGAGGCCAGCTTGGCGTGCCGCACCTGCGAGATCGCCACGGCGGAGCGCAGCAGGCGATCCCCGATGGTGGCGGCCACGTCCGGGTGGATGATCTTGACGGCCACGTCCTGGCTCGTCGAGACGTCCGTGCCCCGGTAGACGAGGCCGATCTCGCCGGACCCCAGGAACGACTGCAGGAAGAACCGGTCGCCGAGCTGGCGCCCGATGTAGGGATCGCTGCCGATCCCAGAAGCATCGCCATCCAACGACGCCCCGCACCCCGCACAGCGGGCGCTGGAGACCTCGTTGATGGTCTGACACTGTGGGCACAAAATCATGGAGAGCGCGTTCCCATTTGCATGGATTGGTGGGCGGATGGAGAAAGTAACGTATATCACCGCCGCCCGATCCAAACAATTTGGGGACGGCTCCGGAGGGGCGGCCCGACCCGATCGCCCGGAGGCCCCGAAAAAAGTCTTTGACTTTGTATCGGCCCCATGAGAAAACGCGCCGGCCCTTGCGAGGGTGGCGGAATTGGTAGACGCACTAGCTTGAGGTGCTAGCGGCCGTCAGGCCGTGGGGGTTCGAGTCCCCCCCTTCGCACAACAGCCTTGGCTGAAACAGAAAAGCCCCGACGGTTCATCCGCCGGGGCTTTTTTGTTTCTGACGCCCGAGGGCGTCAGCAGCGCTGGACGGGATCGGGCCGGGTCGACCGGCCCGGGTGCGTCAGGGCGCGGAGGAGGGCGCGGCGGCGGTCGCAGCGGCCGAGGGCGCGGCCGGAGCGGCCTCGCTGGCGGCCACGGGCGCCCCGGAGCTGGCGGCGGCGGGGGCGCTGGCGGCGGCCTTGGCCTCTTCGTCCGCGATCTCCTGCATCGTGCTCTTGGTCGGGTCGTTGGCCGTCGGCGTCGACATGACGGCGAGCATCATCGAGGTCACCATGAAGATGCCGGCGGACAGCGCGGTCATCTTGCTCAGGACCGTGGCCGCCGAGCGCTGGCCCATGGCGGCGCCGGCGCCACCGCCGAACGCGCCGCTGACGCCACCGCCGCGGCCGGCCTGGAGGAGCACCACGAGGATCAGGAAGACGGCCACGAGCACGTGGACCACGGTGATGAGGATCTCGAACATCAGTTGCTCTCCGCGCCGAGGGCGCCGGTCACGATCTGGATGAAAGACTGGGCTTCGAGGCTGGCGCCGCCGACGAGGGCGCCATCGATGTCGGGCTCGGCCATGAGCGCCGCGATGTTGTCCGGCTTGACGCTGCCGCCGTACTGGAGGCGGACGCGCTCGGCGACGGCGGGGCTGGTCTTCTCGGCGAGGCGACGTCGGATGGCCGCGTGGACCTCCTGCGCCTGGTTCGGCGTGGCCGTCCGGCCGGTGCCGATGGCCCATACGGGCTCGTAGGCGATGATCACGCCGGCGACCTCCTCCGGAGAGAGGGGGGCGATGGCGGCGTCGAGCTGCCGGCAGACGACCTCGAGGGTGCGGCCGGCCTCGCGCTCGGCGAGGGTCTCTCCGATGCACAGGATGGGGATGAGGCCGTGGTCGAGGGCGGAGCGCCCCTTCTTGCCCACGCCCTCGTCCGTCTCACCGAAGAACTGCCGGCGCTCGCTGTGGCCGATGATCACGTAGGTCGCGCCCGCGTCCAGGATCTGGGTCGGGGAGAGCTCGCCGGTGAAGGCGCCCTTTGCGGCGGCGTGGCAGTTCTGCGCGGCGACGGCGATGTTGCTGTCGGCGAGGCGCTGCGCGATGGGGTGAATCTGCACGGCCACGGGGGCCAGGACGACCTCGCCGGTGCGGAAGCGTCCGCAGCGGTTGCGGATCTCCGTGGCCAGGGCCAGGCCCTCGGCCAGGCTCAGGTGCATCTTCCAGTTTCCGGCGATCACGGGGCGGCGCATCAGGTGCCTCGCTTCCAGCCCAGGGCGGTGAGACCGGGGAGGTCGCGGCCCTCGATGAACTCGAGGCTCGCGGCGCCGCCGGTGGAGAGGTGCGAGATGCGCGCGCCGACGCCGGTCTCGGATACGGCGCGCAGGGCGTCGTCCCCGAGCACGAAGGCGAAGCGGTCGTTCGCTGCGGCGGCGCGGCCCACCGTGTGCGTGCCCGTCGCGAAGCGGCTCCAGCCGGCCGCGCCGAGGGCGCCGTGCCAGAACACCGTGCGCGCGGCCTCGATGCGTCCGCGAAAGGCCGACTGCGTGCGCGGACCGATGTCCAGCGCGATCAGGCCGGCGGGGATGTCCGTCTCCGGGACATGGATGGACGCGGCGTCGGCCTCGGCGCGCTCGGCGGCCAGGTGGTCGACGGGGAGCAGGACCTCGACGCCGCGCTTCTGGGCCGCCGAGAGCAGCTCGACGGCCGTGCGCAGGTGACCCGTCTCGATGGGCGTGGCGCCGAGGCGCTTGCCCTGCGCGGCCAGGAACATGTGGCCGAGCGCGCCGCCGGCGACGATGGTCTCGGCCCGGCCGACCATGCGTTCGAACAGGGAGATCTCGTCCGCAAAGCGGGTGCCGCCGAGCACGGCCACGAAGTCGGCCTTGGGGGCGGCGAGCAGGCGCCCGAGCGCGTCGAGCTCCTCGGCGAGCTGGAAGCCGGCCGCGCGCGTCTTCAACTGAGTCGTGATGCCCGTGGTGCTGGCGAAGGGTCGGTGGCACGCGCCGAAGGCATCGTTGACGAAGATCTCGGCAAACGCCGCGAGCTGCCGCGCGAAGGCGTCGTCGTTCTTCTCTTCGCCCTCGTTGAAGCGGAGGTTCTCCAGCATCAGGATCTGGCCGTCGCGCAGCTCGCGGGCGAGCTTGGTCGGCCCATCACCGACGGGATCGTCCGCCAGCAGGATCTCCGTCTTCAGGTGACCGGCGATGGCGTCGCCGGCGGGCACCAGCGAGCAGGCCGGCTCGACGCCCTTCGGCCGGCCCATGTGGCCGGCGAGGATGAGCCGCGCGCCGCGCTCCAGGCAGTGTTTGATCGTAGGCAGGGCCGCACGGATGCGGGTGTCGTCCACGATCTTTCCGTTCTCGACCGGTGCGTCGAGGTCGACCCGCAGGAAGACCCGCTTTCCGGCGAGCTCGAGGGTGTCGACGAGCGGCAGTGCGCTCTTGCGGGGGTTCTTGGACGTGCTCACGGGGTGACTCGGGTACAAGGCGCCCGCCGGAAACGCGCAGGCCGCTGAAAAAGGCGCGTAAAGGTAATGCCGAGGTGGGCGGGAGTCAACCCCGCGACCGCGGAGGCGCGGGGTGACGGCGCGAATCGCCGAGCGGAGGGACCGGCCGGGAGAGGCCGAGGAGGGCCGGGCGGCAGACCGCCCGGATCAGGCGCCGAGGCCGCGGCGCACGCCGTAGGCGATGAGCTCGCCGGTGCGCTGCAGGCCGAGCTTGCTGAGCGCGCGGGTGCGGTAGGTGCTGACCGTCTTGATGCTCAGGTTGAGCTGAGCGGCGATCTCCTTGGCCGTCAGACCCGAGGACAGCAGGCGCAGGACCTGCTCCTCGCGGTCGGAGAGCTTGCTCTCGGGCGAGTTCGGATCACCGCTGCGGGGCGGAATCGCCGAGCTCTCGGCGAAGACGGTCCGGCCGGCGGCGACGTCCTTGATGGCCTTGCAGATGGCGTCCGGGGCGGCGTCCTTGGTGAGGTAACCCGAGGCGCCGTACTCGCGGGCGCGCTGGGCGTACTGCTCCTCGCCGTACACCGTGAGCATGAGCACGGGCAGATTGGGCTTCTTGGTCTTCACGTCGCGCAGGACCTCGAGGCCGGAGCGCGCCGGCAGCCCGATGTCGAGCACGAGGACGTCCCACGGCTCCTTGGCGACGCGCTCGAGGATCTCGCTCTCGCGAGAGGCCTCGCCCAGCACGGTGCCGGGCATCTCGTCCTTGATGACCTGCATGATTCCGCGGCGGACGATGGCGTGGTCGTCGGCGATCAAAACCTTCATTCGGCTGGCTCCGTGGCGGGTGGGGGGAGGGTGATGCGCACGCACGTGCCTTTGCCCTCGGTGGTCTCGATTTCAACATTTCCCCCGAGGGCGCCGACGCGTTCGCGGACACCGAGAAGGCCGAGGGCCTCGGGGGGGGGAGAGGCTGTCCGAGGCGATCGGCGCGCGGGCGAACCCGCGTCCATCGTCCTGGACCTCCAGTAAGAGAGAACCCTGATTCTCGACCAGGTGAATGTCAACCCGACTCGCTTCGGAGTGGCGCACCACGTTGGTGAGCAGCTCCTGCAGCACGCGGAACGCCGTCGTGTCGCGGCCGGTGTTCTGGCGCACGTCGGCGGCGTCCGTCCGGACGTGGCACTGGATGCCCGTGCGACGCTGAAGCTCCTGTGCCTGCCATTCGATCGCCGCGCTGAGACCGAGCTGGTCGAGGATGCTCGGGCGCATGTCCTGGGCCAGCCGGCGGGCGGCGGCCAGGGCGTTCTCCGTGTCGTGGATGATGTCCTGGCAGAGCGCGACGTTCTGCTGGTTGCTGCGCAGCTTGTTCAGGCGCTTCTTCAGGATCTCGAGGCGCAGTTTGATGACGCTGAGGTCCTGCCCGACGACGTCGTGCAGCTCGCGCGAGATCCGCCGGCGTTCGTCCTCCTGGGCGGAGCGCAGGCGTTGGGAGAGCGCCCGGAACTGCGCCTGGGCGGCGACGAGCGACGCGCCGAGCGCGCGCACCTCGGTGACGTCCCGGACGATCAGGACGACGCCGGGGCCGTCGGGCACGACACGCGTGTCCGCGAGGCGGCTGCGGATGGGGAACCAGTCCTCGACGCTCTCGGCGTGGCCGACGCGCCGCACGCGCTCGCACGCCGCGTGCAGGGGGCCGCCGACGGCCTCGGGCAGCAACTCCCACAGGTTCGCGCCGAGTACGGCGTCGTCCGACAGCGACAGGTAGGCCGTGGCGACGCCGTTGCAGCCCAGCACCACGCCGCGCGGGTCCAGGCGGATCACACCCTCGGCCAGCTCGTCGAGCAGCTGGGCGCGTTCGCTGCCGGGCTCGGACGAGGGCCGCACGGCGACGGGCGCGGGCGCGGGGGCATCCCCGCACAGCAGCTCGGCCAGGTCCGCCGCCTGGCGGGCGAGGCGCGAGATCACCTGTTTCTGCGGCATCGACAGGCCGCGGGGCACGACATCGAAAAGCGCGAGCGTGCCGAGCTGCACGCCGTTGCGGGCGATGAGGGGCTCGGCGTGCTGGAACGTGAGTCGAGTGCCGTCCGCGAGGCGCGGCGGTGCGTCCGTGGGCGTGTCCTGCGGGGGCCGCCCGGGCGCGGCGAACGCCGGGCCGTGGTGGACGTGCATGGGCCCGAGCCGCCCGCGCACCGCCGCCGTCAGCACGACCACGGGGGCCGCGGTGCTCAGCGCCGCGAGCGCCGCGACGTGGTCGAACTGCGCGACGAGGCCCTCGCCACCGACGGCGAGGCGGTCGCCGGACGCTCCGGTCGCGTCATGCGTCATGTGATCGAAGACCTGCACGGGTTTGCACGTATACCCTGCCTCTCTCGCCCTCGGAATGTTTCGGACAGTGCGAACGCTCCGACGACTTCAGCCAGGGTTCGCAGTGCCGAGCCGGTGGCTCCGACTCTGATCAGCCCAGGACTTTCAGGCCCTCGCCGCCACCGAGCGTCGCGGCGAAGAAGTCGTTGCCCTTGTCGTCCACGACGATGAAGGCCGGGAAGTCGACGACCTCGATCTTCCAGACGGCCTCCATCCCCAGCTCGGGGTATTCGAGGACCTCGACCTTCTTGATGCACTCCTGGGCGAGCCGCGCCGCCGGGCCGCCCGTGGAGCCGAGATAGAAGCCGCCGTACTTCTTGCACGCGGCGGTCACCGCCGGGGAGCGGTTGCCCTTGGCGAGCATCACGAAGCTGCCGCCGGCCGCCTGGAAGGCGTCGACGTAGGCGTCCATGCGGCCGGCCGTGGTGGGGCCGAACGAACCGGAGGCCATGCCCTCGGGCGTCTTGGCCGGGCCGGCGTAGTAGACCATGTGGTCGCGCAGGTAGTCGGGCATGCCGCCGCCGGCGTCGAGCCGCTCCTTGATCTTGGCGTGGGCGATGTCGCGCGCGACGACGAGCGGCCCCGAGAGCGACAGGCGCGTCTTGATGGGGTAGCGCGAGAGCTCGGCGCGGATCTCGCTCATCGGACGGCGCAGGTCGATACGGACCACGCCGTCGTCGGAGAGGTCCGCGGCGGTCGCGTCCGGCAGGTAGCGGGCCGGATCCGTCTCGAGCTGCTCGAGGAACACGCCGTCCCGCGTGATCTTGCCGAGGACCTGACGATCGGCGGAGCAGGACACGGCGATGGCCACGGGGCACGAGGCGCCGTGGCGCGGCAGACGCACGACGCGGACGTCGTGGCAGAAGTACTTGCCGCCGAACTGCGCGCCGATGCCCGTGCGGCGCGTCATCTCCAGGATCTCGGCCTCCAGGGCCTGATCGCGGAACCCGCGGCCGAGCTCGTTGCCGGCGGTGGGCAGGGTGTCCAGGTAGTGGGCCGAGGCGAGCTTGGCCGTCTTGAGGGCGTACTCGGCGCTCGTGCCGCCGATGACCACGGCGAGGTGATACGGCGGGCACGCGGCGGTGCCCAGGCTCTTCACCTTCTGCTCGAGGAAGGCCATCAGGGACTTGGGGTTCAGGAGCGCCTTGGTCTCCTGGTACAGGTAGCTCTTGTTCGCCGAGCCGCCGCCCTTGGCCATGAACAGGAACTTGTAGGCGTCGCCGTCCGTCGCGTAGAGCTCGATCTGCGCGGGCAGGTTGTTGCCCGTGTTCGTCTCCCGGTACATGTCCAGCGCCGCGAGCTGCGAGTAACGCAGGTTCGTGGAGGTATAGGTCTCGTACACGCCGCGGGCGATGGCGGCCTCGTCCCCGCCGCCCGTGAACACGAGCTGGCCCTTCTTGCCCATCACGATGGCGGTGCCCGTGTCCTGGCACGAGGGCAGCACGCCCCCGGCGGCGATGCAGGCGTTCTGAAGCAGCTCCCGCGCCACGAAGCGGTCGTTCGCCGAGGCCTCGGGATCGCTCAGGATCGAGGACAGCTGCGCGAGGTGCGCGGGGCGCAGCAGGTGGGCGATGTCGCGCATCGCCTCGCGGGTCAGCAGCGTGAGCGCCTGCGGATCCACGGAGAGGAACGTGCGGCCGCCGGCCTCGAAGGTCGAGACGAAGTCGGTGGTCAGGCACTTCCAGGCGGTGTCCTCGTGACCGAGGGGCAGGATCTCCTGGAACTGGAACGGGGGCAGGGACGTGGGGTTGCTCATGGGGGCCTCGGATGGGATGCGAGCGGGGCCGCAGTATGGCGCATCGAGGGTCGAGGGGGAAGCCGGGTTCAGGCCGGCAGGGGGCCGCTGCGACGCCGCGAGACGCGGCTCACGATGGCGTCGGCGATGGCGTCGAGGGGGAGCACGGCCTCGGCGTAACCGGCGCGAACGACGGCGCCGGGCATGCCCCAGACGGCGGAGGTCTCCTCGTCCTGAGCCACCACGCGCCCACCGGCGCCGCGGATGCGCTCGCAGCCGCGCTCGCCGTCCGTCCCCATGCCGGTCAGCACGACGGCCAGCACGCCCGGACCGTAGGCCTGCGCCGCGTCCCGGAACAGCACGTCCGCCGACGGCCGGCATCCGTTCTCGCGGGGACCGTCCGTCAGCCGCGTGCGGATGACGTCGCCCTCCCGCAGGAGGCCGAGGTGGCGCTCGCCCGGGGCCACCAGGAGCGTGCCCGCCGGGGGCACCTCGGCGTCCACGGCCTCGCGCACGGGCGGGCCCCCCAGGGCGTCGAGTCGCTGCGCCAGCAGGTTCGTGAAGAAGGCCGGCATGTGTTGCACGACCATCAGGGGCACGGGGAGACCCCGCGGCAGGGCGCCCACCAGGCTGACCAGCGCGTTGGGCCCCCCGGTGGAGCTCGCCAGCACCACCAGGTCGATGGCGGCGCGGCGGGTCGTCTGTGCGGGCGGGCCCGTGAGAAAGGGCGTGTACGAGGCCGCGAGGCCGGGGGAGGCCTTGCGCTTCTTCGCCTGGTGCGCGACCGCGCGGAGTTTCAGGATCAGGTCGGCGATGCTCTCCCGGAAGGCCTCCGGCCCCCGCTCCGCCGAGGGTTTCGTGGCGATGTCCGCCGCGCCGGCCTCCAGCGCGTCGAGCGTGATCCGGGCGCCGGCCTGCGTCACGCTGCTGAACATCACGACCTGCAGACCCGGCCGCTGGGCGCGCAGCGCCTTGAGGGTGGACACGCCGTCGAGGCCGGGCATGTTGACGTCCATCGTGACGACGTCCGGGGCCAGGCCGGGGATGCGCTCGAGCGCGAGGGGCCCGGACTCGGCCTCGCCCACGACCTGGAAGTCCGGCTCCTTCTCCAGGAGGCCGATCAGCAGGCGGCGCACGATGCGCGAGTCGTCCACCACGAAGATGCGGGTGACGGCCTCGTTCGGGGCGGTCGACATGGTTCAGGGCTCCGCGTCCGGTGCGACGATCGCGGCCCGATCCACGTCGAGCACGAGCACCAGCTGGCCATCGACGGGCAGGACCCCGCGGGCGAGCCGCCGGGCCGGACCGGTCAGGGTGGCCGGGGGCGGCAGGATGTCGTCCGCGTCGACCTCGGTGACATCGCCGAAGTCGTCGACCATCAGGCTGACCAGGCCGTCGTCCGTGTCGACCACGACCGCGACGCCGCCGGGGCCCTCGTCCGCCGGCGTGTCCGGCGGGGGCGGCGGCACGCGCGGGAAGCCCAGGCGCTGCCGCAGGTCCACGGCCGTGACGATCTGTCCGCGCAGGTTGACCAGGCCCAGGACCGCCTGCGGGGCCAGCGGGACCGGGGTCATGGCGCGCGAGCGGAGGACCTCTTGAATGCGCAGCGCGGGCAGCCCCATGAGCTGGTCGGCGACGCGGAAGGTGCAGAGCGAGATCGGGCGGCCCATGGTCATGCCTCCGTCGCCGTCGCCGAGGTCGCCCAGCCGCCGAGCAGGCGTGGGACGTCGAGCAGGTCCGTGATTCTGCCCTGCACGACGGCGGAGCCCAGCGTGCCGGGCACGGCCGCGGCGGCTTGAACGTCCAGGCTCTGGGCCACGATGTCCACGATGTTCTCCACGACCAGGCCGGCGCTGCGACCCCCCAGGGTGACCACCACGACCGTCATCGGCGCGTCCGGGTCGGGCGCCGGACCGGCGGCGAGGCCGAGGGCACGGCCGACCTCGACGAGCGGCAGCACGCGGTCGCGGTACTGCATCGCCGGTCGGCCGGCGGCGCGCTCGATGGCCGAGCGGGGGGCCTCCTCGAGGCGCGAGACGAACTCCAGGGGCACGGCCACCCGGGCGTGTTCGAAGGTCTCCATCACCAGCAGCGAGACGGGCGGCGCCTCGTCGGCTTTGGCGGCGGCGGCGTCGTCGGCCGCGGCGATGTCCGGGTGCTCCAGGCGGGCCCGGGTCGCCAGGCCGGGGACGTCCAGGATCAAGGCGACCTCGCCGTCCCCCAGGATCGTCGCACCGCTGTAGCAGGCCAGGGATTTCAGTAGTGAATTCAGTGGCTTGACGACGATCTCCTGCGTGTCGTCGATGGCGTCCACCAGGAGGCCGAAGGTCCGGCCGTCGAACTGGACGATGACGATGTGCCGCGTCTCGGGGTCCGCCGGCGCCGGCTCCAGGCGCAGGACGCCGCAGAGGTCGACCAGGGGCAGCAGCTCGCCGCGCAGGCGCAGCACCGGGGCGCCGTACAGTCGCTCCACGCGGCTCGACTCGACGGCCACCAGCTCCAGCAGGCTGGCCTGGGGCACGGCGAAGCGCTGACCGCCGCTGCGCACGATGAGCACCGGGATGATGGCCAGCGTGAGGGGCAGCCGCATGCGCAGGGTCATGCCCAGGCCGGGCCGGTTCTGCAGGTCCACCGTGCCGCCGATGCGCTCGATGTTCGTTCGGACGACGTCCATGCCGACACCGCGGCCGGAGACGTGCGTGACCTCCTCCCGCGTCGAGAACCCGGGCAGGAAGATCAGCTGGCAGAGCTCGCGATCGGACATGCGCTCGGCCTGCGCGGGGGTCACCAGGCCGCGGCGGACGGCCTTCTCGCGCACCCGGGCCACGTCGATGCCGGCGCCGTCGTCGGCGATCTCGACGATGACCTGCCCGGCCTCGTGATACGCCCGCAGGCCGAGCGTGCCCTCGATGGGTTTGCCCGCGGCGGTCCGGACGGCGGGCGCCTCGATGCCGTGGTCCACGCAGTTGCGGACCACGTGGGTGAGGGGGTCCTTGATGGCCTCGACCAGGGTGCGGTCCAGCTCGGTCTCGCCGCCGTCCATCTCGAGCCGGGCCTGCTTGCCGCAGGCGCGCGCCAGGTCGCGGACCATGCGCGGGATCTTGCTCCACACGGTGCCCACGGGCTGCATGCGCGTCTTCATGACGGCCTCCTGCAGCTCCGTGGTCAGGTTGGACAGGCGGCCGCAAATCGTGCCCAGCGCCTGGTCGCGCTGGACGTCCGGCTGCTGCAGGATCTGGTTGCGGGCCAGCACCAGCTCGCCCACCAGGTTCATCAGCCGCTCCAGGTGGCCGACGTCCACGCGGATGCTCTCGTCGGCGGCCCGGGGGCGGGCGGCGTCGTCCGTGGCCGGGGCGTCGGGGGCGGGCGGCGCTGCGGGCGGCTCGGGCGCGGCCACGGGGGCGCTCACGACGCGGGGCGGGGGAGATGCCGGCGCCGGA
>CAINDO010000027.1 GCA_903847385.1 uncultured Myxococcales bacterium
CAGCGGCGGCGCGACCGCATGGAAGAACGGCGGCGATGCCGGCGACATCGCGCGGGCCGCGCTCATCCACGGGCTCGGAGGCGCGCTCGGTGGCGGCATCGCGGGGCGGTTCGGCGTCAGCACGGCCACGATGGGCGCCGGACGCGCGCTCTTCGCCGAGGTCACCGGAAACGTGGCCGGCGAGCTCGCAGCCCAGAGCGTCAGCGTCGCCTTCGGTCAGTCGAGCGGCGTGGACTGGCGGTCCGTGGCGATCTCCGCGGCGATTGGCTCGGTGCCGAGCGCTTGGCGGGCGGCGGCGGGGGGGCGGTCAGGCTGGAGACTGCCCCAGGCGTTTGCAGTTGACCACGAGGCGCTCGGGCGGCAAGGTTCGGAGCGGATCTTTGAACAGCGGAGGAAGGGAAATGCCACAAGGACAAAACGCGCGGCCGTCCGCGTCGTGAATGGTCGCCGCCCGATCAACTGGAGGTGGGCCGGCGAGACACACCCGTCGGGCGTTCGGTTCACACGTGAAGGCTTCCCGGACTTCTCGCCGTATGCCAAGGCCCGAGTCGAGTTGATTGGCTTGACTGGGAACTACGCCGGCGACGCGGCGCTCGCCAACAAGGCCGTCGGTCTGCGTGCTACGCCCGAGGGCATGGTTTGGCATCACGTGGAGGATGCGCGAACGATGCTTCTCCTTTCTCGAGAAATACACGATGCTGTCCGACACACAGGTGGTTCAGCAATACTACGAGGTCAATAGCGCCATGCTTGTAAAACTAAAGCGTTGCAACCCAGGGTCGTCCGTCAAGACTATCCGAGAATTGGTGCCCGCTGCGTCCGCAAACAATCATCAGGACTGGATCGCGTTCCTCAATCGGCACGACGGGGCGGTTCCAGATGTCAACGAATTCGATGTACCCCCGAAAGGCGGCTCCGGAATTCAACGTTTCTTCGGTGGTGCAGAAGTCAGCGCTGCCTACAGTCGATTGGCAGGTCGGCTGCCCAACGACCTTCTACCGGTAGGGGACGCCGAGGGAGGTAATTTCGTCTGTCTCGGCCTTTCACGGAATCGCTCGGGAGTGTTTTTCTGGGATCACGAGACCGAACAAACAAGCCTCATCGCGACCTCGTTTCAGGAATTCATCGACTGTCTCCGTCCTCTTGATTCCGACTCCGTCCAGTTGAGGCCTGGGCAGGTAGTGAGTGCGTGGATCGACCCGTCGCTTCTCGCGGCGGAGAACGGCACGAAGGGCTGACGCGCGCCCCTCCGGCCGGACGGCGATTCCCCCTGTGGGACGTGGGTGACTCGATTCGTGACTTCCACGGCCGTGTCGTGGGCTGACAGCCCAGCCCACTCAAGTTGAGTCTGAACCTTTCAAGGTTCAACGCGGTAGCCTGCATGTCCAATCCATCCGCACGCGTCGGAGGGAGTACGAGGTCCAGGATGGTCGAAAGCGCCTGGTTCAACTCGTCTTTTGTGCGGGCAGCAACGGAGCGAAGCAGGGACTTCACCTTCGACCAGCACTCCTCGATGGGGTTCAGGTCCGGCGAGTACGGCGGAAGGAACACCAACTTCGCGCCGCGTGCCTCGACGGCGTCCTTGATGCGAGCGTCCTTGTGCGCACCGGCGTTGTCGAAGATGACCATGTCGCCCGGCTTGAGGCGGGGGCCGAGGACCTCGGTCACGGAGGCGAGGAAGACCGCGGCGCCCGTGCCGCCTTCGATGGTCATCATCGTGGTGAGTCCGCAGACGGTCAGCGCGCCAATCATCGTGAGAACCGCGCCGCGATTCCGCGGAACCCGAGCGACGACGGGCTCGCCACGCAGACTTCGTCCGTGGGTGCGAGTCATCGCGATGTGTGGTCCCGCCTCGTCGACGAACACGAGTCGGTGCGGTTCCAGGCTGCGTTGCCAGGCCGTGAACTTCGCGCGCAGGTCCTGCACGCGTGGCGCATCGCGCTCGGACGCGACGAGCGACTTCTTCTTCCGGGTCACGTTCAGCTTCTTCAGTCCCCGGCCGACCGTCGAGCGGCCGACGCGCTTCCCCGTCTTGCCCTCGAGAAGCTCCACCAGTTCCTCAAGCGTCGTGTCCGGTTGCGCCTTCACCAGTTCGAGCAGCACTTCGAGGTCGCACTGATCGAGCTTGATGTTGCGCGGCCCGCCCGTCGGCTTCGCTTCAGCACGCCTCGTCTTATTGAAACGGCTCGACCAGCGATTGACGGTCGCCCGGCCCAGGGAGAAGTGCGCAACAGATTCGTCCAGCGTGAATCCACGCTGGAGAAAATCAATCACGTCCAGTCTGAATTCAGGTCCATATGGCTTCGGCATAGGTCGATCCTATGACGAACAGGTTCAGAGGGGTAGCCGGAGCCAGTCGGTTGGGCGGGACTGTCAGTGGTCGGTCCTGCCCGCGGCAATCGCACTGAGAGTGAACCGCCCCGCCAACGACACCTGGCCCTACCCCAAGACCTGGGCCGGCTACGTGCGCTACCCCGACCGAGGCCAGTTCGGCGAGACCGCCGGCCTGTACGACGCCGGCGCCCGGATGTGCGCCCCCACGTGGGGGCAGTTCCTCGAAGGCGACCCCGTGCTGTTTGAGGTGAATGTGCCGGAGAGCTGAGGGCGCTACGCGTATGGGGGCGGGGATACGGTCGGGCGGTGGGTTCCGGATGGGCGGTTTGCGTGGCTCATCTCGGGCGGCATCGGCGCAGCCATCGGCGGGGGGCTCGGCTTCGCCGCCTGCGCGCTGCAGGGCGGCGACGACTGCCTGAGCGCCGCCGGCATCGGCGCGGCGGCCGGCTTCGTGTCGGGCGCGACGTTCGGGCTCGCGCAGATGGCTGGCGCGGGGGCGATCGCGGCCGGGGCGGCGTCGGGCGGGGCGGGGGGCGCCATCAGCGGCGGCGCGACCGCATGGAAGAACGGCGGCGATGCCGGCGACATCGCGCGGGCCGCGCTCATCCACGGGCTCGGAGGCGCGCTCGGTGGCGGCATCGCGGGGCGGTTC